>JADIMK010000080.1 GCA_017694785.1 Candidatus Cryptobacteroides intestinigallinarum
ACCTGCTTGACCACTCCGTCAAAGACAGCGGTGGCGTTGCTGCCGGCGGGAGACGATATGTTGATACCGTTGTTGTACGGCATTTTGAGGTTCTTGAATACCGGATGATAGGTCTGTCCGAATTTCTGAATGACCACTCCGTTCTGTACCGGCCACGGCAGCCTGCCCTTGTTCTCTCCGAATTTGGCCGACAGGGCGTAATCCACCTTCGGCCCTTCTCCTGAATTCTGCTGCCTGACAGCCTCGGCCAGGATTCTCTCGATCTCCTTGTTGAGCCGCTCCACTTCCTTCTGTTTCTGCTGGAGTTCCTTTTTCAGGGATTTCTCATTTTTTGTCAACTGGACGACCATACTGTTCATCTTCTTCTCTTCGGCGGCAAGCGTGTTCTTTTCTTTCTGTCTTTCTGTTCTTGTCGCGACGGAGCCGGCCTTGAGGTTCTCAAGTCTCAGCTTTTCTTCCTGCAGCTCTCTTTCCGTGTCCTGGATCTGGCTGGCCTGCAGGCGTATGGACTCGGATATGTTTTTCAGATATGTCCATCTCCGAAGTCCTTGATTGAGGTCCTTGCTGGCAAGGATATACATGAACCAGACTTTATTGTCCCTTGTCTTGTATGCGCTCAGAATCATATCTTCGTGGTATTTGCGCAGTGTGTCCAGTCTGGCGTTCAGGTGTTTTATCCTGGCACCGGCATCAGCGATGCTTCTGTTGTATGATGCGATATCGTCATCGAGTCTATCTATCAGCTTTTGTCGTGCCTCCATCTTACGGCGTGTGAGCAAAAGGGTGTTGAGGCTTTGTTCGCGTTTGTCGCGGTTGGCGTCCAGCTGCTTGTCGATAAGGGCTATTTCTTCCTCTATCTGTCTTTTCTTTTCTTCTTGCCGGCTTATGTCCTGTGCGTACAATGAGTGTGCTGCGGATATAAGGACCAGTAGTATGGTGATAAAGTGTCTCATCTTTTGTCGGCTTCTTTCCGTCTCTCTCTTACTTTTTCAGCCAGCCCCATATCCGGATCCAGTCTTTCTGCATTGCCCCAGTAGAGAAACGCCAGATTGTATTCCTTAAGCGCATAAAGGGTTTCTGCATAGTGGTCCAGGATCACCGCGCTCTCGTCTCCTCCGTATATCTTGGCTTTTTCCAGATATTTCCGGGCTTCCTGATAGTCACCTGTGAGGTAGAGAAGCCAGCCGTAAGTGTCAAGATATGTGGGATTCTCAGGCTCATTGAGTACGGTTTTGCGGCTCATCTCCAATGCTTTCCTCAGATTGCGCCCCTCCTCGCTGAGGTAATATGCGTAGTTGTTGAGGATAGGGCTGTAGTTGTCATCGATCCGGAGTCCCTTCTCGTAATACCGGTATGCCTTGCGTCGGTTGCCCAGTTCATGATACAAGTCTCCAAGGGAACCGTAACAGCTGATCAGCATGGGATGGTTTTCGGGAATTACTTTAAGTATCTGGCGGTAAAGTCCGGCTGCCGCTTCCGTGTCTCCTTTCTGCCAGTATGCTATGGCCAGTATCTCTTTAAGAGAAAAATGTTCGGGAAAAAGTTCTATCGTCCTTTGGGCTACAGGAATCAGAGTGTCCCACTGCCTGGTGTAGTAAAGCTGCCCCATATAGGCCATTCGGGCTGACTTGACATCGGGATGCAGGTCTACATTTCTGCGCAGCAGTTCCAATCCCTTATCGATGCTGTCAAGGGCGATGAAGTAGGAACCTGCCATACTCAGTATCGCTGTGTCTGAAGGATGTGCATTGAGTGTATTGTTGATCAGGGTATCCACCTGCGGTCTGAATACAGGAACTATGCCGGAAGGAAAGATAACCTCCTCTATGTAGCTGGCTTTCATCAGCGGGTTCATGTCCCTGTCTGAAAGAAAAATATTGATGCTCTTGAAAAAGTTGAAGAAATCACGGTTGATCCTGTATACTTCGGCCATGCCGAGGTAAGCAGGGGTGAACTCCGGATCCATATTGACGGCTTTTCTGTAATAGTAAAGCGCAGTGGAATCATTGTATCTGGCCTTGTAGAGATCGCCGAGAGCCAGCGCGGTCCTTGGAGACGGGAAATTCTCGTCAAGTTTCCTGGCCTGCTTCTCAGCTTCATCATAGCGCCCTTGTGCCATCAGAATCTCATACTTTGCATTGCCGGTAATCTCAGTGGCCCCTCGCAGCTGGTCTATCCGCTCCAGAATCCCGAGAGCCTCGTCCAGCCTGTTGCTCCTCATAAGAAGGTCGGTGAGCTCGTAATAGTAATCACTTTTCTCAGGCGCTTCGGTTATCAGTGCATTGTAGATGTCAATAGCTTTGTCAGACTCTCCCAGGTTGGCATAAAGTCTTGCCGATGTAAGTCTGTACCATTGATTGTCAGGTGACAGGGATACGGCTTTCTCCAGATATTCCAGAGCCTTGTCGGAATCATTGTCCATGAGCCGGAGCATTGCCATATAGTACCATGCGGCATCGTTTTCCGGATTCATCCTGACACTTTTGGAAAACATTATGTCCGCGCTGCTGCTTTCCCCTGCAGCATATTCCCGGACGCCTTCTATATAGTAGTCAAACGCGCTGACGGAATCTTTCACAGATGCGTATGTTACTGTCGGCAGAAGGGTCAGTTGGGTGATAATCAGTATGCTTTTTATAACGGATCTCATGTCCTTGTATCATTATACTTGGACAAATATACAATATTCAAGCCGAAGATGCAGCGAATTCACTTATTTTTGCATCTATTAAAATAGATACAGGAAATGCCGTCAGGCGATATAGAGCAAATAAGCGATGAACAGCTTGTCCTGAGATGCCGCAAACAGGACAGAAGAGCCCAGAGGGTCTTGTACGAGAGGTATTCCTCCCGTATGTTTTCTGTTTGCCTGAGGTATGCAAGGAACAGGGCTGATGCGGAGGACCTGTTGCAGGAAGGCTTTTTGACAGTCTTCTCCAAGATAGGGACCTTCAATTCGCAGGGCTCTTTTGAGGGGTGGATGCGCAAAGTGTTTGTAAATACCGCATTGATGCGGTTGAGAAAGGGAGATATACTTAAAGATGCTGTGGATGTGGAAGATGCAGCACGGGGTATGATGAGTGACGATGATATTCTGGCGGGGATGGGCGGAAAGGATATTGTCAGAATAATATCCAATATGCCGGAGGGTTTCAGGACTGTCTTCAATATGAGTGTGATTGAGGGATATTCGCATCAGGAGATAGCAGAGATTCTGGGCATGTCGGAAGGAACGTCCAGGTCACAGCTCAGCAGAGCCCGGATATGGTTGCAGGAGAAACTGCAGGAATGGAGGAAAAACAGATGAAAGACGAGATATTCGATAGGAAGATTAAAGAGTTGGCAGATTCTTATTCAGAGGCTCCGGCTCCGGAACTTTGGGCAAGAATCGAGTCCGGTCTTGACCGTAGACGCAGGATAGTGAGATGGAGAAAAGTCGTGTCCTATGCGGCGGCAGCAGCTGTTGTGGCGGGATTTTTTGTAACGGCTTTGCTCTATCCTTCGGATCCGATGCCGCAGCAGGATGTGCTTGCAGTGGTCGGACAGGAGGATGTCGGCGGAGGGGACGGCTATTTGCGGGAGCGGATTCCGGCTTTGACACCGGTACGGCCAGTTGAAGGCAGGGTCTTGATGCAGGACAGGCCTGAGATGTCTGTAGTGAGCCGTCCGGCAGATGCAGTGCCCCGGCAGTCTTCTCAATCCGATGAAAGGATAGGAACTGTCGCTTTGGAGGTGCGGAAAAATATTGAGAAAAGCAAGCCGTCTCTTCCGTCAATCTACGACAATAGAGTGCAGACGGAATATATAGCCATGGCCGGAGATATGGAGGCGGCTGCGGACAGGAAAGCCTCTTCCTTCTCTATCGCCGCAAGCGGGCATCTGTCACCGACCGACGCTACCGGCAATGTGGATTTTTCCCAGCCCAGCTATTCCGACGGCGGAATCGGAGCTACGCCTTATGGAGGGGGTATTGTCCCGGTGTCAGAGCCCAGGCATTACTTCCCTGTATCCCTGGGTCTGGAGATCAGATACTCGTTCCTCAATGACAGGCTGGGAGTGGGGCTAGGTGTCAATTATACATTCTTGAACAGCCGTTATGAGGCTCTGGTCGACAGACTGTATCAAGGCAATGTCGAACAGTCCATCCATTATATCGGTGTGCCGCTCAATTTCTATGTCAATATTCTTTCAGGCAAGCGGCTTACATTCTATGCCAATGCCGGATGTATGGTGGAGAGGGCTGTCAGGGTGGATTATGATATAACGGATCTGTATGGGATACGGTACCGCAAGAGTCTGGATCCGGTCGGAATTCAGTGGTCGGCCAATGTGGGCATAGGC
>JADIMK010000081.1 GCA_017694785.1 Candidatus Cryptobacteroides intestinigallinarum
GCAAACATAACAATATATTGTGACTGCAATTATTTTTGCGTCCTCAACATCCGGGACATCATGTTCCGTGCTACAAAACACAGATGAAGATGGAACAATTCTACAACAAGTCAATTGAAGACGTTGCCAGAGAAATGGGGACGGATCCTGCCAGAGGTCTGCGGCAGGACGAGATCGCTTCCAGGATCGGGAAATACGGAAAGAACACACTTGTCCAGAAAAAGAACAAGCCGTTCCTGCTGATGTTCATTGAGCAGTTCAAGAGCTTCATGATAATACTCCTGATTATCGCGGCCATAATCTCCGGAGTAATGGGTGTAAGGACCGGAGAAGGTCTGCTTGACACATACATCATAATGGGTATCCTGCTTCTGAACGCATTCATAGGTGCATATCAGGAGCTCAAGGCCCAGAAATCCCTCGAATCGCTCAAGAAGATGGCTGCACCTATGGCAAAGGTCATAAGGGATGGCGAGCCTATAGTCGTCAATGTAGAAGACGTAGTTCCGGGAGATCTCGTCGAGCTTGAAGTCGGCGACATTGTACCGGCAGACATAAGGATCACCGAATCCGTCAACATGAGCATCCAGGAATCCTCCATGACCGGAGAATCCGTGCCTGTGGAAAAGGCCAGCGACGTGCTGCCCGGCCAGGACATACCTCTCGGGGACAGGATAAACATGGCATATTCCAGCGGTGTCGTGACTTTCGGACACGGCAAAGGCATTGTCACCGGGACCGGGATGAACACCGAGATCGGAAAGATAGCACACATGCTCGGAGGTGAATCAGACACACAGACTCCGATGCAGGTACGTCTTGAAAAGCTCGGTAAAGTGATAGGTATCGCCTCAGTCCTGATCTGCGTGGTTATATTCATAATCGGCATACTCAACGGCCGCGAGCCCGTAGGCATGTTCATGGTTGCAGTCTCACTCGCTGTAGCAGCCATTCCTGAAGGTCTTCCTGCGATATCGACCATCATACTTTCAATGGGAGTGCGCCGCATGGTAAAGCACAACGCAATAATCCGCAAGCTGCCTTCAGTGGAGACTCTGGGATGTACGACTGTGATATGCTCGGACAAGACCGGCACACTGACAAAGAACCAGATGACTGTAGTCGAGGAATACGCCCCGTGCGGAAACCTCGGGAAGCTTGTCGAGATCGCTGTACTCTGCTGCGATGCCAAGGAAGTCAAGAACGCTGAAGGAGGTACGACAAGAGTAGGAGACCCGACAGAGATAGCGCTCATAGACCTCGGCATGAAGAACGGGGTGGACAAGGCCAGCATAGAAAATGAATGTCCTCGCGTAGGAGAGGTAGCCTTCGACTCCACAAGGAAAAGGATGGCCACCATCAACCGGATGAAGGACGGCTCGCTCCAGATCAATGTCAAGGGAGGACTTGACGAAGTCCTCTCCGTATGTACCAGGATAGAGACAGCCGACGGCATCAGGGACATAACTGAAGCTGACATCAGGGATCTCCAGAACAGGAACGAGAAGATGGCGGAATCTGCTCTCAGGGTCCTGGCAATGGCGTATCGGCCGACAGACAAGGTCTCATCTGAGATGGAGGAGGTCGAAAGGGATCTCATATTCTCCGGCATCACAGGCATGATCGACCCTGAAAGGGAAGAAGTGATCGGAGCGATAAAGGAATGCCACGAAGCCGGCATAAGGACGGTCATGATAACCGGTGACCACAAGGCAACGGCCCTTGCCATAGCCTCCAAGATAGGCATATACAAACAGGGAGACCTTGCCATCACAGGTACTGAACTTGAGAAGATCGACGAGAAGACTTTCGATGAGAATGTGGAGAAATACACTGTATATGCCAGGATTGCTCCTGAGCAGAAAGTCAAGATCGTGACTGCATGGCAGAAGAAAGGAGAGATCGTCGCCATGACAGGAGACGGGGTCAATGATGCCCCTGCCCTGAAGCAGGCCGACATAGGAGTATCCATGGGTATCACAGGTACAGAAGTGGCCAAGGATGCCTCAGATATGATACTCTCGGATGACAACTTCGTCACCATAGTATCCGCAGTGTCAGAAGGCCGCAGAATATATGACAATATCCTCAAGACCATCCTGTTCCTGCTGTCTACGAACCTTGGTGAAGTACTTCTTCTCTTTGTCGCCTCGATATTCAACATGGGCATTCCTCTCCTGCCTATCCATATACTCTGGATAAATCTAGTCAGCGAGACATTCCCGGCTCTTGCTCTGAGCCTTGACCCTGCGGCTTCAGACATAATGAAGAAACGTCCTAGAGGACAGGGCAAACAGTTCATGGACAAGAGCATGATATGGAGAATAAGCTACCAGGGAGTAATGATGGGTGCCATCACACTTGTGGCCTTCATCCTAGGAAAGAAGATGGGCATGGACATGTACGGCGGGAATGCCTCACTTGCCGAATCCCTCGGACAGACAATGGCTTTTGCTTCCCTGATTGCAGCCAAACTTGTCCACGCAGGCAACCTCCATTCCAACACAGAGTCCAGGTTCAGGTTCAATCCGCTCAACAACAAGCCGCTTATTTTCGCTATAATGATGTCGCTTGTGTTCTCCCTGGCTGTACTTCTGATACCATCCCTGAACGAAGCATTCAAATTTGCTGAAATGGGCAGGGAGCAGTGGCTCACAGTCATAGGACTTGCTCTCGTGCCGCTCGTAGTTGTGGAGATCTTCAAGGCTCTCAGATGGAACGGCAGATAACCTGTCCGGCTGAGTCCATGATAGAGAAAAAAGGACAGGGCCCCGGCATGATGAGGGTGACTTCTTGTTAAACAAAAGCATGATACGGGCCCTGTCCCCAATAACAAATACTTAAAAATTCCATTGCGAATATAGCTATATAGGAAAGAGAAAATCCGGCCGAATGACCGGATTTTCTCTTTTTTGATACAGATATTTCTGTTTTTTACAATTTTTTCTGTTTTTATAAGGTTTTACCATTAGTGTCCGGTAAAAAACCGCAAAAGTTCTTTGAAAATATTGAAGTATAGGTAATTACAAGGATGGGACGAGCGCGCCGATTTGAATTTATCTTTGCCAGACTATCGTAGAATGGCACATGAATAAAG
>JADIMK010000082.1 GCA_017694785.1 Candidatus Cryptobacteroides intestinigallinarum
CTTTATTCATGTGCCATTCTACGATAGTCTGGCAAAGATAAATTCAAATCGGCGCGCTCGTCCCATCCTTGTAATTACCTATACTTCAATATTTTCAAAGAACTTTTGCGGTTTTTTACCGGACACTAATGAAGCCTGTACTTTCTTATCTCCTTCTCCATAGTATTATGGACTGGAAATATTGAACGGCTTCCTGAGATTGACTTCAGCAGTTCCTGCGTCCAGCTGTCCATGAATCCTTGTCCGGCAGGGGTCCTGATGAATGCATCAACAACAGCCTGTCTTCTTTTCAGATTATCAGCGCAGAGCTGCTCAAGAAGAGCATGGAAATTGCGCCCGTGGTCCGGATGCCTCAGATGGCAGAGTTCATGCAGAAGAACATAGTCGCACAGAAGTTCAGGCAAACGCATAATATTCAGATTGAGATTGATGTTTCCTTTCGATGAACAGCTGCCCCAGTTGGACGAATTGTGCTTTATCGCCACCCGACCAAATTCAAAACCATACCGGCCGGCAAAGAAAGAGAGCTTCTTCGGCAGAAGTATATGGGCCTCCCGCCTCAATATATCCACAAGCGCCCCTGCCAGCACCGATGAAAGCTCAGCAGTCCCGTCCTCCGGCAAAAAGGATGGATATGACACTGTCTTGGAATACAGAGGAAGAGAAAGATCCAGGAACAGACGCCCGGTCTCACGGACATTCTCCACCGCGACAGACGACACATTCATTTCCGATGACCCGGACTCCTCATCACGGACAAAAGCTATCCTGGACATCAGGGTACTGACTATGCTTCCAGAGGACAGCTTCCCGACAGCGAAGCCCTGCTGCTCCTTCCGACGGGTCTGCTGAGCCTGGCGTTCCTTTACAGAGATCACCCAGTCCCTCTTCTGCATATAGAACCTCAGACCGTCATCATAACGCATAAGCCAAGGCACAGATACAGTCACGCCCTTGTCAGGACGGACACGGATGCTTATCCTGCGGCTCCTGGCATCCTTTCTGAAGAGCACCTCCCCCACGGCCGGATCAATATATTTCTTTTCAATCATCAGATATTCAAGTTAAAATAATTTTACAAACGGCTTGTTTTAACAGGATTTTATATTAACTTTGCGCCGCTTGTTTTCCCTACAAGGGCAAATATGCAATATTTTTATCAAATCACTTAATCTTTTTGCAAAATGGCTGATTATTTACAGGCTGAAAAGAAGCAGGAGATTTTCGCGAAGTACGGAAAGTCTAATACAGACACCGGCTCTCCAGAGAGTCAAGTTGCTCTATTTTCCTACCGTATCGCTCACCTTACCGAGCATCTCAAGAACAACAAGAAAGACCATGTGACCCGTCTTTCTCTGCTCAGACTTGTCGGTAAGAGACGCCGCCTCCTTGACTATCTCAAGGAGAAGGACATCGAGAGATACAGAACTGTCGTCAAGGAGCTCGGACTCCGTCGATAAACGATATCATCCGTAGGAGTAAAGGGGGTTTCCTATATGGTTGCCCCCTTTTTCATAAGACAGAATTTGGTCCCTGCTTACAAACGACCTGCGGCGGGAGTCAAAACACTATATATATTTACGAAGTACGAGGAAACAGTATTATTAATCAACTTCCATAGGGGAAGGCAGGTCGAAGACACATTCATGAACATCATTAACAAAAAAATCGAATTGTCCGACGGGCGGACAATTGAAATCGAGACCGGCAAGCTGGCCAAACAGGCAGACGGTTCGGTAGTAGTGAAAATGGGAGGCACAATGCTTCTTGCCTGCGTAACTTGTGCAAAGGACGCAAAGGAAGACGTTGATTTCATGCCGCTTCAGGTTGACTACAAGGAGAAATTCGCTGCTGCCGGAAGATTCCCTGGCGGATTCATGAAACGCGAGGGAAAGGCATCAGATGCAGAGATCCTTACAGCCAGACTTGTCGACAGAGCGCTAAGACCTCTTTTCCCTGAGGACTTCCACGCTGAAGTCTACGTGACGATCAATCTTATCTCTGCTGAAAAAGACATCCAGCCTGATGCACTTGCAGGCCTTGCAGCTTCTTCAGCACTTGCTGTCAGCGACATTCCTTTCGGAGGCCCTATTTCTGAGGTAAGGGTAGCAAGGATCGGAGGCCAGCTCAAGATCAACCCAGGCTTCAGCGAAATGGCTGATGCCGACATCGACCTGATGGTCGCAGCCACATACGATAACATCATGATGGTAGAAGGTGAGATGAAGGAAGTAAGTGAAGCCGAGATGCTTGAAGCCATCAAGTTCGCACACGCTGAAATCAAGAAACACTGCAAGGTGCAGATGGAGCTCATGGAAGAAGCAGGAAAGACCGTAAAAAGGACATACTGCCATGAGGAAAATGACGAAGACCTGCGCAAGGCAGTTGAAGCATTCTGTTATGACAGATGCTATGCCATAGCAAAGTCCGGTTCAGGCAAGCACGAAAGGTCTGATGCCTTCGATGCTCTGAAGGAAGACTTCTACCAGACACTCACGGAAGAAGACAGGGAAGCAAAGAAAATGATGGTAGAGAGATACTACCACGCTGTAGAAAAAACCGCAATGAGGAACATGATCCTCGACGAAGGCATCCGTCTTGACGGACGTACCACTACCCAGATCCGTCCGATCTGGTGTGAAGTAGGCTACCTTCCATGCGCACACGGATCCGCAATCTTCACAAGAGGAGAGACCCAGTCGCTTTCTACAGTGACACTCGGCACAAAGCTCGACATGAAAGAGCTTGATGAAGTCCTTGTCCAGGGAACAGAGCAGTTCGTGCTCCACTATAACTTCCCGCCGTTCTCAACAGGAGAAGCAAAGGCCCAGAGAGGAATCGGACGCCGTGAGATCGGACATGGAAATCTTGCCTGGAGAGCACTCAAGCCTATGGTTCCGCTTGCTCCGGAAAACCCATACGCAGTACGTGTAGTATCTGATATACTTGAATCAAACGGTTCATCATCAATGGCTACCGTATGTGCAGGCTGCCTCGCCCTCATGGACGCAGGTGTCAAGATCAAGAAACCTGTTGCCGGTATAGCGATGGGACTCATTACCGACGAGAAGAACCCGAACGGAAGATACGCCATCCTGAGCGATATCCTCGGTGATGAAGACCACCTCGGAGACATGGACTTCAAGGTGACCGGAACCAAGGACGGCATCACAGCAACCCAGATGGATATCAAGGTCGACGGACTCTCATACGATGTCCTTGAAAAAGCTCTTGAGCAGGCACGCCAGGGCAGGATGCACATCATGGGTGAAATGATGAAATGCATCAGCGAGCCTAGGGAAGACTACAAGCCGTTTGTTCCACGTATCGTCCAGATCAGGATTCCGGGTGAATTCATCGGAGCCGTAATCGGCAAAGGCGGTGAAGTCATCCAGAAGATCCAGAAGGAGACCGGTACAACAGTTACAATCACTGAAGAGAACACCAACGGTGTCAGCGAAGGTGTCGTCGATATCTTCGGAGAGAACAAGGAAAGTATGGACAAGGCACTCAACTGTATCAAGAGCATCTGCGCTGTACCTGAGGTTGGTCAGGTATACCATGGCAAAGTTGTCTCTGTCCTTGAGTTCGGTGCCTTTGTCGAGATCCTCCCTGGCAAGGAAGGACTCCTCCACATCTCAGAGATCGACTGGGGCAAGACTGACAAGGTTGAAGATGTGCTCAACGTCGGAGATGAAGTCGATGTCAAGCTTCTCGAGATAGATCCGAAGACCGGCAAGATGAGACTTTCCCGCAAGGCTCTCCTAGAAAAACCGGAAGGGTATGTAGAGCCAGAACGCCGTCCTCGCCCTCAGGGAGACCGTGGTCCACGCCGCGACAACCGCGGAAACGGCCGTAGAGATGACCGTAGGGGCCAGGAAGACAGACGTCAGGGAAGAGGCCCTCGCCGCGACAACGGCAGCCACAGGCAGCAGAGAAACGAAGACAGCCAGAATGCCCCGCAGTCGGACAATAATGCTCCGCAGTCCGGAAATTCTGATGCAGGTTTCGATGCACCTAACTACAACGACCCTGACATGTTCTAGAACCTGATTTTCCCATATCCGGGAAATGAAAATAAACCGAATGGAGCCGGCTCTCAAGTGATTTTGAGCCGGCTTCTTTCATTTATATATACAAGGGAATAGTCTGGTCCATAACGTATATCTGAAAGAAATATTCCCCTTTTGTCATAAATCGTTAGGATTTGCCGATACGAAATGTTAAATTTGTTCAGATTTGCAGAAAAAAAGCACAATATTAACTCATACCTATCATGAAAAAAATCATTTTGGCTGCAGCTCTTATGCTGACATTCGCATTTGCTGCATCTGCCCAGCCAAGGGCAATCGGAGCTCGCCTGGGAGCTAACTTTGAAGCAACATATCAGCACACGGTTCATGAAGAAGATTTCGTCGAAGCTACCCTGGGTCTCTTTCTTTTCCATGAAGTGGATGCAACAGCTACCTACAACTTCATGATTGCACAGCCGGCATGGACTGCCCGCGGAGAATGGGGATTCTATGCAGGACCTGGAGCAGCAGCTGGTGTCGGCTTCGTCCCTGAAGCCACTTTTGCTACTGTAGCCGTGATGGGACAGGTCGGACTTGAATATACTTTCTGGTTCCCTCTCCAGCTATCTGTAGACCTCAGGCCTAGGCTCGGTCTTATGCTGCATGACAAAGCATATTTCTACACACCTGGTCTATACGGATTCGCACCTTGTCTGTCTGTCAGATACAGATTCTAGGAGAAAATAAAGGATATTTGGGATGAAAAGATTCATTACAGCAATTGCACTTGCCGTCCTCTGCTCGGCAACAGCATCTGCCCAGCCGAGAGCAATAGGAGGAAGAGTCGGGGCTACCGGGCTTGAAGCAAGCTACGAACACACTCTTGGCTCAAACTTCATCGAAACAGACCTTGGTATGGACTTCGGATTTGCCGGACTCGGCTTCAAGGCGACAGGTATATACAACTTCGTATTTGCCAGACCGGCCTGGACGGACAGAGGCACCTGGGGGCTCTATGCCGGCCCAGGTATTTCCCTCGGTTATGTAGCAGACATGTACAGGATAAACTGGGTAAATGAAAATCTTCCAGGTAATCCCGGGAATGTCAGGAAATTCAAATACGCGGACTACGGCTTCATGTTTTCATTCACCGGCCAGGTCGGACTTGAATATACTTTCTGGTTTCCGTTGCAGTTGTCTGTCGACATAAGGCCATACATAGGTCTCCATGTCACTGATCACAACGGAATGTCAAACTCAAGGGCTGAATTCTACGATTACGGGCTCTTCGGATTCATTCCTACTGTTTCAGCCCGATTCAGATTCTGACGTTCAAGGATTCATGAGATCTGTATTTACAAATCCATTTATCTCCTGAAGAAGTTCAATTGAAGCTTTAGCCCTGCTGCAGATCTGCAGCAGGGTATTTTTTATTTTATTCCGTGCCGGGCAAGTGGAGAAATCTTCTTCCCGCTCCAGTCTGCAAAGTATTTCTTCAGCCTCTTCAACTGCCTTATTGAATACATTGATCGCTTCGCCGAAACGTGCAGCCTGCCTCAGGCCTACGGCAACATCATATAGCCGGCAGATATGTGCTGCAGATGAGGGAAGATCTTGATTTAAGCCATTGTCCATATCATAATATTGATTACAGTAAACGGGAGAAAAACCTTTTTACGGTACTAATATAGCAAGTACGTCAGAAAATGACAAGAAAAGAGCGGTCCGGGAATCCCGGACCGCTCCAAATATAAAATTATCCGTTGAAGAAAGACCTCTTGATTATTCTACGGATGTCACCACAAGATTGACATACTTGCCTCCGGAAATTGATGTCATATAGCCATAGACAGTCTTGGTCTGGCCGTTCATGTCTGCAATGCCCAGTTCTTCAACCGGATTGTAGATGGAACCTGTTGATGAAGAAGCTCCGTCTACAGTGAAATTATAATGGCTTCCAGAGATTGAAATCTGGCCGGTAACCTTCACATATCTGATGTCAAGCATATTTCCACTGTCTACATAAGTCTCGATGAGTTCGTCCATATCCGTCCCTGTGAGTTCCTCAGCAGCAGGATATTCAAAATCTCCTCCCTCCTCAAGCATCCCGACATAGTCCGGAGAATCAAACTGAGGCCCGTAATTGTAGCTTCCCATCTCTCCTGCGACCTGGACCTTGTCTCCAACTGAATAGGCATTGTCATAGTCCTTGCCAAAATACACAAGAACCGAGGCTGTCGCATCCGTGAGCACGAAACCCTGGGTACAGACTGCAGACACTGTCCCTTCAACGGAGAAATATTCGCCCTGGCCGGCAATCGCGTCAGCGATGGAAGATGTCGCAGGAACGTTTCCGTTCTGCCTTACCGTTACCTCAATCTCTGATGTAGAGCTTCCGTTGCTTGAAGAAAGCTTGAGGACAGCCTCTCTAGGAGCATATCCAGTGTTCTCATCATAAGAAATGGTTGCTACTGTGCTTTCTCCTGATCCGGATATTCCCACAAGCCTGATCCAGTCGGCATCAGTCTTGACATCAAGGTTATTGCCGCTGACAGAAACATTCACAGTGAACTCGCCTGCCTCTTTTTCAAGAGTGTACTCGTTCTGGTCTACCTTTACAAGAGACTTGATGAGTTCGTCTACAGTCACATTGACAAGCTCTACAGTAGAGTTGTGGGTCGAACGCGGGCCATGGATCTTGATCCTGTCTCCTTCAGCTATGCCGAGGCTTGAGAAATTCTTCTCTGCACCGTTTGCATCAAGTGTACCGTAGATATAGAGGGAACCTGTCTCGTCAACAAGATACCAGTTGCCGTAAGTAGTATTCTCGATACTGGTCACCGTACCCTCGACAAAGTATATTGTCCCGTCCTGGCCATTGAGGACTTCCTGAACAGTTGAATATTCAACGCTGCTGAGGTCCGCCGGCTGATTGACGATCAGATACTGAACTTCCTCACCTGCATTTATCTTGAGTTCAGCCTCATTGTTTGAATATGTCTCACCGGCAGAGAAAGTAACAGTATATTCTCCGGCATTTCCGCTGAGCGGCTCGATTGTAAGCCACTCAGGTATGAGAGTCTGGTCGAATGACCAGTCGACAGAAGCAGTCAGCGTGATTGTCGCGTTGCCGCCTTCAGTAGGCAGGCCGATATATGAATTGGAGACCTTGATCCCGCTGAGAGACGAAACCTGCTCCTCAGTACATCCGGCAGCCATAAATGCACATGCCAGGATGGATGCTATTATATATCTGATTTTCATACTCTCTTCGTCTGATTAGTTGAACATATATTTGATTCCTACCTGGAAATACCAGCACTGTCCGAGATCATGGTTGTAGTACCATGTGTCGACGCCAGGCTGTACTGCAGATATTGTAGAGAATACAGGGACACCGTCCGGATCTATCCTATCTACACTGAGGATACGACCTTCATTGAATGCAGGATTCATGATCTTGCTTACGCCCCAGCTATTGTTGAAGATATTGAGGACATTCTTGAAGTCAATGTTGAGCTGGAGGGTATTGGTAGAGTTGCCTGTCTTTACCTTGAAGTCATGGGCAAACCTTATGTCAAGTCTGTGCACCCATGGAGAATACACACTGTAGCCTTCTGCATATTCACCCTTGTGCTTGCTGAGATACTTGTCATTGTTGGCGAACTGCCAATAGCGTACTCGGTCGTCCTCGGAAGCGAACCTGATCTCAGAGTCATCACGAGGGATATACATTGCATCATAGTTGTAGTTATCGCCGTTGAGGTCGTCTGCATACATGTAGCTGTAGTTGTATCCGCCTCTCCAGGCTTCATATATGAGGCTTACGCTATTGTTGCACTTGTCCTCGTATGAAAGAGATGCAACCACACGGTCAGGGGTCACATACTGCGAGTTGTGAAGCGGAATGAAGTTAGGTCCGTTCACAGTAGGAGTATAGGTAAAGGCTGATTCTGCATTTGATCCAGGAAGTCCGGTAAGCTCCTTGGATACAGTGTGCGTATATGCCGCCATGATGTTGAGTCTCTCTACAGGCTGGATATTGAATGTGACATTTGCAGTATATCCATATCCGCGGCTTGTATTAGTGAGGACAAATGCATCTGTAGATGTATATGTATAATCATCAGGATAGATGTAGCGGTTGTCAGCACCGTTGAACTGCGCCCATCCTGCATTGTCCTTGATGTTCCAGTTCTTCATGGTCACACCTGTGACAGTCTTGTTGTAGATGAATTCACCTGTGATGCTCATCGGGAACGGTGTAGGGAACGCATAGTCAAGGGCGATGGAAGATTTCCATACCTGTGGCATCTTGAACTTAGGATCCACCGCATTCACATCACCTGAAAGGACACCATCCTCAGGAGATATCGATGTCGGGAACCTTTCCGGATCAAGCTCATGAAGCTTTGCAACGAGTTCATCGACATTGGTGATCATAGGTCCGGCAAAGTTAGGGAGGAGCTCATCTGTTTCGCTAGGAACGCCATTCGAATAAGTATTCGTAAGAGCTACGACATTCTGCACCATACCTGAGTTGGTAGGCATGTTGGTGAAGAACACCAGAGGTAGACGTCCGGCGAACAGTCCTGTACCTCCACGGAGCTTGAGGCTGTTGTCACCGAAGATATCCCATGTGAAACCTACACGTGGAGAGAACTGGACCTTAGTTGTAGGCCATGCACCTGTATCAATGTGCCTTCCGCCGTAGTCAAGATCATAGATCGCATTGTTGCGCATCACGTCATTGTTGTTGAATACGAGAGCGTCAAGACGAAGACCTGCAGTAAGCTTGAATTTTTCATTAGGAGACCATTCATCCTGAGCATATACGCCTATCTGGCTGAAGCGGACGCGGGCAGCAGGATTCTTCTCCCCGTCATAACCGTATGTGATAGCCACTGTCTCCGGCACAGCTTCATTCAGGAAGTCTTCAAGGCTGCGGTAGCGATAGTAGCCTGTTCCGTTTCTCATATAAGAGTTGTCAGCCATCTGCCACTCGTAGCTTACACCTGCCGTAATCTCATGATTACCTGCATAGTATGTGACATCATCCTTTACAGTGAATATCCTGTTGTGGACACCGTTGTTCCATGTGAACAGCTCATATCCGGCTGACATATATGGAAGGAAGCTCTGTGTGATTTCTCCGTTCTCTACAGAATATCCATCAAGAATATCAATGAACGGGAATGGAGATGAATTTGACCCACGGACATCATCGAGCTGTGAAAAAGTGACAAGCAGCTGGTTGGAAAGATTGTCCGTAAAGCGGCTGTTGAGATCGACAGACACAGAGTTCACAAGATTGTCCATAGAATACATCGAATTTGCAAACGCCATTGAATACTGTGAGAGTCGGCTCTGGGTGGCACGCTGGCCGCAGTTGCTTGAAGAAGCATTGGTATTATTCCATCCGCGGTTGAGCGTATAGTTGTATCTTACTGAAAGATGGTGTGCATCTGTAATGTTCCAGTCAATCCTTGCAAGAGCCTTGATATTGCTCTCATTTGCAGGGAAATTGGTATAGGAACCTGTATCATATCCGTATTTCTCCCTCAGGAAATCGGACACCTTCTGCATATCAGCAATCGTAGTACGTGAAATGTAGAGGTCAGGATTGGCAACTCCATCTTCAGACGGTCTCCAGCGGTTGACTACGGTCGGCACCTGCTCGTACTCGAAATTGACGAAGAAGAAGAGCTTGTTCTTGATGATTGGACCGCCGAGGGTCATACCATAAGTTGTCTTGCGGTCCTTTTCTCTGCTTCCAAGTTCAGTACCGTCTATAGTGTTGCCTCTCATGTTCTCATTGCGGTGATAAACATAGGCTGATCCCTTGAAGGTATTGGTACCTGACTTGGTGACTGCATTGAGTCCTCCTCCGATGAAATTGGTCTGACGTACATCGTAAGGAGAAATCACGACCTGCACCTCATCAATGGCATCAAGCGAGATTGGATTTCCACCACCTGGCAGACCATCATTGAGACCGAAGTTGTTGTTGAAGTTGGCACCGTCGACTGTGAAATTGGAAGAACGTCCGTCACCGCCCGCGAAGCTCATGCCGTTTCCTCCATATGGAGAAAGCCTGGTAAGATCAGTGATACTCCTGCTGACAGTCGGAAGGGATTCGATCTGCAGGCTTGAAATATTCGTGACAGCACCTGTCTTCTCTCCAGCGAACTCCGATACTCCACTGGCCACTACGACAGACTCACTGAGCAGCTCTGAATCTTCAGACATAGATACATTCAGACTGTAAGGCTCAGCAAGCTGAAGAGTTACATCTGTATAAGTTACCGTCTGATAGCCGAGACATGCGAATTCGACTTCATACGGACCTCCGGAACGCATACCGTTGATGGAATAGCGGCCTTCTTCATTTACTACGGCCGTGTACTGGGTTCCGGATGGAGTATGGACAGCAATTACGACAGCTCCGACAAGCGGTTCGCCGGCTGCGTCAGAAACGCGGCCGTTAAGACCAGATGTCGTAACCTGTGCAAATGATATACCTCCTCCGACAAACATTGCTGCCAATGCGAGCAATAATCCTTTTACAGTTTGTTTCATAAGCGGAAATATAATTATTAATGCAATTCTTTTTCCAATCCGGCGGCAAAGATAGATAATTTATAAACAGAGCCAAGAAAATTATATATGTTTTGGAAGATTTTAACTTAATTTTAACGGTTTTTCAAATATGCCGCATCTAGTCATATCGTCGTCATTTATCTGCAGTTGACTAAAATATCAGCGAATTTCGAAGAGACTAAAAGATTTTTTCATATATTTGCAGTCCGAATACAGAATGTGGAGAGATTTGGCTGCTTGCAACCACACAAAAAAATGCTAAAATGTTGACTTTCAGGTCAGATTCAGTTGACTGTCATTCAATATTTATGTTTTTGTGCATACGGCTCCAGTTCCTGGAGCTTTTTTTGTTTCCGGCCACACACTGCCACTCTGTAATCATAACGACTGTATCTATAGGGCCAAACTGGATCTAAAACTATATCTTGTGTCTATAGAGCAAAACTGTATTGAAGTTATTTTAGTGCAAATATATGATAATTTACGATATTTCAAGAAGTGATGACAATAATGTCCAGAACATTAACATCACTTTATCAGAATAATCCGACAGAATTCACAATATTATTGAATAACAGAAACCGAAATTATAGAATAACAAAAAAACAAAGAGAAATGAAATATCTTTTTACTTCAGAATCAGTATCGGAAGGACATCCGGACAAGGTAGCAGACCAGATCTCGGATGCCATCCTCGACGAATTCCTCAGACAGGACCCGGAAGCCAAGGTCGCCTGCGAGACATTCTGCAGCACCGGTCTGGTGGTTGTAGGCGGTGAAGTCCGATCGGAAGACGCATACGTGGACATACAGACCACAGCCAGGAAAGTAATCAGCCGCATCGGATACAATAAGGCTGACTACATGTTCGACGCCAACTCCTGCGGTGTACTTTCTGCCTTGCACGAGCAGAGCCAGGACATAAACCGCGGAGTTGTTGTGGAAGACCCTGACGAACAGGGTGCCGGAGACCAGGGAATGATGTTCGGCTATGCCTGCTGCGACACTGAAGACTACATGCCGCTTCCGCTTGCACTTTCACATCTCGCACTTGTTACCCTTGCCCAGATCAGGAAAAAGACACCGGAACTGATGCCATACCTCAGACCGGACTCCAAGTCCCAGTTCACGATAGAATACGATGACAGCGACAACAGGCCTGTCAGGGTACACACCATCGTAATCTCTACCCAGCACGATGAATTCGTACCGGAAGAGCTCGGAAAGATGTCCTACCAGGACGCTGTCGCCCAGTATGGAGCCAAGAAAGTCGATGCAGCAATGCAGGCAAAGATCAGGAAAGATGTTGAAGAAATCCTGATACCTATGATTATAAAGCAGCTTCCGGCCGAGACAGCAGCCCTTTTCAAGGGTGACTACATACTTCATGTCAATCCTACAGGCAAATTCGTCATAGGAGGCCCTCACGGAGACACAGGACTCACGGGAAGAAAGATCATAGTGGACACATACGGCGGTAAAGGAGCACATGGCGGCGGAGCATTCTCCGGCAAGGATCCTTCGAAGGTCGACCGTTCCGCAGCATACGCAGCACGATATATAGCAAAAAATATGGTTGCCGCAGGAATTGCCAGGGAAATGCTTGTACAGCTCTCATACGCAATCGGAGTTGCAGAACCTGTCAGCATATATGTCAACACATACGGCACAGCCGGATATGACAAGGACGGAGGAAAATTCAGCGATGCTATGATCGCAGAAAAAATCGGAGAAATGTTCGACCTTCGCCCTGCCAAGATCATTGAGAAGTTCCAGCTCAAGAAGCCTATCTATGAGCCGACAGCCGTATACGGACATGTTGGCCGCAAGCCTTACAGAGCTAACGTCGAGATGAGAATCCACGGCAAGAAGTCTCTTGAAAACGTCCAGTTCTTCGGATGGGAGCTCCTTGACTCCGTAGACATGATCAGGAAAGCATTCGGACTGGAATAGCAGTGGCACTCCCTGCCGCCAGGTCTGGAATAGCAGTGGCACTCCCTGCCGCCAGGTCTGGACTCCATTGTCGCAATGAAACGCAATGAAACGATTTCATGCAGGCAGAACCCGATCGTAAGTCATCGGAAATAGTAAAAATACCGTCAGACAGACGGACAAATGATATTAAATGCCAGGTTCTTCTCAGAGCCTGGCATTTTAAGTTCAGGATTCAGCATTGTCCTGCATCCGGATTACAGATACTGCATATATCAACACAACGCCGTTTGCTATCTGAAGACATGGAGCAGGAACCAGGAATTTATGCTGCGTGAAGGAATGAAGGGGCAATATTTTCCGCTGGCATAAGCAACGGTATATCAAAGATTTTCCGCTGGCATAAGCAACGGTATATCAAAGATTTTCCGCTGGCATAAGCAACGGAGTAGCAAGGAATTTCCGTACCCAAAAGCATCATGTCAGATATAACTTATTGACATTCAACAACTCTCAGAAAGGGAGATGCTTTTGACCCATTTTTTAGTGGTCAAAAGCATCTTGAAGATAGTTAGTTTGCTACAGATCAATGACTTGCACCCAGGGGAGATGCTTTTGGGTACAGATCCGGAAATGTCCGGTGCTGCCGGACCGCCGCCAGCCTGCGGGGCCATGACGGGAGCCGCGGAGATGGGAGCCGCAGAGATGGGAGCCGGCCGGGGTGAGACGGACACGGGGTAATCCAGACGGACTCGGGCACAAAAAAAACGTCCCGGGAGACTCGTGTCTTCCAGGACGTCTAGAAATGCGGCAGCGACCTACTCTCCCACCTGGTGGGGCAGTACCATCGGCGCGCGCGGGCTTAACTTCTCTGTTCGGTATGGTAAGAGGTGGATCCCCGCGGCTTTAACCGCCGCAATATATCACAATGAGA
>JADIMK010000083.1 GCA_017694785.1 Candidatus Cryptobacteroides intestinigallinarum
AGAAGCAAGGCCGCTGATGACCTTTATTCTCAAGCCGTTTCTTCTGTCAGGGAACCCATTGAGGCTCTCTTCAGTTGGCTGAACGAAAAAACTGATATTCAAAGAGCTAGTAAGTGCCGCTCTACTTGCGGTCTCCTTATTCATACGATGGGTAAGGTTGCTATCGCTTTTTTATACCTTATTTTCAACTACTGATTCAAATTATTATATATTATTAAGGTCATCAAATCATCATTTTTCAGGGAGTTCAAGAGAAACCCAAAGGAATTCATGGTCTGCCTTCAGATTATTGCCGTTAACATGATCCGTCACTGAAGCTCCTTTTTCATCGTTGAATTTCCAATATGCCACAAGTCCTTCACTGTCCGGTGATACCTTGTAGAAATGGTTTTCAGCATTGATTTCATCGGCGGAAAGCGGCCTGTTCCATATTCTGGCCTCAGCTATCATCCCGTCGAAATCGCGTGCAGTAGGATCGTCTGTCGAATATGAGAAACCGAACCAGAAAGCGCGTGGCCTGCCGTCATCTTCATCAGGACGGCCGGTGCCGTCAATGGATTCTCCTGTCGTGAAGTCAACTGATTCAAGCACCTCTCCGCCTTCAACGGACGCCTGCTTCTCCGCCACAAGATCCCCGTCCACATAGACCTTGATATACCCCTTGTCGAAAGTCACGGCTATATGATACCATTGCCCTGTCTCAAACAGCGGTTTCTCAACGAAAAGGCTTCCCCGTGCATTCAGCTCCTGGCCGGCAATGTGCTTGCCGTATGCAATGTTGAGCTGGTTTTTCGGGTGAAGATTGTCGCCTATGCGTATAAGGAAATTGTCCTCTATTCCCATCACCGTAGAAATCTGCTCGTTAGTGAACGAATTGGCATTGATGAGGGCTTCCATGGTGAACTGTTCCATATTCTGGAGCGGAGCCTTGTCCTTCCAGTCAACCCATGCAAGATTGTCATTTATGTCAGCAACCACATTTATCAGGGAAGCCTCCTTGATCACTACATATACGGTACGCCCGCTCTGCAATATCTCTTCCCCAGAAGCATCCTTTATGGAAAGCGGCATCACATAGTCAGTCTTATAGTCAAGTTTGTCAAGATCGACAAAATCGAGACTCAGTACCTCACTGGAAATGCTGCCGGCAACAATATATGTCCGGAGTGAGGAAAAATTGCAGTTGGCATCAGGAAGGAGCTGTGCATCTTCATTGTAGAAAGCGTGGCGGTAATTGTCCAGAAGCTCCTTGTCCATGCTGAGGACTACCGTTATGTCATGGTCAAGCGGCTTGGCCATGCCTACGGTCAGACCGTATGTCATCTCGGAAACATTCTCATCACGCTGTACCCTGAGTGTCTGCTCATAGGAATCCGCCGAGATGAATACCTTGTTTTCAAAAGAATTAGAATCATCATTCCTGCAGCCGGAAAGCACAACCGGCATCAGGCATGAGAGAAACAACCAGATTCTGCTGTATTTCATATCGTTTGCTGTATTTGTCATTGGGCGGCTTCTGTGCCGGAATTGAGAATTGTAATGGCGCGGCGTATGTCGGCATAATTGCGGCCTATCCTGAAATAATCATCCTGGGCATTTTCCACACACAGACCCAGTTTTTCAAAGTCCTCCGTTTCTGAAGAGGCAGAAATCCATTTCGCCGCATCCGGGACGGACATGCCTATCTGGGTAGTGTCTGAAGGCGTAGGGACAGTGGCCTCGAAGACATATTTGTCAGACGGCACACCCATGATGGTATTGGTGAATATGTCTGATGCTACCGAACCGGCCGAAGTCTTGGTGCCGACAAGATGTATGAGATATCTGCACTGGCCGAAAAATTCCTCCGCCACATCAACACTTGCAATATTCAGGAGATATCCACGCGCCATAATGATTTTTCCTGCGCCATTGGAATTCCACCAGTCATATACCGCATTTATATATGCACTGCGGCCCTGTACAGGATCGCCCACGGTAGATGAAGCAGATCCGGTATAGGAAATCATGACGCCGTCACATCCGTATGCGTTCATGCATTCAAGCTGCAGTCTGGTCTGCTCTGAGATGAAAGCAAGGAACTCTTCCTGAGTACCTGTGGCCTCTCCCGCCTCTTCCTTCATTTTCTGCAACTCGTCCCATGCATTTTCAATGGCCACATAATCGACATCAGCAAGCACCTTCGTCCCTTTCCCGGACTGCACGGCACCGATCTCTGAAGCCAATACGGCATCAAGGCCACCCTTGAGATTGCGTATATATATGTAGTCGGCACTGTCAGGCATGCTGGAAGGATGCTGCCATCTGGCGACAGGATTGTCTGATACGGCATCCATTCCAAGAATCATCACCTTGTGCGGCGTCTGCTTGAAAGCCCTGATGAGGGCAAGAGCCTCCTCCGGAGTCTCCTGGGAAGCAGGAGCAAGGTCCAGGGCTTCAGGCCTGGTCAAGTCTGAACAAGAGGAGAGGCCGGCAGACAGCACAATAGCCGCAATGGCACTCCATATTCCCTGAATACGGTATGAAAATATGGTATTCTTATTCATGATCATATCTTTTGCTGTTTTCATTATCAATAGTTCGGATGATCCGGATTGCAGTCAAACCAAAGCCTTGTGGCCATGTCATCATTACCCTTGAGCAGAGTGAGGGCTGCTTCATAATTAGCCGTGTTGGATGTCTGTTCAGTGGCAGGATAAGGCATTCTGCGCGCACCGGTGACAGGATCAGTAACCCCATGTGTCTGGGTGAAATATTCAGCCGGGATCAGGTGAGGATATCCGGTACGCCGCCAATCGGCCCAGGCCTCGCACCCGATCAGCCAGTTGGCTATCCATTTCTGGGTAATGATGCGCTCCTGCATTTCGGCGAAATCCGCAGCATCGTTCCATTTCGGGGTAATCGTGCTTATGACATTCGCATAAGGGTAGCTGCCGGCCGGATCAGCATATGTAGTCGGCCTGGCATCAGACTGGAGATATTCATCAACACCCTGGGCTCCATACTGTTCAAATGACAGCCGAACTCCCTGCTCATAATAACTCCGAGCCGATCCGGACACATTATAGCTGATTCCACCCTTCTCCTTGAATGCAGCCGCCTCTGCAAGGAGGAACTGCACCTCTGCGGCATTCATCCAATAAGCCGGAGCATTGGCATTGTCGAAGTACACTCCCGAATACTGATGTCCCACATTCACATGGCTTGGCACCTGAATCCCGTGACGCAGACCGACATAGGTGTCAGTCGCATTTTCGAACTCCGTCGGGGTGAAATACATCGGACGGCGCGGGTCACTATAGCCGTTCATGTAGCAGATGATGTCAGCAGCCGCATGCGAGTCTCCAGATCCTGTCGTACAGATGCTGTGGTCCGAATGCGTGGCCAGATTATAGCGGATGGACATCCGGAGTGTATTGCCGTCCACGCCCCAGTATGAGAATGCGGCGTTGTCATCATTGGAAGTCATGAGCCCTACTTCATCATTTATGGCTTCGTCAGCCATCTGCTTCGAAAGTTCGGCGTCCGCATAGCAGATGCGCATCGCAAGACGCAGCTTCAAAGAGTTGGCGAACTTGATCCACTTGGTGATGTCTCCGCCGTAGATGACATCTGCCGTGGATGAGAAGCTTCCCAATGAGATGTTCTCCTTGAGAGCATCTATTGCAGAGTTGAGTTCCTCGAACATAAGCCTGTACACCTCCTCCTGAGAATCGTAAGGCACATTGATTTCCCCGTTCTGACCTATTTTGGAATAAGGAATAGGTCCATAAGTATCGGTGACGCGGTGCATTGCTGCAACCTTGACAATCTCGCCTACGGCAAGGATGTTGGGGTCGTCGGTCACATTCTGGAGAGTCCTGTAGTTCGCATATATCACAGGGATGATCCTGTCACTCGCCATGAAGACATTGGTCCAGTCATCGGTGGCGTTGTAGTTGGCTATGGTTACATTGTTCCATCCGTCCTTTGCCGGAGCAAGATAGCCGCTCAGGGCACAGCCGAGAAGTACCTCGGTGAACTGTGCAGTGTTGACATCCGGAGAAATCACTCCGTTCATCATACCGGTCAGGGCTGCCCTGACGGCATAGCCGTCCCTCTGCATCTCATTGTCAGTGACACCGTAAGGATTCCTGTTGATGTCGATGTAGCCGGCCGTACAGGCAGAAGCGGACGCAGCTATGGCCAAGGCCGCCATGCCTTTGCATATAATGTTCATTTTCATGTCGTATTCTCCTATTAGAATTTGAGCCTGATGTTGAAACCGAAATTCCTCGTGCTCGGCATCATGAAGTAGTCGATGCCCTGGTAGTAGTTGCCCGTGGTGGCGATGGACTCAGGGTCAAACGGGGCCTTGTTGTAGATCATCCACAGGTTACGGCCTACAAGCTGAAGCGTAAGTTCGCACACGTCGTTCAGCATCTTGCGCGGGAAAGTATATCCTATGGACGCCTCCTGAAGGCGCACATTAGTCGCTGAATAGGTATAATACTGAGGCAAAGTGTTTCCTCCGGCTATTGCCGTATACCATGCATTCGGATCAATACTGTCGGTGCCATTGATGAAGACGCCGTTGTCACGGGCATCAGCAGAAGCCTCGGACACACCGTAGTAATCCAGGACGGCCTGTGTACGCGAATAGACGATTCCGCCAAGACGCGCCGTGATCATGAATCCGAAGTTGAAATTGCCGAAACGGAAATCATTGCGCCATGCCATGTTCGCCTTAGGAAGTACGCTGCCCAGCTTGATGTAGTCATCGACATTGCTGATTGACTGCGGTGTGATGCCGCCTTGATCGTCCACATAGATGGCCCCCGTATTGTCCCTTACAAAATTCTGGCGTGAATAAAGGTCACCGAGGGTGCCTCCTTCCTTCAGGATGAAGAGAGCATTGCCAAGGCCGCCCATGTCCAGGCTCGTGATGTTGAGGGCTTCTCCGGTCACGGGGTTGATGGCATTGTCAGCAAGTGACACTATCTTGTTACGGTTCGTGGAGAAGGTATAGTTGCTGCTCCAGTTGAATTTTCCCCATTCCTTGTCGAATCCGAGAGCAAGTTCGAAGCCCTGGTTCAACACGTCACCGGACTGGATGTAGATGACGGAATAGCCGGAACCCGTGGAAACGTTCGGGGCGAATGTCTGGTTCCTGGTGTGAGTGTTGTACCATGTGGCATCGAGGCTGAACCAGTTGAGGAACCGCATTGTCAGACCGATTTCCCAGGAATTGGTGCGCTCAGGCTTGAGCTGGTCCATCGGGTAGACAGTCTCGGTTGCCCATGCATTGCCCTTGTCCGGCCACTCGTGGACAGGGTTTGCAAGCCAGCGTTCGAACGGAGAACCCACAGATGCGTATGAGCCCCTTATCTTGACGTATTCAAGCTGTCTCGGCATGTTCGGAATGACTTCAGAAAGCACTACGGAAGCACCCACTGAAGGATAGAAGAAGGAACTTGACACTGAACGCGGACCTGCAAGCTGCGAAGGCCAGTCGTTGCGGCCTGTCAGTGTGAGGTAGTATGCGCTCTTGAAACCGATTTCGGCTGAAGCATACACCGACTGGGTCTGTTCCCTCCATCCGGTCTGCTTCTTCACCATGCTCGCTGCATCTATCGTATATACATTGAATATATTCGGAATATTGTCGGAAGCTATAGGTCCGCGGTTCGAGAAGAGGTCGTTCCGCATGTCAGTGATCGAGGCTCCGATGTTGGCATGGAGACTCCAGTCTTCCCATGTCTTGTTGATGTCGACAAGGGCATCGGCATAGAACTGCTTGTCCTCTGACTGTTCAATGCCGAAAAGTCCGTTGTTCGAACCTTCGGTAAGTTCGGTGAATGTCGTGGCATAGAACTTCTCCGTATATTTGGTCACCGAGTTGTCGACACGGATCCTTCCGGAAACTGTCAGCCAGTCAAGGATATCATAGGAGAGGGCTGCGGACAGCATATACCTGTTCTTCTTGCTCTCGCGGAGATTGCGGTAGTTGACCCAGTAAGGGTTCTGCATGGCCATTCCGGCATCACCGACCGGCCAGTACTGGGTATAGATCTTTCTGACCGGATTCCAGCGCTCATACATCTCTATTGCATCCCAGCTGTCACCGCGGGGGAAAAGATATGCACCCACGATAGGGTTGTTGTACACACCCTGGTTGGTCGTGTTCAAGTCCCTCTGGATGACATAGTTTGCAGAGACGTCAAGCGTCATCTTGTCATCAAAGAACTTCGTGGTGTTGCGGAATGTGAAATTATACCGGTCATACCTGTTGTTAGGTACATTCCCCCTTGAATTCACGGCACCGGCCGACATATAGGTCTGGTTCTTGTCGTTTCCTGTCGAAAGGGAAACAGTCTCCGTGCCGGTCACGCCTGTCTGGAAATAATCCTTGCGCGGATCATAACCGGGATTGTTATAGTCGTTGAGACGGTCACCCCAGCTGCGGGTGGCAGAACCCTGTATGGAGCTGTAGTCACCTGTACCGTACCTGTTCTGGAATCTCGGAAGTACAAAAGGCGTAAACACTTCCGTATTGCTGGTGACTGTCACGGATGTCTTGCCTGCCTGCCCCTGCTTGGTGGTGATGACGATGGCACCGTTCGCTGCGGCAGAGCCGTAAAGTGCGGCAGCTGCAGCTCCGGTCAGGACTGTCATCGATTCGATGTCCTCAGGATTGATGTCGGCCACAGGATCCATGGAGCCGCGCGAGTCGAATTCCGTACCGCCTTCAGCTGCGGAAGTGAACATCGGCACGCCGTCTATCACATAAAGGGCATTGGAAGACTTGGAGATGGACTTCTGTCCACGCATCACTACCTTCGAGGCACCTCCGACTCCGGAGGATGAGGCATTGATGACAAGACCGGCCACCTTGCCGTTCAGGGAGTTGACGAAGTTGGCATCCTTGTTGGCAAGAAGCTCGTCCGATTTGACTTCCTGGACATTGTAGGAAAGGGCCTTTTCAGAACGCTTGATGCCGAGGGCTGTGACCACCGTGGCTTCCATCATGATGGTATCATCCTTCATGGTGACATTGAATAGACGTCTGTTGCCGATAGGAAGTTCCATTGTAGTATAGCCGAGGCATGTGAATTCAAGAGTGGAATTCTCCATTCCCTCTGGGAGTTCAAATGAGAACTTACCGTCAAGGTCAGTGCTGGTACCGACCGTTGTGCCTTTGATGAGGACACCTGCCCCGATGACAGGAGTTCCATACGAATCGACGACAGTTCCTGATACAGTGTTACCGGCCGCCGGCACATCGACCTGAGCGACCTGATCTGTCTCCGAGGAAAGCACTATATGGCCCGATTCAATGTTATAGGTGATACCTTTGCCGGAGAAAAGCATATCGAGTGCTTTTTCAACAGGCATAGAAGAGACGTTTATGCTCACTTTCTGTGATGCATCGACATCTTTGTTTAGAAAGACATAGTCAGTCTGCTCTTCAATTGATTCGAGGACTTGTTCCAAAGGGACATCGGTCATGTCCAGAGATACAGGCCTTGAATTGTCCTGGGCACTGAGCGACAGCCCCATAAGACAGAAAAGCAAGACCAATGCGGACTTCAGAAGTCCGCCTGTTCCTGATAAATTCGTTACAGACATAAATAAATTATGCGGTTAATAATAAACAATTATATAGTCTTATCCAGTTGCGGCATCTGCATCGGAGGCAGGGCGTCTCAATTGATTATTATTGATCCGGTCCTTGCATCCTTGGCATAAGTGAAGTCACAGGCTTCCTGCAGAAGATGAAGGGCGAAATCTATACCCTCCGACACCTTTATCTTACCGCTGAGATAGCCGACTTCAGGGATGTCTTCCCTGGCTATAAGTATATCTACACCATACATTCTTTCAAACCTGTGCATCAGTTCATCGAAGCCTACGCCCCGCAGGCTGATGTAGCCGTCTTTCCAGCTCACTTCGTCACGTGAAGTAACCTTGCTGACCACAAGATGACTGTCAACTATACTTACCTTTTCATCCGGAGTCAGAATGACCTGCTTATACTCTCCGTCCGAATTCTCATTTGTAGTGACCTTAACCTTGCCAGAGACAAGCACAGTGGAGAACTGTCCGTTGGTCTCATCCGCAAGTACATTGAACTTTGTGCCAAGCACCTCTATTTCAGATGCAAAAGTCTTGACAACAAACGGCCTTTCAACATCTTTGGCCACATCAAGATATGCCTCACCTGAGATACGTATTCTTCGGCTGTCCTGAGCAAAGACAAGCGGATATTCCAATGTAGAGCCTCCATTGAGATGTATTTCGGTACCGTCCTGGAGAGAAATCGTCATCCTGTCTCCAGCAGGGACTTCAATGACATTGCTTTGTGCTGACATATCCTTATAGGCCTTGTCCTGTCCGAAGTGGAGACCGGCATAACCGGCGGCACAGACCAGAAGCACAGCCGAAGCAGCAGCTGACACCACTCTCGCCCAAAACGGAATCCTGATTTTCCTTGAAGAAGGCATTGCAGTAGACACCGGTGCCAACATAACCGGAGATGTAAGTACATCTTTCCGCTCCTCATAGCCAGACTCCTGCAGCGCCATGACATTGAACAGCATATGCGCAGCATCGAACTCCTTCTGATGTGAAGGGTCAGATTCAAGCCACTTTTCAATCTGATCTATCTCATGGTCGGAAGCTCCGTTCCGGAAATATCTGTATAGTAATTCGTCTGTCATAGCACTATAATAGACGGACAAAGTGACGGACCTTACATGAATTTCATCAAAATAATTTATCTTTGTCTTTCTTTCAGTTTAAAGACGAATGTACACTGACGGAAAAGATTCAAGACCGACGCTTACGGAAGATGAATTCAGGCAGGTATTTGACAGATGCCGGCCGATTTTTATCCGTATAGCTGATTCCTATGTACATGATCTTCATACAGCAGAGGACATAACGGACGAAAGCTTCATCAGATTCTGGGAGAAAAAAGACGAAATTTCAACACAGAGCCATGAAGCATACATCTTCCGTACAATAGTCAACAAATGCCTCGACTATCTGAGGGCAAAGGATATACACACAGCGGCACAGAAAGAGATTCATCGGTCAAGGAACAGCATGCAGATGTATGAGATCACTTCTCTGAGAAGCTGCAATCCTGACAGGCTCTTCGCAACCGAAGTGGAAAGTCTTTTCTGGAACTGCATCGAAAAGATGCCAGAGACTACCAGGAAGATATTTGTCCAGAACCGTTTTGAAGGGAAGACATACTCGGAAATAGCCTCCATGACAGGCCTGCCGCCAAGACAGATTACGGCCCACATCCAGTATGCCCTCAAGATGCTGCGGCGCGAACTCAAGGACTATATTTCAGAATAGCTGGGCCGGATCTCATTATAGCTGGGGCAAATCTCCGGATAAAATCGGGATACCGGGACTGAAATCGAGTAGGAGGTAAACGAAAGTAATGAAGTTTATCTCCTACTTTCGTTTACCGACCTCTCACACCACCGTACGTGCCGTTCGGCATACGGCGGTTCCTTACATTCTGTGCAATTGAACATAGTAGTCC
>JADIMK010000084.1 GCA_017694785.1 Candidatus Cryptobacteroides intestinigallinarum
AGAGGCTTTCACCGGGGACTGCATACGAAGTCAGGGTATGTACGGAGACTGCCCAGAGTGCGGCTCTGGCATTCACAACTGGCACTCCTGACCAGATTGAGAACATGGGATTCGAGCAGTGGTGGAATTCCAAGCCGGACAACAAGGGCTCATGGTATCCGAATGCAAGTTCTTCAGTGAAGATATGGGACACGGCCAATGACGGGACCGGCTTCCTCGGAGGAACCAACCCGACACAGCCTGAATATTCTTTCCTCGCGACATCCGATCCGGACAACAGGGCAGCCGCTAAACTCCAGAGCATGAAAGTCGGAATGTTCGCTGCAGGCAACCTGTATACGGGGGAATATCTTGAGACCAGCGTGACTCCTATAGGTGCAAAGCTCAACTGGGGCACTCCATTCACCGCCAGACCAAAGGCTTTGAAAGGGTATTATGCTTATTCACCGGCTGTCATCCATGAAGTGAAAGCTCCTTATGAGGATCTTGACGGGCAGATGGACCAGTGTCAGATTCTGGTCATACTGATTGACAGCGATACTCCGTTCACGGTGGATACTGCTAACAATGATTTCATGGACCAGACTCCGGCCAACAAGGACATAGTTGCATATGCCGTATATGAGAGCGGTGAGGATACTGGAGGAAAGTACAGGGAATTCAACCTTGAGCTCGAATACTGGAGGCCGGATGCGACTCCGAAATATGCGATAGTCATAGCATGTGCAAGCTATAAGGGCAATTATTTCACCGGAGGTGTAGGTTCTGTCATGTATGTGGATGAATTCGAATTCGTCTATGATTAGAAAAGCAGCAGGGTGCCGAATCCGACAATAAGGGCAATGATACAGTTGAGGAGTTTCGCATATGCGAAACTCTTTTTGTCTTCTGCAAGGAGCGGAAGCGATGAATGTCCGTCCTGCGAGATGCTGCTTGCAAGGAGTACAGGCAGGGGAACAAGTCCGCTGGCATAGAGGGTCACGAAGATCAGGTGCGGTCCGGATTCGGGGATGATTCCGATTGCCACGGCAAGCAGAATCATCAGGGCAGGATTGTCGCTGACCCATGTGTTCAGATCTATGTATTCCGACAGCAGCCCTATTGTAAGCAGCACTCCGAATGTCCATGCGAAAATGTTGGGCAGGTGCTTCTGCAGCACATGGTGCCACAGGGTTTCCTTGATGAAGCTGTCGCTTCTGAAGCACATGATTACGACCATCACTATGCACAGGATGGCAAAAATCAGGTTCATCCACCATTCACTCAGCAGGTTGAGGTGGATTTGACCTGTCTCGGGGACAGCATGGTCATGCTCCATCCATCCTGCAGCAAGTGCTATGGCAAACAGGGCTATGGCACCAGTCAGCACGAGTCTCTGCCATGTCAGGCTGCGTCGTTCCGTGTCCTGTCCGTCCTTTTCTGCCATTGCGTCTTCCTTTCCACCTGCCGTCGCTTCTTTCTTTTCTGCCATGGTGTCTTCTTTTCCTCCTGCCACTGACCCGATTTGTTGTGTTGTCATTCCGATTTGCTGTGCTGTCATTCTGAGCGGCAGCGAAGAATCTGTTACTTCCTTACATGGTTCTGACCCAGATCCTTCACTTCGTTCAGGATGACAATGTGCGGATTGGTCAGGATGACAATGTGCGGACTGGTCAGGATGACAATGTGCGGATTGTTCATGGTGACAGACTTCACTTCGTTCAGGATGACAGCCTACGATATTACGGCTCTTCATTATCCAGTCGATTGCGATTCCGGAGAATACTGCAATGACAAAAAGCAGGGCGAATATCCAGAGAGCCTTGTCCGGCATCATGGCAAGCATCACGAATGCTTCATCTCCGGCAGAGGCTATCATCATCGCTGTCAATGCCCCGAAACTCAGAAGCCGTCTGGAATACAGGGAAACTGTAGCGAACCCACCGATACATCCGGGGATCGAGCCGAGAAGGGCGGCAAGCAGCACCTGCCTGAAACTGCTCCCTTTGACCCTGTTGAAAAATCGGCTGTGGGATTCCAGGTTGAATGACTCGATCATCATCATCATTATTATGACGATGCCTGTAATGAGCACGGAGTTGCGCAGAGTGTCTATGAGCAGATGCAGCATCCTATTCGATCCAGCCGGTTATAAACAGGTTAACTATAGGTCTGATAGGGGAGTTCGTGGTGAGGGTGACAATCACGAGAGCCTCTCCTTCAGGCATGCCGGTGGTGTCAAGATTGACGCTGAAGCTGCCTTTGCCGTTGGCTTTCACTTCCGGGACAGGCGTATTGGTCGCTTTTTCTGCATCTATATCCACTTTGTACACCTTGAACGGCTCTGCCCCCATGTTGGTGAATTCCCAGTTTGCCGTGATTGGGGTGCCGGCCTTTATCTTTCCGAAAGAGTAGGTGCTGTTCCTGAATATCGGCTTGGGACCGTTATTCCTCTGCTCTTTCGTGAGATTGTCGAAATTCTCTTTCGTGAATGCGAATATCTTCAGACGCACGGAAGATTTTACCCCGTCTATGACAGGCGTCGCATAATAATAGTTCTTTCCCCAGATTCCGTCCACTGCCGTTACCTTGAATTTCAAGGTCGCCACGCTTTTTGCCGGGACCGGATTAGGGCTTGCCTCAATAGTGAGACCTTCGGAAATGTCTGTAAAGCTGATTTTCATAGGGGAAGAGCCGATATTGGCTATCTGGGCTTCTTCGCTTTTGCTGCCTCCCATCTGAAGGTTGCCGCATTTCATTTCAGTGTCTTTCAGACCGAGCTTGCCTGAATGAACCGGGAATCTGACCTCTATAGGCTCCTCTTTCTGGCGGCTTACTCCACGGAGTCGCAGGATTACTGGTCTGGACAGTCCGGATATGTGCGCAGTGAGTGTCTTGTCGAACGGATAAGGACCTTCATCATTGGTGTATACAGCAGAAATTGAGGCAGTCTTTCCAGGCATCACCGGCTCTCTGCTCCATTTGACATCAGTGCATCCGCATGAAGTGTTGATACTGTATATTACTACGGGCTTTGTCCCGATGTTTTTCATCTTGAATTCGCATTTCAGAGGACCGTCACTCAGAAGCACATCCCCGAAATCATATACGAGCCTGTCGAATTCCACCGTCCCTCCTATTTTCTCCTGGCCTTTCAGCATGGTTGGGAAAGCCGCAGTCAGCAATGCAATGAGACAGACAGAGAATATCCTGTGAAATATGTTCATGCCAATCGAGTTAAAATCAGAATGCAAATATAAGACTTTTCACCATAACGCAGATGAAACTTTGAATATTCAAATTTATCTTATAAATTTGTTGCTTGTTTCAGACATAGGTCTGGGGATATGAACTTTAACAATTAAATTGAATAGGAAATGGCTTACAAAATTTCAGAAGATTGCGTAGCATGCGGGACCTGCATCAACGAATGTCCTCAGGGCGCAATTTCAGAGGGCGACATCTACAAGATCGACCCTTCACTCTGCGTAGATTGCGGAACATGTGCAGATGTTTGCCCAATGGGCGCTATCGCTCCGGAGGCTTAATCCTCTGCAATGCAAAGAGAATCAAAGTCCTGACATGCAGTCAGGACTTTTTTATTGGCATATATACGAGACCAGCCCCATGTCGGTGACACAGGGCTGGTCTTGTTTGTCCGGATAATGCCGGCGGTAATGCCGGACAATTTCCTTTATTCGGCAGGTTCCATCACAATCTCGATGAAGTTTCCCTGCTCCAATATGCTCTGCAGCACTGCTTTGATGCTGTCTGCGCTGATTTCCCCGATAGCCTGCTCATAGAGGGCATCGAAATCTTCTCCATCGTAGTTGTACCAGTTCTGGAGATTGCTCAGCCAGTACCCGTTGCTGATTCTTGACTCAGGAATCTTCTTCTTGAAGTTTTCGAGCACCATTGCAACCTGCTCTCCGGTAGGTCCGTCCTGAGCAAGCTTCTCCAGACCTTCCACTGCCATCTTGCGCAGCTTGTCTGACTGCTGAGGGTTGGTGTTGAAATATACCTGTATCATTGCCCTGTCTTCAGGAATCCTCTGGAGGCCCATGCTTGCAGAAGCTCCGTATGTGCCTCCTTCCTCTTCGCGGAGGGTCTCGGTATAGATCATGTCAAGAATATATGACGCTGCATCCAGGAGCACTGCGTCCTTCACGCTGTAAGGGACATATGCTGTCCATACCTGGAGAACGGTGTTCATAGGGGTCTCCATATTGACGGCGAAGACATCCTCCTTCACGCCTTTTTCTATTCTTGGTATGTTGTCTACCCATTCAGACGCTTTCTTGCCTTTAGGAAGAGAGCCGATGTATTTCTCTACAAGAGGTTTGAGGGTGTCAAGGTCGATGTCTCCCACGATGTATACGATCGCGCCTGCAGCGTCCTTGAACAGCTGGTTCCTGTAGACTCTCTCGATAGTTTCCATGGAAGCCTGTTCTATGACATCTTCAGAGATTACAACCCTTCTCGGATTGTCTCCGTAGAGGTCGTTGGACATTCTCTTCTGGAATATGAAGTTAGGCTGCTCCACGAGATTCGGGAGAACTGCCTTCAGCTGCTCGATGCCGAGCATGTATTCATCGAAATCGAATCTTGGATCCACGAATTTGAGGTAGAGAAGCTGGAGTGCTGTCTCTATATCCTTAGGTGAGCTTGTAGCCGCTATGCCGTGGCGGACGTTTCCGATTGACGCAGACACGCTGACCGATTTGCCAGCAAGCATCTTTGACAATGTGGTTGCAGGGAATTTCGATATTCCGGAGTTGTTCTCAAACAGGGAGTAGATGTTGTCTTCGAATGAAGGCAGGTCTTCAGTTGCTATCAGGGATTCTCCGCCCTCCTTTACGAGGCTGACAATCACCTGGTCTTTCTCGTAGTCGGTCGGGAGGACCACTACCTTGACCCCGTTCTTGAGAGTCCATTCGGTAGCACCATACGCTACAGTCTTTTCCTTTTTCACCTTGGACCCTTTAAGTGCCGAAGGATCAAGCAGAGGCTCGTTGACATGTTCCTCCTCGTTTGCAACGATTTCAGCTGATTCCACTTCTGCAATGGCATTGAGGAAATCTGCTTCTGTAGGATGTACAATGCCTTCTTTCTCAGGAGCCTTGTAGATGATGACCATATTGGTGTCAGGAGCCATTGTGGATACTACACCGTTGAGAAGCTCCTTGTTGATCTGTGAGCAGAATCCCTTGGCGTATTCATATGCTGTCGCAGGCTCCAGATATGACTGGTTGTCAAAGAAATTGGATATGTATTCGTTGATGAATTCAGCATTCTTCCTTGTGTCTGCTGCATCAGCGGCCATCTCGTATGCACGGAGGATGTTGTCTTTGGCGCGGCTGACCTCAGCATCAGAGAATCCGTACAGTTTCATCTTCTCCACTTCTGTCAGGAATGCCTTGAAAGCCGGGATAGCTTCGCCAGTCTTGCAGGAAATGTTGCCTATGGTAGCTTCGCATGTCTCGCAGAGATTGCCGACTCCGAACCCTGCGTTCATGAATGGTGCGTCAGGCTTGGAGGTGATGTCGTTGAACCTCTCCTGCATGATGATTGCGATGTAGGTGTGGATAAGGTCGAGGAACATCCCGAGGTCTGTACTGTTGAGCTCTTCAGGTCTTGCAGGAGCTTTCCAGAGAACTTCCACGCTTGTAGAGCTTGCTTCAGGATCGGTGATGATGCCGATTACAGGCTCCCGGTTGTCAGGAATCACAGGCATTACCTTCTGCTGCGGGTTCACGGATGCAGGTATGTCGCTGAACAGATCCTTGATTTTGCTCTCCACATAGTCCACATCGATGTCTCCCACCACGATTACTGCCTGCAGATCAGGGCGGTACCATGTCCTGTAGAAGTTCACGAGACTTTCAGGCTTGAATGTTTCGAGGTTTTCCTGGCTTCCGATCAAGGTACAGGTCGCATATTTGGAGTCCCCGTAGTAGAAAGGCATAGCCTTTTCGCGCATTCTCCAGTCCGCATTGTTTCTGGACCTTTTCTCTTCTATGATGACTCCTCTCTCCTTGTCGATTTCTATAGGATCACAAGTCACGAAATGGGAATAGTCATGCATGATGAGAAGGCATGTGTCCACGATGCCGGTCCTTGACACGGGAATGTTGTTCAGCATGTAAGTGGTCTGCTCCACTCCGGTTGCCGCATTGATGTTCCTTCCGAATTCTGCACCGATGCTCTGGAGGTAGTCGAGCATCGTCTTCCCTGGAAGGTTCTTTGTGCCGTTGAAGCACATGTGTTCAAGGAAGTGTGCCAGACCGTCCTGGTCAGGAGTTTCCTGGATGGCGCCGACATTGGTGGCAAGATAGAATTCTGCCCTTCCTTCAGGCTTGTCGTTGTGCCGGATGTAGTATGTGAGTCCGTTGTCCAGCTGACCTTTGCGCACTGCAGGGTCGTTGGGAAGCTGCTGTATCTGAGGGGTTTGCCCGTACGCAGAGACTGCAGCAACCAGGATTACAAAAAATGTAATGATGCGTTTCATAATAGTTGTATAATGTTAAACAATTTTCAAACTTCCGGTCCAAAGGCGTGTCTCACTATAAAAATTGGGCCAAAACATACAAAGATAACTAAATTTTATAACTTTGTGAAATGCTTGATGTGGCAGTCGTTATAGGGAGCATCTATGGAAGATTACAGGATAAAGGTTTTCATGGCGGTTTGCAGTGCCGGCAGTTTTACGAAGGCTGCTGAAAGGTTAGGTATAACCCAGCCTGCAGTGAGCCAGAATATAGCCGAGCTTGAAAAATATATAGGGACAAGCGTATTTTCGAGATCCGGAGGAAAAGTCTCCCTTACTCCTCAGGGGGAAATCTTCAGACGCTCTGCGGAGAAGATTGAGAAGGCCTGCAACGATATGGACAATCTCTTTATGAGAGGATGCCCTCATACCGGTGAATACAGGGTATATTTTTCGCCTGTAGCCAGGGAATGTCTCAAGGACAGGGTTATGGAATATGTGCGGACATTATTCCCTGAGCTGACAATTATCCTGACAGAAAAAATGGAGGACGCTGAAATCAGTGTGATATCAGCGCCCTCTAAACATCCGGGTGAACTGTCATTCCGCTTTACTGCCTTGCCGAAGGTTCATCCGGTAGCAAAAATGTTTGATGCCGTTATTTCTGAAATCCTGGAATCGGATTGTCCGACAGTCATTTGAGAGACTCCATCCATCTCTGCAAAGAATTGGAGAATTCTTCCCTTGCAAATCCAAGAGGATCATTACCCTT
>JADIMK010000085.1 GCA_017694785.1 Candidatus Cryptobacteroides intestinigallinarum
AGGGAGTTGCAACCGAGGAAAGCATAATCAGCAATACCGGTAACCCCGGCAGGAATGGTGATTGATTCCAATGAAGAGCATTCATAAAATATAATGCTCTTCAAATTTGCATTATAACTTAAATCAGCCGATTCAATATCGGTTCCAGAGCAATTGATGCTTTCCAGATTTTTATTGTATCTGAATCCACCTTTACAACTATTTCGTGCATCATTACCCTCATAGCCATTATAAACAGAAACCGCCGCATCCATAGGATGCAGCGGCCTGAATGAGCGGAAAACGAGATTCGAACTCGCGACCCTCAGCTTGGGAAGCTGATGCTCTACCAACTGAGCTATTTCCGCAAAACTGTATGTCCTTTCCAAAAGTGCAGCACTATCGTTGAAAAGGATTGCAAATATAGACAATTTCTAAATAAAACACAACAGAAGGGAGAGATTTTATGTCTGCATCCTGAGCAATGTCCGCATGCACCTGAAGGTAGCCGCGTATGTATATTTTTTACGGACATTTGTTACAGCTTTACTGATTGACGGGGCACGAGTTTCTCTGTGGGCATTTTATGATTATTTTTGTACCGTAAAAGGAATGGATATGGAAGAAATCATCAGATTGGACTGCATAGACGACTACAACAAGCTGTTCGGGCTGGAGACGCTGCATCCGCTGGCAGCTGTGGTAGATCTGAAGGACGCCACCAGATGGCCGAAGAAATTCACGGTAAACTACGGATTGTATGCTGTCTTCCTGAAAGACACCCGCTGCGGAGACATCCGTTATGGAAAGCAGAAATATGACTACCAGGAAGGTACGATAACCAGCTTCGCACCGGGGCAGGTCGTCGAGACTGAAATGTACGAGAATGTAAAGCCTTCCGCCCGTGGCGTACTGTTCCATCCAGACCTCATCAAAGGCACTTCGCTCGGCCAGGAAATCCGGACATATTCTTTCTTCTCCTATTCCTCCCACGAAGCGCTTCATCTGTCATCGAAGGAAAGGGCCATCATCAACGACTGCCTCGACAAAATCGCGATAGAACTTGACCATCCCGTAGACAGACTCAGCAAAAGGCTCATAGCCAGAAACATCCAACTGTTGCTGGACTACTGCATGAGATTCTACGAAAGGCAGTTCATCACAAGGTCCAATGCCAACAAGGACATCCTTGTCAAATTCGAGACATTGCTTGACGAATACTTCCAGGACGCACACACGCAGACAGAAGGACTTCCTACGGTAAAATATTTTGCAGACAGGGTGTTCCTCTCCCCCAACTACTTCGGAGACCTCATCAAGAAAGAGACAGGCAAAACTGCACAGGAATACATCCAGAACAAGATAATAGACCTCGCGAAAGAGATGATCATTGGCACGGGTAAGACAGTCAGCCAGATAGCCTACGAGCTCGGATTCCAGTACTCGCAGCATTTCAACAGGATATTCAAGAAGAATGTCGGCTGCACCCCACTGGAATACAGAAAAATGTCATAATAAGGATAAATATAAACCTCGCAAAGAGACCTGCAGACAACTATCTTGCAGCTTTGCGGTAAGAAGCCGGCGTAGTGCCGGAATGTTTTCTGAAAAACTTGCCGAACGACGACTGGTCGCTGAAATTCAGCATTTCCGCCACTTCCTGGATCGTATATTCAGGATTGCGGAGATACTGGCATGCCTTAGACATGAGAGCCTCGGCTATGACCTTGCCAGCTGACATCCCCACATATCTGTTGGTGACCATTGTAAGATAATGGGGAGTTATCCCGAGCTTGTCGGCATAGAAAGCCACCTCATGCTCCTTCTGAACATCCTCTTCAAGGAGTTTGACAAAGCGGTCAAGAATGTATGCTGGCCTGGAGCTGGCAGTCCTCTCAGGATCAGATGATATGCTCAACTGCACGAACTTTACGATATTGAGGTGCAGGAACACGGCCGCGAAGCAGAAAATAGTCATATCAAGCCGATCCGACAAATCTTCCGAACTTTCCGCCACATTGCCATAATACTGCTGGAGGACAGACATCTTCTCCGAAGAGAGCGTGACGGCCGTATACGACATCAAAGCAAGGAGTTCCCTGATCTTGATGGGCTTGTTCCCCTTCATGGCATTGAGCATGAACTGTCTGGAAAAAGCGAGAATCCATCCTGCAAAATCATCGCTGAAACTGATGCAGGATATCCTGTTAATCGGCTTGATGTCAACAATATTGTTCTGCTGCGGGGAACACCTGTACCGCACATTGTCGACCTCGATCTCCATCACACCTGAAGTGACCGCTATCTGGCTGACAATGCCAGTAATGACAGGAAACGGCTCCCCTGCCGGGATATAAAAATCTGCGGGGTGCAAATCAGCGACCAGCACCCCGTAGACTGTTTTCTTATCTTTAATTAAATCTGAAAGTATGTCAAACCCGGACATTATTCACATCCTCCGCCAAGAGCCTGGTAAAGGGTTATCACCTGCGAGATTTCAGACAGTTTGTTGGAAATCTCCCCTACCTGGGCTGTCAAGAGCGACTGCTGAGCAGTCAGGACCTCCAGATAAGTGGCATTCTTGTCCTGCATCCTGTACTGCGTTGCCTCTACCGCTTTCTCCAGGCTGCTGACCTGGGCAGCATAATTGGCAGTCTTGTCCTGCGCAGTCTTCAATGCAATCACAGTATTGTTCACTTCTATTCCGGCATCGATGATTGACTGCCTGAAAGCGACTTCAGCTTCAGCCATCTGCGCCTTGGCAATCTTCAGGTTGGCCCTGAGCTGTCCCTGCTGGAAGATAGGCTCGAACAATGAACCTACAGCATTGACTATCATGGAATAGAAATCCAGGCTACCTGTAATGGTGATGGAAGGATACATCGCAGAACGGGCACCGTTGACTGCATAGAACGCCTGGGCGAACTGGTATTCAGCCTGTTTGACATCCGGTCTGTTTGAAAGCACTTCCACAGGAATCCCCACTTCGATAATGGAAGGTGTGGTCCAGTCGGAAAGTTTTCCGCGCACAATCGGAGTCCCCGAGACTTTCCCTATGAGAGAACACATCTGGTTCTCTGCCTGATGCAGCTGCTGCTCTATGTCGAGAAGGCTGTTGCAGACGCTGTAATAGTTGGCCTTAGCCTGATATACCGCATCTGCAGTGTACCTGCCGGCATCGAGCAAATGCTCAGTCACCCTCACATTCTCCCTCCAGTTGGCTTCAGTCTCCTTGTAGATTTCATACTGCGCATCCAGAGCCATGATGGTGTAATACTGGATAGCGACAGTAGCCACAAGCTGAGCCTGCACTGCCTTGGCATATTCCTGAGACTGCATCATAGCTGCAAGCGACCTCCTTTTGGCATTCGTGAGCTTGCCGAAGATATCCACCTGCCAGCTTGCATTGACAGGAAGCTGGAATGACCATGCCCCGGCATTGCCGTTGATGTCATATCCGTATGCAGCATTCGGAGAAACATCGAAACCGGGCACATAAGCCAGTCTCGCAGCCTTCAGTGAAGCCTGCGCCTCGTCAATCATCAGCTTTGCCGTCACCATATTGGAATTGTGGGCAAGAGCTGTGTCGATCAAGGCCTTCAGATTCTCGTCATCGAAGAAGTCTCTCCAGAGGATGTCGCCCATGGAGGTCGAATCCTCCACGGCAACATCGCCATAAGCTTTCTCTGTCTCCTCGTATTCAGGAGTCTTGAATTTTCCGTATATTCCGCACCCTGTCATCGTGAATGCAAGAGCAGCCACTGCAGCAAGGTGACAGAAAATATTGAGTATCCTGTTCATCATTACTCTTTCGACTTTTTAATTTTAAATCCGAATTTTTCTTCCATCTTCTGCATCACCACATACAGAGCCGGCACGACGAAGAGGAGGGCAATTGTTCCGATCAACATACCGCCGACAACTCCTGCACCGAGAGTACGGTTACCGTTGGCTCCAGCTCCGCTCGCATAAAGAAGAGGAAGCATACCGAATATCATGGTGAGCACGGTCATGAGGATAGGACGCAGACGGACTCTCGCAGCATCGAACGCCGCCTCCTGGATGGTAAGGCCTTTCTCCCTTCTCTGGACCGCATACTCTGTAATAAGGATAGCTGTCTTGGAAAGCAGTCCGACCACCATGATCATACCAGTCTGCAGGTAGATGTTGTTCTCGACTCCGAACACATGGGCCGCAAGGAAGCATCCGAGGATACCGAACGGCACGGAGAAGAGGACTGCAAGCGGAATAAAGAAGCTTTCATACAGAGAGCAGAGGAGCAGGTAAATGAAGATGACGCATATCATGAGAATCCATACCGTATTGTTGGACTCGCTCTCCTCACGGGATGCACCACCGAACTCATAGCCGTATCCGTCAGGGAATACCTCGTCGGCCACCTCTGAGATAGCATTGATCACATCTCCTGAGCTGTATCCGTCAGCAATGGTCACGCTCACAGCTATACTGTTGAACATGTTGAATCGGCTGATGCTCTCCGGTCCGGTAGTCTTGGTAAGGGTAGCGAACTGGCTGACAGGAGCCATCTCCGTACCGTTCCTGAAATAGATGTTGTCAAGGGATTCAGGATCAAGCCTGTACTTCGGGTCAGCCTGTATAATCACCCTGTACACCTTCGAGAACCTGATGATGTTGGATGCATAGATACCTCCGTAATATCCCGATATCGTACTGAGGACATCATTTGGAGACACCCCTGCCCTCTTGCACTTCGCGGCATCGACATCCACCACATACTGCACATAATCCACCTGGAATGAGGTAAACGCCCTCATCACCTCAGGACGCTGGTTCAATGCAGCGATATAGTCCTGGGATATGTTGTAGAAATCCTTGATATCCCCTCCAGTACGGTCCTGGAGGTTGAGCTCTACCGCATTACCTGTACCGTAACCGTCGATCATGCTCGGTGCGAAGACGAAAATCTGCGCATCAGTAATCTTGCGGACATCGTTGTTGAGCCTTGCCACTACTGCTGCAGAAGAATGCTCCCTGCCCTTTCTCTCGCTCCACTCCTTCAGCTGAAGGATAAGCATACCGCTGGAAGCACCTGATCCACCGGTCATACTGAAGCCGACAACCCTTGAATAAGCCTTGATCTCAGGATATGTCTCCACAATGTCGGCAACCTTTCCTACAATGTCATTGGTGAAATATGTGTTGCTTCCTGGAGCAGTATTGACAGACACGAAGAGTGTACCTGTATCCTCCGCAGGAACGAGACCCGTCTTGGTGTGGGTCATCAGGAATGCCGCGATGACAACTGCGAGCACAATAAGGATAGGGGCAAGCCACCTGTGCCTGATAATATACTTCAGACCACCCTTGTATTTGTTCTCAAGTGCAGAGTAAGACACCTGGTATGCCTTCTTGACAATCTTGGTGAAACCGCTGTCCTTGTGCTGCTTCTTCAGCATGACCGCACAAAGTGCAGGGCTGAGGGTCATCGCGTTGAGAAGCGAGATACCTACGGCGACAGCCATCGTAAGACCGAACTGGCGATAGAACACACCGCTGGTACCGCTCATGAACGAAATAGGGATGAACACGGCCATGAAGACAATGGTGGAAGTAACGATAGCCGCCGTGATGTCATGCATGGCATCATCCGTCGCCTTGACAATGTCTGTCTCGCCGTCATCAAGCTTCGCCTGGACGGCCTCGACGACGACTATGGCATCATCGACCACCGTACCGATTACCAGCACCAGAGCGAAAAGGGTGAGGAGGTTAAGGCTGAATCCGAGCAGGTAAATCACTGCAAACGCACCGACAAGGGACACGAGCAGGGATATGGTAGGAATCAGCGTCAGCTTGTAGTCCTGCAGGAAGAAGAACACCACCAGGACAACCAGCAGGATAGCCTCGAACAGTGTCTTCAGCACCTCCTCGATGGATGCGAAGAGGAAGTCATTGGTATTCTGCAGATAGAGATAGTCAAGCCCCTCAGGGAAATCCTTGGAAAGCTCTTCAAAGAGTTCCTCTATCTCAAGGTTGATCTTGGTCGCATTTGTCCCGGCCATCTGGTTGATCATCATTGTCACACCATTGTGACCGCTCAGACCACCGACATAGCTGTAGGACTGCTTTCCGAGCTCGATTGTTGCGACATCCTTCAGATGGAGCACCTCACCGTCAGGTGTTGCGCTGATCACGAATTCTCCGAACTCCTCCGGAGTCTCGTAACGGCCCCTGTACTTCATCGTATAGGTGAACACATTGTCCGAATTCTCTCCGAACGAACCTGTAGACGCCTCTATGTTCTGCTCCCCGAGCACTGCGGTAATGTCAGAAGGCACCAGACCATAATTGGCCATCTTCTGAGGGTCAAGCCAGATACGCATACTGTAGCTTGCTCCCATCACATTCACATCACCGACACCGTTGACTCGCTGAATCTGAGGAACGACATTGATGTTGAGATAGTTGGCAATGAACTTCTCGTCAAACCTGTCATCAGGGCTATATACACCTATAATCGCAAGCGTACTGGTCTGTCTCTTGCGGACAGTGACACCGACCTGGGTCACCTCGCTCGGCAGAAGACCGGTAGCCTCCGACACCTTGTTCTGCACATTCACCGCAGCCTGGTCAGGATCTGTCCCCTGCTTGAAATAAATGCTGACATAAGCCTGTCCCGCAGTAGCGGTCGACTCCATGTACATCATGTTCTCCACTCCGTTAATGGACTCCTCCAGCGGAATGATGACTGCCTTCTGCACAGTCTCGGCACTTGCACCCATATATGTCGCAGACACGCGGACAGTAGGAGGGGCGATATCCGGGAATTTCTCTACAGAAAGACTGTTCAATGCGAGCAATCCGATGAAAACGACGACTACCGATATACAGATAGAAAGGACCGGACGCTCTATAAATCTGTTTTTTGTCATAATTGTATGCTTATTCTGTTATCGCAGCATCCGCTGTTTCAGCCTGCACATTTTCAGCTGCCTTCTCAACAATAGGCATCCCTTCACGAAGCAGACCCGCTCCCGATGCCACAATCTTGTCTCCTGCTTCAAGTCCTGAAAGGACGATATACTCCTGACCGTTGTTTTTAGGGACAATCGTTATCCTTGCAGACTTGGTCTTGCCGTCGACAACCTTATAGACGAATATCTGGTCCTGTAGCTGGAATGTCGCTTCCTGAGGTATGACTATCACGCCCTTGTATTCATCAGGGAACACTACGCTGCCGTTTCCTCCGCTCATCAGAATCCTGTCAGGATTAGGGAACTCCGCCCTGAACTGCACTGCCCCGGTGGTCTCACTGATCACACCGCTTATGCTGGCAACCTTGCCCTTGAGAGGATACATGGAACCGTTGTTGAGCTTGAGGCCGATAGACGGCATCTGTTTCATTGCCTTGTCGATAGACCCGTACTCGAGAAGCAGGTCGAGCACATCATTCTCATTCATGGAGAAATAGACATACATGAGTGAATTGTCCGAAACTCTTGTGAGCGGCTGCGCTATGGATGCGCTGACAAGAGCGCCCTCCCTGTATGGCAGAGTTCCGACCACTCCGTCAGACGGACTCTTGACCTCTGTATATGAAAGGTTGTTGGCAGCGCTGGTCAGCTGTGCCTCCATCTGTGCAAGAGTAGCCTCCGCAGTGTGCAGAGAATTCTCAGAGGTCTGGAGCTCAAAAGCCGACACGACCTTGTTGTCATACAGCTTCTTGTCGCTCTCATAGTTCAGCCTTGCCGTCTCTACAGACACTTCTGCAGACTTCACATTCGCCTCAGCCACCTCATATGCGGCCCTGTACGGCACCTGGTCGATGATGAACAGCACCTGACCCTTCTTTACCTTCTGTCCCTCAGTCACCAGGACATCTGTAATCGTGCCGGACACCTGAGGATATATCGCAATATCCTGCCTTCCCTGAATTGCCGCAGAATAAGAAGTCTGCAGCGTCCTGTCCGACTTAGTCACAGTAATCACCGGATATTCTGTTGCCTCCTGCTGTCTTGCACTGCCTCCGCAGGCGGTCACCGCCAATGTACATGCGAGCAATACCCGGAAATTTTTTCCTAATCTTCTCATACTTTACTTATTATACTATAGTTTAATTATTGTCAGTCTTGGAATGAACTGTCACAGGTTCAAATACCATTGGTCAAAATCGTCACGCACCGAGCAAATACCATGCCTTTCAGTTACGGAAAGGAACATGACAGCATCATAACGCAACAAACGCGACCCTTGGAAATAACTGTGGTCGCGCAAATTGGCTGCAAAAATAGCAAAAAATCCTTATATATGAGATTGCAATTCCGGAATTTTATTCATGTTAATGCTACAGGGCGCTTCAGGGCATGCTAGCCAATCAGTGGCCGACTCTGGACTCGTTTGTTGGAAATAGCCAACGGATTCTTTTGTCACTTCGCAAGATTTTCACACTTTTTAAGTCGGGGAAAAACGCTTTTATTCCGACTTAAAACAGGCTACAAATCGTATATAAAAAAACTGTGGAACATAAAGTTATGACAAAGACAACTTACGCCAGACGCCCTCTCTCAGGAAAGAAATGGTGTCCTGTCATCCTGAACGAAGCCGCTCCCTCTGTCATCCTGAACGGAGCTGCAGGCGGTGTGAAGGATCTGAGATACGACAATGTACATGAGATGTGTCCCCAGATTCTTCGCTGGTGCTCAGAATGACAGGAAGGACACTCGGGATGATCAGGAGGGATATTCAGAAGGACAAGAAAGAGATTTAGGATAAAAGGGAGTCGATCATAATATCAGGAAGATTAAGAATGTCATAAAAGACATATCAGAAACACACATCAAAAAGCGAAAACATCAAAAAAGAGAAAAATTGTTGTAAAGATTCAGAAAAGCCTGCACCGTGGGGATTGACTTGACTCCATTCGTGTCCTACTTTAGCGGG
>JADIMK010000086.1 GCA_017694785.1 Candidatus Cryptobacteroides intestinigallinarum
ATCTCTATGTGAGGGCATATTTCTCTACTGCCCAGCTTGCCGGTCTCAAGACCGGTGACAAGGTAAAGGTGATACCGGACGACGGTTCGCTGAAGCCTCAGGCCTATGAAGGGACAGTGACATGGATATCCGAAGAGGCGGAATTCACTCCAAAGAACATCCAGACAAGGGACGAACGTGCTGAAATGGTATATGCGGTCAAGGTCGCGGTTCCAAAAGGCACTCCGGTCCGGCTCGGGATGTATGCCTACATTCAGCTGTAGAGAACGCATACTGCTATAGGAATAATGAAATGGAAGCGATTCAGATCAGGGACATATCGAAAAGCTACAGGAAGCTCCATGCACTGAAGGACATCTCACTTGATGTGGACGAAGGAGAGATCTTCGGTCTCATAGGCCCTGACGGTGCAGGCAAGACTACCCTGTTCAGGATCATGACGACCCTGATGCTTGCAGACTCAGGAAGCGGCAGCATCTGCGGGCTCGATATAGTCAAGGATTATTTCAAGATAAGGAAGATCATAGGCTACATGCCTGGCAAGTTCTCCCTTTACCAGGACCTGAGCATAAAGGAGAACCTTGACTTCTTCGCTACCCTATTCGGCACATCACTGAAAGAAAGCTACAGCTCGATAAAGGAAATATATTCCCAGATAGAGCCCTTCAGGGACAGGCGTGCCGGAAAGCTCTCAGGTGGAATGAAACAGAAGCTGGCCCTATGCTGCGCTCTTGTGCACAAGCCTTCGGTGCTTTTCCTGGACGAGCCTACTACGGGAGTCGATGCTGTGAGCCGCAAGGATTTCTGGACGATGCTGGGAAGGATACGGCAGTCAGGAGTAACGGTATTCGTATCGACTCCGTACATGGATGAAGCAGCACAATGCGACAGGCTGGCACTTATAAAGGACGGGGAAATAATAGGGACAGGAACTCCTCAGGAGATTGTATCGAGGTATCCATACAGGATACTCGCAGTAAAGGACAAGAGGATGTATCCTCTTCTGAAGGCCCTCAGGACAATCGGAGGCGTTGTGAGCTGCTTCTCTTTCGGGGATGCGCACCACCTGACCTACGATCCTTCAAAGACATCTCCGGCACAGATCCTCTCATGCGCTGCCGGGCTGGGATTTCCCGACTGCACGGCTACGGAGATTGCTCCTGGGATTGAAGACTGTTTCATGCAATTGTCAAGGAAATGGACACAGGAATGAACGCAATAGAAATACAGGACCTTACAAAGAAGTTCGGTGATTTCACAGCTGTGGACGACATCAGCTTCAATGTACGCAAAGGTGAGATATTCGGATTCCTCGGAGCCAACGGAGCCGGAAAGACCACGGCCATGAGGATATTGTGCGGTCTGAGCAGGCCGACTTCAGGCAGCGGTACCGTAGCAGGCTTCGACATCTGGAAAGAGCAGGAGAAGATCAAGCGCCATATCGGCTACATGAGCCAGAAATTCTCCCTGTACCCGGATCTGACAGTCAGGGAGAACATACGCCTTTTCGGAGGCATCTACGGGCTCAAGGACAGGCAGATCAAGGAAAAAACAGAGCAGATGCTCCAGATGCTCCAGATGCAGGACGTAAGGGACAAGTTCACCGGGGCTCTTCCTCTGGGATGGAAGCAGAAGCTGTCGTTCTGCATAGCTCTTATCCATAGTCCCCAGATAATCTTCCTGGACGAGCCTACCGGTGGAGTGGACCCGGAGACAAGGCGCAGATTCTGGGAACTGATATATGATACTGCTGAGAAAGGTACAACTGTATTTGTCACCACACACTATATGGATGAGGCCGAATACTGCGACCGTGTGTCGATAATGGTGGACGGACATATCGCCGCCCTGGACTCCCCTTCAGAGCTGAAGAAAAGATTCTCCGCTGCCGATATGGACGAGGTATTCAGGACAATTGCCCGCAAAGCGGTAAGGGAAGAATAACTATGCCGGAAATGGAGAAATTGCAATGAAAGAATTTTTTGCATCTGTAAGAAAAGAATTCCTGCACATATTCAGGGACAAGAGGACGATACTGATCGTTATGGTCATGCCTGTCATCCAGATCATCCTTTTCGGCTTTGCCGTAAGTACGGAGGTATCTCGCGCAAGGATTGCCATCTGCGGTGACATGACAGACCCGATGGTCCGAAGGACTGTGGACAGGATCGAAAACAACAGGTATCTTGAGATCAGCGGCATGATTCCTTATCCCGAAGCTGCGGCTGACCTTTTCCGCAAAGGCAAGGCAGATGCTGCCGTATGCTTCAGCAGGGATTTCGGACAGAAGGCCATGACATCCGGCGGGAATGCCGGCATCAGGATCATCGGAGACGGATCAGACCCTAATACAGCACAGATAATCGTCAGCTACATCTCAGGAGTAATCCAGCAGGAACAGCAGGACATAAACACATCCATCCAGGGAGAGAAAAAAGCTTCAATGACACCTGTAGTCCAGCTGATGTACAACCCGGCGATGAAATCGTCATACAATTTCGTACCGGGAGTGATGGGACTTATCCTGATGCTGATATGCACGATGATGACCGCCGTATCCATCGTAAGGGAAAAGGAGACAGGGACCATGGAACTGCTTCTGGTCTCTCCTGTCAAGCCGCTCTGGGTCATATTGAGCAAGCTGATGCCTTATCTTGTACTCTCTGCAGTCAATTTCACGACAATCCTGCTTCTGGCGCACTATGTCATGGAGGTCCCGATAAACGGGAGCCTGCTTCTGCTCTCCTTTGCTGCTCTGGTATTCGTGCTGACATCACTTTCCCTTGGCATACTGGTATCAGTCATCTCATCAAGCCAGAGGACAGCGATGCTGCTGTGCGGCATGGGGCTGACGATGCCTACGATGATATTCTCAGGCATAATCTTCCCGTGCGAAAGCATGCCGCAGATACTCCAGTGGTTTTCAGACATCATACCTGCCAAATGGTTCATCATACTAGTCAAGAAGATCATGATACAGGGAGACGGGCTTTCTGCGGCAATAAAGGAGCTTTCAATACTTGCAGGAATGGCGGTACTGCTGCTTGCTGTCAGCATAAGGAGCTTCAGGACAAGGCTGCAGTAGGCCGGTGCCAGATAAGGAAAAGTAAATATAGGAGAAATGGCGATGTGGAAATATTTGCTTGAAAAGGAATTCAAACAGTTTTTCAGAGATCCGGGGCTGCCGAACATGTCCCTGATGTTCCCTGTGCTGATGATGCTGGTATTTCCGTTTGCTGTCAGCATGGAGATACGCAACATCAATCTGGCGGTAGTGGACAACTGCATGAGCAGGGAATCATCGCTTCTTGTCGAGAAATGCACTTCTTCGGGATATTTCAGGTTCGTCGACATCTGCCACAGTGACCGCGAGGCGCAGGAACTCATGGACAACAACAGGGCCGATGCCATAATCACCATACTTCCGGACTTCGACAAGGAAACAGCCCTGGGCTCAGGTCTGCCTGTGGGAATAAAGGTGAATACAGTAAACGGAACCAAAGGGAGCATCGGTTCGCAATATATCCTCAACTGCGTAAGGATGTATCTGGCAGAGAAGAATCCCGGTGCGGCCTCCGGTGGAGGAAACGCCGGAGGAGAAAACGGAGCATCGATAAGCATATCGGACAAGTACTGCTTCAATCCTTACATGGACTACAAACTCTTCATGGTCCCGGCACTCATAGTGATAGCAATCACGATGATCACGGCTTTCCTTCCATCACTCAACATCGTATCTGAAAAGGAAGCAGGAACAATCGAGCAGATCAATGTGACTCCTGTCAGCAAGACAGCCTTCATCGTATGCAAGATGATCCCATACTGGGTGATTGCATTCTTCATACTCACATCCTGCCTTGTCATCGCATGGACAGTGTTCGGATACGTATGCAAAGGCAACCTTCTGCTGCTGTATCTGTTTACGGTACTGGACATAATAGTAATGGCCGGACTGGGGCTGCTGATATCAAACTACAGCAACAACGCCCAGCAGGCCATGTTCGTGATATGGTTCTTCGCAGTCATCTTCATGCTGATGAGCGGCATATTCACTCCGATTGCATCGATGCCGGAATGGGCCAAGGCCATCACATGGCTCAACCCGATGAGATATTTCGCCGATGCGATGCGTGCGGTATTCCTCAAGGGAAGCAGCCTTGCGGACATCTGGTACGATGCAGCGGGTCTCGCCGCCCTCGGATCTGTGATGGTTACATGGGCCATCCTGAGCTACAGGAAATCAGAGTAGCCTGGGACGGCCCGTACACAGGTACAGTCCAGAGATATACCGGCCTGATTACAAGGAGATATACCTGATTACCAGCGGTAGTCAGGAGTCCTTATGTAACTTATGGCTTTGTACACAGACCTCGCCCAATAGTTTCTCAGACCGAAGCCCCTCGCTTCACCATAGGAATTCCAGGCTGTGATAATGTCTCTAGTATCGATATCGAAGAAGACAAAAACATAATGTGCTTCGGGCCTTGACTTGTCAAGACAGTTTGCCAGGATGACCAGTCCTGTGCCTGAAAGATCATCTCCAATCGGAAGGTCGCGTACCATCTGGGACATCTCCTCTCCCGTGAAATTACTTACGGTCCTCAATGTCTTGAGATTCTCCAGATCAATATTCTGGAGCCGGTCTATCACAGGCTCAATATCGACACATGCTACCGGACGCTGAAGACGTCTTTCAAGCAAGGCGATATATTTGTCCGGCTCCGTAAGAAAGAGATTGTTGATGCCTTCAAAGGCTTTGACGAACTCCGAAGGAGTCTCCTCCGCTGCAAATACCTTGACATGGGAGAAATCCACTCCGAAGAAAGTAAACTCTCCGATCCCTTCAAGCTGTGAAGGATTCTGTGCAAATGAAGATACACAGCCGAGAAGCATGGCTGAAAATATTGCTGCTATACGTTTCATGACAATTGCTGTTTTTATGGAATTATCTGTTGTTATGATATTATACTTCTGACATTACCGGCTGATACCGTCAGCAAAATCAGGGCCATAGCCGGAGAATGAATACCCGTCCAGCCGGACAATCTACCGGAGGTGTGCGCGAACACTCACCGTAGATCAATGAACTTGACTATCTTACGGCTGCCCTGAGGAGTCTGGAGCTTGGCTATATACTCCGGTGACTCGAATGTAATGTTAGGTGCCACCCTGACCTTTGCCCTGAACATGTCCTTGATTTCCTTTACGAAAGTCTCGCTGTGGTCCTCGGCCCCGACCCTTATTGTGATCTCGTCGGTCCCGAGGCTGTTCGTATAGACTTCCACTATATAGTTGGTGATCTTCGGGATATTGTCAAGAATATCGTAGAGGGCAGGCGGATAGAGGGTAGTACCCTTGAACTTGATCATCTGGCCCTTGCGGCCGAGGACAGAACTGAGCCTCATCGTGTTGCGTCCGCATCGGCATGGCTCGGTATAATGGTAGCATACATCTCCTGTCTTGAATCTCAGGAGAGGCATTCCCGTGACGCCCAAGGTAGTTATGGTGACTTCTCCAGGCTCGTCATCACGGACAGGATTGTTGTTCTCGTCAAGGAACTCCACAATGATCAGTTCAGGCTGCAGATGCCCTCCGCAGAGCTCATGGCACTCAGTGAACGAAGACTGCATCTCAGTAGATGCATATGTGGAATAAAGTTCAAGGTTGTCCCATTTCTCCGCAATCCTACGTCCGAGGGTATTGAGTTCAAATGTCCCAGGTTGCCTTAGGGCCTCTCCGATGCACAGGCATTTCTTCATTGAGCAGTTACGGTAGTCTATGCCGTTCTTCTCGGCGAAATCGATGAGCTTCATTATGAAGGACGGCACTATCATACCGCATGTAGGATGGACACGGCTGATTGTATCCCACTGCAGCTCAGGGATTCCGTTGCCTACACGTATGACTCCCATACCCAGTTCCCTGGCTCCCATGTAATATGCCAGACCTGCCATGAACCGGCGGTCAATCGTCGTCATAAGCTGGAGTATATCATGTCTGGTACATCCTGCTGTGGTGAAAGACAGGTACTCATTGTATGCAAGCCTGTCCAGGTCACTGTCGGTAAGGACAAAAGTCACCGGATCCCCGAGCGTACCCGAAGTAGTCACATAGTCGATGACATCATCAGCCGGGACACAGCGGAAATCCTCATTATGCAGCTGCAGGTCCGTCTTAGTCGTGACAGGGATATTCACAAGGTCCTCGACCGTACGTACCTTTGTCACATCTATCGAATACTCGGAGAACATACGCTGATAGAACCTGGAGTTTGCCGACAGGTATGCAAGAGCCTCAGCGAGCCTCTTTTCCTGATATTTCTTGATTTCCCCAGGAGACCGGAACTGTATGTCCGGCTCTTTTTTCAGTTCCATATGTCGCATCTATGAAAGTATATTTAAAGTTATCTTTTACTAATCCATGGACTTACATGTCAATCCACAGCATTTATCCAGATCCCTTGACATCGGCATCAATACATGCCGCAGGCCGTATTTCATGTCATCTGTCCTGTTTCATGTCTCCGGTCTTTCTTCTGATCGCATCCTCCTTTGCCGTGCCTGCCACAGGATGTCTGAGAGCTTCCTGCCACATCCTTACAGCCATATCCTTGTCTCCCCTGCTCCTGAAATAGTCCCCCGCTATGTTGTATGAATCATAGAAGAAAGGATTGGATCCGATGAGTCTTGAGATGCTGTCCTGCGGTGCGGCCTGGCCATGTGAAGCAGCTTTCCTGACATAGCCGGCAAGACGTCTGTAGTCAATGGCATCCCTGTACAGTGGGGTATCAAGGAACGGATCATGTGGGATTGTCCTTGAAGGCATCGATATCTCATGTCCGGGATCCGTATCGCCGCTGAATATCCTGTTCAGGTCATAGCATACATACTCCCCGCATTGCCATGGAAAAGTGCTGACCCACATCAGGAGCGAATCAGGCTTGAATATGACACTGTGATGGGCGATAAGCTGGTTGACTGCCAGCTCATTGGTGAGTCCGAGCTCCATGCCTCCGAGGCCATGGCGTTCCCTCAGCACCTTCGCTGCATCCTCAGGTGCAGCAGGAGGCAAAGAATCCAGCATCTCCCGTATGCGCATATGGCGGTAGCGGCTGTCTGTGGTCCTTATGTTCTCCAGGTTCCTCTCATCCTGCATGAACAAAGGCGACTGGAAATGGTTTGTACAGATCACCCTGCAGCTGTCCCCTGAGGGCTGGTAAAGGGACATCTTATCAGGGGATTTCTCTATTATTGCAGCCCGGCCGTCCCGGCTGGAGCTTATCAGGATTGATTCCGACACAAAGGTATGCATTTCTGCAGCTATAGCATATGCTTCATCAATGTCTGAAGCATACTGGAGTATCTCTCTTGCCAGGATGGATATCGGTGTGGCGGATGAGGTAGGCACATCTGATTTCGCAGCATTGATGGTCACTGTCAGCCCTGTTTCATTCATCCCGGACAGCACTCCGATCATTCCCGGCCAGCCTACCGATGCGAACCTGTAGCCATTATCCGGGAAACAGAAGGTGACAAGCCGGTTTGCAGCAAAATCATTTCCCATGTAGAAGTCAAAGTTGCGTCCTGTAAGCAGACCTCCATCGGCTGTCATGTCGCCCCAGCAGCTGAACGAGCTGCAGCCTACCATCATATAGTCCTGCAGGGCATGGCCTAGGTCATGGGCGGAATGATACTGCATCTGGCGCATATACGGTGACCCTATCATGTCAAACTCATGGGTAGCCGACCGGGACATCCCGTAGATCTCTTCACGGTATTCCTCAGGTACATTGACGCCGAGGTGGCGGTTGAAGATGATTATGAAGAAACGCAGGAACTTCAGGTAAGAGTCAGATGGTATCAGGTGGCGTATCTGGTCCACGAATGCCTTTTCCTGATAATACATCAGATCTGGCGCCATCTTGCCTATCGCATATCCCCTATTGGGCGCACTGCCGGTGATTTTCATCTCCCAAAGTCCTGAGCGGCTATGCCTCAGCCAGTTGTCACCATACGTACGCAGGCTGTCTCCGGAGGAAAATACCACAGTATCAGTCTGGTCTTCAAAATTACAGACGGGCATCTTCAGGTCAGCCGACCAGTACAATGCAAGAGCGGCAATGACTATGCCTGCCACAAGCACAGCAAGAACGATTGCGGTCCATTTGAATATACGTCTAAGCATAGGCTATCCTTTTTGTGAGATACTCCTGTCCGAGGAGCTCGGAACACGTCATTACAGATGTCAGGGTAACACCCATGACTCCATGCATGTTGACATTCTGTCCGGTAAATAACAGATTGCCGACCTTCGACCTAGGGTTTATCATGCTCCGGAGCGGGTCCCGGCAGTCCTTGACAAGACCATATGCAGAACCCTCGGGAGTCCCTGTATAGTCCCTGTAGCTCAACGGTGTAGTCGCAAGAGTAGAGACAGTCTTCCCTGACAGCCTTACGCCACACCTATCCATCAAGCCGAGAAGTTCATCAGATCTTCTGCGCTTGAAATCCAGATATCCTTTCCCTCTGTGCTCAGGAAGAGTATCCTCCCACTCCCGCAGTTCATCCATAAACATGGGAGCCATGACAGACACTACTTCAGCATGCCCGGGATCTGAAGAAATGGGCTGCATGGAGATCAGGCATGAGCGGAAACGGCTCCTGTCCATCTCCCGAGAGAACCAGACATCTTCACCTGCATGCAGATATGTATTGTAGTTCTGATACGGACATGACCCCTTCTCCATCATCAGATATAGGGTGAAGACACCGAATGTATTGTCAAGCGAGCGTATCCTGTCCCGATATGCCGGACGTATCCTCGGTGTCGGGTCCAGGATTGAAAGTGTATCCAGGGGATGGATATCGGATATTACATATCCTGCTTCAAGAAAACCTGATGTGCCGTCAGCCAGCGTCACTCCGACACCTGTCACATGTCCGTCCTCGACAGCGATCCTGTCCGCCCGGCAGTTGTTCATGACAGTGCCTCCGTTGCCAAGGATGCGTTCCACGAGCAGATCCGCAATCTGCATGCTGCCGTCTACGCATCTGTATGCGCCCTCCAGATATGAGGCCATCACCATGCCATGCTCATAGAAAGATGAACGTCTGCGGTCCGCTTCATGGAGGAAACTGGTCCCGGCAAGGACATTTCGTAGCACATTGTCCGAAACCATGGAATCTATGACGTCAGCAGTAGGGACATACATATATCTGACACCGTCCTTTGAAGACACGTAGCCATTGCGGAAATTGTCGACTGAGACTATCCTGCTGATTTCCCTTATCTTGTCAGTATATTTCCTGATACCGTCCTTCTCATGAGGGAACTGCTCCGTGAGCACCTGCTCAAAACGGCTGAAGCCTGAAGCATATGCATATGTCTTTCCTCCGAACCATATCCTGTCGAAGCCGTTTTCATCAAGCTTCCTGAGCTTCAGGCTGTCGGCTATGCCGAGATATCTGAAGCACTGGCCGATCACCTGCCCCTTTTCCATGCTGCCGACATAATGGAAGCCGGTATCAAGCCTGTATCCGTTGCGCGAAAATGTCTGCAGGCAGCCACCTAAAAGACAGTCTTTCTCTATGACACACACATTGTACCCTTCCTTGCTCAGGAAAGCTCCGCACTCCAGACCTCCGAGTCCGCTGCCGATTATGACTATATCATATTTCATGACGATTTCCTCCGAAGGATATAGATGGTATTGGAAGTATAGCTGTCATTTTCCGTCTCGGATACTTCAAATCCAAGCTTATGAGCCATCTGACGGATCCTTTCCCCTGAAATGAAATGGAGGTCTCCGGCTGTCCTGTTGAATCTCACTATCCTGGTGGAAAACAGTTCCGTAAGCTTTGTGAGCCTGTGCCGGCCTGTCTTTCCGCTGTCACCGTCCCTGACTATGATCATTCCGCCGGTCCTGAGCCGGGAAGCACAGGCTGCCATGAGGCTTTCCTGCCCGTCCTCAGACAGATAATGCAGCATATCATTCATTATGAACACATCACTTTCAGGTAGAGTACAGCAGGCAGCATCAGCGCAGATGAAATCCGCTCTTGCATCCTTGATGCGGATGTTACGTGCAAGAGCTATCTTGTCCTCATCATAATCGATTCCTGTCATTCTCCTCCCGGGCGAGAGCATCGACATCATCAGGCACAACGCACCCATTCCGCAGCCTATGTCCGTTATCTGACCTTCCCCCGGAAGGAGACGGTCATATCTTCCATAATAATCCTCCATCCCGAGCTTTATCCTCATATACCACTCTGTGACAGGACCTTTGTAAAGATAACAGGACATGAGGGCTTCCCTGAAATACGGATTCGAGGCATTGTCATACTCAAGGCAGAACTTCCCGTATTCATCCCTCATATAGCGGCATACAGCCTTTGTCCTTTCACTGAAATCCGCGCCATAGGAACGATCTGAAGCCGGTATACGAGGCAGGATCCTGTAGCCCACGGTACTTCTGCGGATATAGAACGGGCGTTTCTTCGGTATCGCCCGCCAGTTGCCGTAAATGACGACCGGGATGATGTCCGCCACTGTCTTTTCAGCCATCATGAAGGCTCCGTTGTGGAAGCGGTGGATCTTTCCGTCCTCAGAGCGTGTACCTTCAGGAAAGATGGCCACTATGTAACCTTCCGAAAGCTTCTCCTCAACTCGTGCAAGAGCATCCTCATGACCGCTCTCCGTGCATACGAACCCGGCATAACGTATCAGACGGCCGAAAAGCGGAGAATGCCACACCCAGCTGTTGGTGACCATGACCATCTTTGGGGTCAAGGCCAGAAGCATTATTATGTCAAGGAAAGACTGATGGTTTGCTATCAGTATTCCACCGCGGGAGAAGTCCTCTCCATACGGATTGTCACGTACGAACTTCAGGCTGACTGCGGAAGCGATTATCATCCTGCAGACATAATGCATCAGATATGATATCCACAGAGACTTGCGCTTCCTGCCTGCCGGCAGCAGGGACAATGGCACTATCATCAGGGTCACGAGTATGCAGCCTGCACCGAAGGCCAGGAAAAGGGCCGCTGTCCTGAAGATTCCGTTGAATGTCATCGGAGGATATCCTTCTGAAGCCGGACCCGATATGAATACATTGAAGATCACCGGCTGGATGATATAAGCCACCATCACGACAGCTATTATCCCGAAGATCGAGATGACAGCTATCGACCTCAACGCCGGATGTGCGGCAAAGGCAAGGGCTCCTATACCGACAAGTATTGTGAATGCCGAAAAGAATATGGCTGTCTTATGGTGCGCAAGGAGATCCCTGCCGTATTTGTACCGGTTGATCAGTCCGTCCATTATGAAGATGCTGAAATCGTCTCCTATGCCGAATATGAATGTAGACAGGATGATGTTGATGATGTTGAACTTCATCCCGAAGATACCCATGATGCCTATGATGATGATCCAGCTCAGGAACATAGGGAGGAAACTCATAAGGGTGAGTTCAAGACGGCCGTAGCAGAGCCATAGGGCAAAGAATATCAGTATTGATGAAATATAGAGCACCAGATAGAAATCATCGTTTACCGCAGACACCCATTTCTCCACGAAATATGCCTTGTCGAAGACGACGGTAGAAGGTTCTTCAGAAAATGCGCCGTAGACTTCAGGCTTGTCCTTGGAGTCAAGCCTTACATTTGAGATAAGCATCACTAGTCCGTCTGAAGTTGTGATCCAGTCAGAAAAGACGGATGGAAGCCCGGCTGAAGCATAGTCAATGACAGAATATCTGCGGTCGAGCATACTGTAGAAACCATCGAATGCCCCGGGGACGAAACCTGCTGCCGCTGCAGCCTCCTCTATGCGGCTCCTTACAAGAGTTTTCTTCTCCGGAGTCCACCAGCGGTTCCAGGCATCGATACGCTGCTTCTGCACATCTTCCGGTATGACGAATCTTTCTGCCGAAGAAAAACCGTCCAGCAGACCGCGTGATTCAAGGACAGCAAGCAATGAATCTGTACGGCTGTACTGTCTGGTCGCTTCATCCAGATCATGGCCTGTACTGACAAAGAGAATGTTCTGGCTTTCGTCGGAAGAAAGTTCCAGCATCCTGTCCTCTGCCTTTGCGATATGCTCAGGGACATAATTTATGCTTGAGAGATCATCATCAAATGAGACATTCCTTGATGTGAAGACACACACTGCTGTGAGTACGGCAAGGAAAATGAGCAGCCACTTCTTCTTCTCAAAATGTATGGCATTGAAGCCTTCTATGGCAGAGAGTACTCTTCCCGGCTTTTCTTCAGACCTGCCGCTGAGGAACTGCGGAAGGAAGACCAGGCAGAACAGAGTCGTCCCGACCAGGGCCAGGGAAGCGAAAAGGCCGAAATCCTGAAGCAAAGCTGAAGACGTGAAAAGCAGACCGAGGAATGCTCCTATAGTCGTGAAGCTCCCGACAGTAAGAGGATAAGCCAGTTCCCGTATGAGCTGTTCGACAGATGAGACATGGTTCTGATGCGCCAGCACATGTATCGAATAGCTCAAGGCTATACCCAGCACTGCAGATCCTGCACCTACGGCGATCGCTGATATGCTGCCCTTTATGAAATATATCAGAGCCAGAGAGAACAGCGCCCCGAACACAGCCGGAACTATGACCAGAGGTATAGTCCGCTTGCTCTTGAAGGCAATGAAAATCAGCAGTATGATGATGACAAGAGCCACCGAGGACGTGATATATGTATCCTTCTTGATCTGCTTTGCATTATACACACCTACGGACGGGCCTCCGAAATACATGATGTCCATCGACGGCCAGTGGGACCTGGCATCGGAAAGCACCTGCTCTATACCTGAGACCAGCGAGGCATTTCTTCCTGTGCTTCCGCTTCCGTACACTGGGGAGATGAAGATGAGAAGGGTCGAGCCATCCTTTGAATAGATATGGTCACCGTAGACTATAAAGTCAGATTCGACATTGAAATCCTCAAGAGCCGCGAGTGTACCTGAGGCAATCCCGAGAGGATCCTTCAGGATATGGTCTTTCACCGCAAAGCCTGAAGGAAGGATTAGGCTCGTGAAATTGTCCTTCATCCTGGTCCGTACCACATCCGGGGCTATGAGGGAATCCAGCCTCGTATAGTCTGTGCAGTCCAGGAAAACCGGAAGATTGCCATATACGAAATCCGTGACAGACCTTATATCGCTGCTGCCTACAGTCTCCTGGATATCCTTGATAAGATGCCTGCAAGGGCTTGCCTCCAGCCTCTGCACAATGTCATCGGCTGCCTGCGCAAGACTGTCCTTGTCTTCAGGACCGGACACCATGACTACTATCCTGTCCTTTATGGTCAGGTTGTCGAATACCTCCACGGCAATATGGCTGTCCTCATCATCAGGAAGGAACGAGTTGATGTTTTCCTCAAAGGATACCTTTGAAGCAAAATATCCTGACAGGATGAATGACAGGACCATGACGGCATAGAATAGTATCCTGTGCCGTCTGAAGAAATGATATATTGCAACAAATGTGTTCTTCATCTTTTTCCCCTCCGTCTGAAAATGCCGAGCAGGACAGCAGACAGAAGTCCAGCTGCGAGACTGCATGCTGCAGCAAACACCACGCTACCCACCAGATACTGTACCAGCACCATGGCAGTATTCTCAAGAGTAATGTCTCCCAGGTGCAGAGAGACAGGACGGCACAGCACCTTGCAGCCGGTATAATAGCTTCCGTACAGGATGAAAGGAATCATAGGCGGGATGCTTATGTTCGATGCTACAAGGGCGATCACCTTGTTGAGCTTCAGCAGATGCGCAAGGGCTGCGGCAATCAGCATCTGGTAGCCCCATACAGGCACAATCCCCATGAAGACCCCGAGCATGACCGCCGCGGTGATCTTCAGGTTTGAATCAGTCGCATTCGCTATATGCTTCCGGTAGAAAGCCCTGATGTTTTCCCTGCGGAAATTCCTGAAGAAATCCCTCGGCCATATCCATACGGCACATATGAGCACAAGGACTGTATTCAGGACACTTATCCTGGAGAAATCCCGGAAAGGCCGGAAGTGCGAGACCCTTTTCTCAGGCGGCTGGTAATAGACCCTGACAGGAATATTCCTCACTGGAATACCCTGCCATGCGGCAAAAACTATTGCCTCCAACTCAAATTCATATTTACCTGTATACCACCACTTTGAGTAATCAGTCTTTCTTAGGGGGTAAAGTCTGAATCCGGACTGGGTATCAGACAGCCTGATGCCTGTCTCCAGCCTGTACCATAAATTCGAGAACCTGTTGGCAAACGTATTCTTGCCAGGCATATTATCTGCGGCTATGTTACGTGCACCCACAAGAAGAGAATCTGGAGTCCTTGCAATCTCCTGCAGGAAAAGAGGTATGTCCGAGGCAAAATGCTGTCCGTCGGAATCTATTGTGACAGCATAGCGCCAGCCGGCCTTCTTCGCAGCTGCAAGCCCTGTCTTCAGGGCATTTCCTTTCCCTCTGTTACGGCTGTGGGTCAGGACTGTGATCCTGTCTCCGAAGCCTGAGAGAATCTCAGCCGTAGAGTCAGTGGACCCGTCATTAACGACAATGATGTCAGGAAGATACTGCATTATGTCCCTCAGGACATCAGCAAGCGTACCGGCATTATTGAATGTCGGTACCACAGCCACTGTCTCTGAAACAATATTTTCCTGTACAATCATTTCTCCAAAGGTGTCAGACTCACTTCAATTCCTGACAGACCGTGGCGCACTGTCGTCTTCTGCATCCTGCCGCCGCTCCTTGTGACAGCACAGGCCAGAGCGCCTTTCCTGCTTGTCTGCAAAGCATCTGAAGCACAGGTCAGACGTCCGCAGTCGATAAAGATACATCCAAGAACATTACCGAGCAAGCGTATCAGCGGTTTTCTTTCAAGGAATCCGGCACAGGAGACCACAGAGATGTCCCTGCCTCTGACTTCAACATCAAACAGACTCATGCCGAACCAGGTCACTCCTGCAGCCCTGATCCCGTACTCCGTCCTCCTGACAGCCAGCATGCATGATACAGAGGTCCTTCCCAGGTCCATCTCCATGCTGTAGACATCATCTCCGCCCTGAGGTATCTCCACCGCAGGCACAGGCTGATGCACAGAAAGCCGAGGAGAGCATCCCGAGAGGGAAAACACCCCTAGCATAAGAACAGCTATCAGAAATCTCCGCATCAGAAATCAGCTTTAAATCAATTCCGGACCTGACATCATCCAGGGAACATCCGCCAATAACTTCCGGTCCGTCAGGCATCTACCTGAACAGAGAAGGATCATCAAGGGTATTGTACCTTACATCCCTGAACACATATTCAGTGAAATCCGACCCTTTCTCAGACATCCTCAGGCGGTCAAGCCGCATCGTATCCTTGTCAAAGCGCAGTTCAATGCCTGATATATATTCCTTTATAAGATCCGAACACGGCTCCAGCTTCACAAGATATCCATTGCCGTCATCAAAATACGATATTGAGAATTCACCTGAAAGAGAAGAAATGTCCCCTGTCATGCATGAAGTCATCATGTCCCGTATCTCTCCGAGCATAGGATTTCCCGAAGCCGAGGCTGAGACAGTCTTTCCACCGGTGATTGTCTTCATTGTCTCCCCGTCGATCATTATAGTATAGTCAAGAGGCGCGTCATACTGCATCCTGACCATCCCGGGCTTCATGAAAAGGAACTTCCCTGCGGAAGTCACAGTACGCTGAAGCACATCTATGTATTTGTTCTGCTCAAAACGGCTTTCTATTGAATTGACCGATGCCGCCATGGCAGCAAGTCTCCGGCCGAATTCCGAAGGATCCGCCATACGCACAGGTTCCGCGGCACGGCTTCCGTAAGCCAAGGCAAGTAACATCACTGTTGCAATAATATATTTCCTCATATCAAAATACACTTCTAACAATATTCTTCTAATACTCAATAAGATCCATCTGCTGTATCCATAGCTTTCAGTCACGTTGTCAGCTTACCGGGCCTTTCTTATCAGGCGCAGGGGATGCTTGCAAATTGAGGGTTATGTCCCTGTCTGCTGCATATCCCTCAGACTCCAGGTATGTCAGGACCAGATCCAGGGTCCTCGGGCAATCCGGGAGTCTGTCGTGCATGAGTATCACCGCTCCCGGATGAAGCTTCCGGCGTACTTTGCCCAGCACTTCTTCAGGAGTCTTTCCCATGGTGTCGAAAGTCCTTATGCTCCATCCTACGGTCAGGCAGCCGGACCTCTTCACTGCGGCAGCTATGGCCGGATCAGTCACTCCGAACGGTGGGCGGAACAGTCGGACATCCTCTACTGTGATATTTCTGAGGGCTTCCCTGCAGGAAACGATCTCGCCATAGATCTTCTTTCTTCCGAAGAACGGGAAGAAAGGACTGTGCGACCAGGAATGGATTCCTACGGTGTGTCCGGAAGCGACAGCCCTTCTTATGATATCTTCATTGCCCTTGATCCTGCTGCCTATACAGAAGAAACAGGCCTTGGCCGAATGCCTGTCAAGGACATCCAGAACCTGAGGGGTAATCTCCCTGACCGGGCCATCATCAAAGGTAAGATAGACCCGTTTCACTTCTGTCTTTTCCCGGCAGAATGCCTTCAGATACAATCCCGAGGATATCACTGCCGATCCATATGCAAGCCATATGACCACTGCAATAATAGCGGCTGCAGGAAGTATTGTCCCGGCATGGAGCGTCACCGGACAGACTGCCGCCTGAATGGCTGCCACGGCATGGACGGCCGCAACACAAGATATGAGGGACACTGTCGTCATGCCTTTCCTATAAGGATCATTGAATGAGTAAGACCATCGGAACAGTTGTGCAGGAGCGCATACCGGCTGCCGCGACCGGACATCGAGACGGCCACCTCTGAAAGTATCCTTGCCGAGACTGTGCCCCACTCTCCATATAAGGCCCTGTATACTGAACCGTCTATGATCTCGACATCTGACTCAGGGACCCCATGTGAAGCAATGAAGCCGGACATGTGCACCCTGGTCTCTTCCTCTGACATGCTGCCTCTGAACACATCCACGCCATAAAGCAGTGCAAGCGGCCTGGCAGAAAGACAATCTGAAGATCTGTCAGAAAGCAGGAAGAAGCTTGCGCCTTCTCCGGGATGTCTTCCGTGACGGTAAAGGCCAAGACGTTCCTTCACAGTGACAGACGACGGTGTCATCTCATCAAAGGCCCCGGCAAGGACGTTACGGCGGCCCTCAGAGATCAGCATAAGTGCATCATAGAGCGCATTTTCAAAGGATGCAGTCCTGTGTACATAAGTCACATTGTACACCTTGATCCCCTTGAGCAGGGCAATCTGTGCTCCCACAGTATTGAACACCGACCGCATGAACGGGGTCGGATTCAGACCGGCTTCGTTACGTTCTGAGATTTCAGCCAGGAATTTCTCTGTATCCTCCAGACCTCCTAGACAAGTTGCTGTCACAATGGCTCCAATAGCGTCATTGGGGATGCCGTCGAGGCACAGCATGCCCGCAGCTACACCCATTCTCACCATTCGGCTCATGCGGCGGAGCATATTGGCATTGCCGATCAAGGCTGGCAGGCCAAGCTCCTTGAGCCTTGCAGCATCTACAGTCTCTGTCCTTTCTATATATACCGGCTCCATAATCATCTGCATCTGGAAAATACCAATGTCGAATTGTTCCCGCCGAACCCGAATGAATTCGACACCACATTGTCTATCTTCAGCCCGGTCTGCCACGAGAGCACAGGCACAAGGCCTGACTCCGGAATCGGGGATGAGAAATTCAGGTTCGGATATACGGTGCCTTCAGCAACAGACATCACTGAATACACGGCTTCAATACCTTCGGAAGCTCCCAAGGTGTGTCCTATGAAAGGCTTGACGGAGCTGAACATAGGCACCTTGTCGCCGAAAAGACGTCTAATGGCCATACTTTCTGAAAGGTCATTCTGCTGTGTTCCGGTGCCATGGACATTTATATAGCTGACTTCTCCAGGGCTGATTCCAGCCTGGGCGAGGGCCTCGGACATGGACATGAAGGCCCCGTCACCTTCCGGCGAGCTTCCTGTCTGGTGGAAGGCTTCGTTGACATTGGAGAAGCCGGTAAGCTCGCAGTACGGAGCCTTCCTGGCGGCTTTTTCTGACTGGAGGACAATATATCCTGCTCCTTCTCCCAGATTGAGACCGTTTCTTGTTGCATCCATCGGACGGCAATGCTCCCTGTCAAGTATCATCAGGGAATTGAATCCGTTGAGGGTAAAGCGGCACAATGCGTCAGTACCTCCGGCTATCACAGTATCAAGCAGGCCGTGCCTGATGAGACGGGCACCCAGCATGATGGCATTCCCTGCAGAAGAACATGCTGTACTGACTGTAGTGACAAAGCCTCTTATCCCGAGAGCCTTTGCGATGAACTCCGTCGATGCACCGCAATCGTGCATCACGACATCTCTAAGGCGTCCGTGTCTGCTGTCCTGCATGAAGTCAGGATAGAAATCTTCAGTAAGGTCCATCCCGCCGGCTGAAGTCGCCGATATGAAGCCTGTCCTCGGGCCCGATGTGTCTGCTCCAGAATCCCTCATGGCCTCGGCAGCTGCCATGAGGCCCAGAAGCGCAGTCCTGGAGACAGTCCTGTCCATGGCAATCCCGAGAGCTGCCTTGAGGGAAGCATTGTCCATCTTCACCTCACCTGCAGGGTATCTGAGGGCGGTATGGAAGTGCATGACAGGTCCGATCCCGTGCATTCCATTACGCAGGGACTCAAGATTCTCCCGTACCGTTGTCCCGATGGCGGAAACGGCACCGGCTCCTGTCACCAGAATCTTCATCATTTGGTGTGTTTCCTGATATAATCTGCTATAGTAGCTATTGAATAGAAGATTTCCTTTCCATCCTTAGGGTTCTCCACCTTGACACCGTAGTTGCGTTCAAGTATCAGTATGATCTCAAGTGCATCTATAGAATCAAGGCCGAGGCCGAACTCTCCGAAAAGCGGCATATTGTCATCTATGTCCGCCGGAGTGATGTCCTCAAGGTTCAGGGCTTCAATAAGCTGTTTCTTCAGATTTTCATTAAGATTTTCCATATTGTCGTTTTTTTCCATTTCTATAATCATTTGTCCTGTAATTCCGGATCTTGGGATCTTCTGGCCCGGGAATTTCAGATTCCGAGAAGTTCAAACCTCGCCGTATATTTCTCTCCCAGGAGCTCGCACCATCCGGTGATACAGTATCTCAGGCCGTTCCTGGAAAGTATCAGAGAGGCATAGCCCCGTAATTTTTCCGGATCGTCATTCCCGGATATGAAGAATGTATTCTCTCCTTTGATCCTGTGCCTTATGCATATCTCTCCTGACACAACATTAGGGAGTGTATAGACAAAGACTGCCGGGCTGGCGCCGGATTCCCCACCGTTCGCCTCCATTGTCTTCAGATGCTTCAGGTCCGAGTCCATCGAAGAGCTTGAATTGCAGAGCACCAGAGCCATCTCCTCGGGGGAGAACTCCAGGCCGTCAAGCAGTTCCTCACAGGTCAGATAACCCAGCTTGCAGAGATTGTCCATCTTGAAGAACTTCATGTACTGTGTACCGGAAGCATGGTATACCTCCCGGGCAAACTCCCCGAAAGCGGAGGATGCTGATGTGAAGACAGGCTTACCGTCACGCATTATCTTCCCGTCTGAGACAGACACAGTCCGAAGGATATGATATCCTGATGCCGATGCATAGATGTTCCTGGCATCCGTATGGACAAACTCAGGAAGGCTCAGTACAATGGCTGCATTGCAGCCGCCGAATCCTGAGGCTGCCTTGACGCAATGTTTCATTGGCAGATGACGCGGTGCGGCTGACACGGAAAGCGGCATCGGCACCCCGAGCTCCGCAAATCCAGGAGTTCCCCAGAGCACTCCCCTCTTGAGCTGCTCTACGCTCATCACTGTCTCGATGATACCTGATGCACCCAGGGTATGGCCAAAATAAGGCTTCAGACTCTGGACAGGCACGTCGGAAAGTCCGGCAAGAGCAATCGCCTTGGACTCCATCTCATCATTATAGACGGTAGCCGTCCCGTGCATATTCAGGAAACTTATCTCTGAAGCTGCTACTCCTGCCTCGGACATGGCATTGCGCATCGCGAAATACAGTCCGTCCCCTGTCCTTGACGGGCCTGATATATGGTTGGCATCGTCACTTATTGCACCGCCTGAAATGACAGTGGCGTCTTCGCATCTCTCGTCTGAAAGCAGGATCGCGCCGGCAGCCTCCCCCAGGTTGAGCCCATCCCTTGACTTGTCGTAAGGGCGGCAGAGCTCCTGGCTGAGAGATCTGAATGAAGCGAAACCGCTGACAATGAAGCGTGAAAGCACATCACAGCCAGCTGCGACAACTTTCCGGCAACGCCCGGAAAGAATAAGCCGCCTGGCGACAATCAGAGCCGACACTCCTGATATGCAGGCATTTGATATCACACAGAAACGGTTTCCTGCCCCGAAGTGCGATACTACCCTTTCCCCCATCTTCCAAAGGTATGTCTTCTCATCCTGTGATTCCGCATCAGGGTCAAGAAGATCCACATTGCCCTTGGTAGACGAGAACACGATGAAAGTATCCGGTGAAGAAAGGTCTGTCCCGCTCTTGCGGACAAGGCCGTCAATCACGGCCGTCAGCAGCAGTTCCGCCTTGGGAAGAGCTCCATATCTCTTCTCCAGGGTACGGTACATCTCCTCCGCTATGACGGCTGCGGCAACCGGATGGTCGGACAGACGGCTGTCCTGCCTTACCTGAACTCCGCATATACCCTTGTCCAGAGCCAAGACGTTGGCCTCTGTCCCGTATCCGAGGGCACTGATCATTTCAGTCGCGGTGATATATGTATCTATTCTATTTTCCATTTCCTTTTCCATTCCTGATAGAATTCCGGACAAGTAAGCTGAAGCTCTCCGTTCCTGTCGACAAAGACCTGAACCGTGGACCCAGATGCCATCAGTTCATTGTCTGAAGTCCTGTAGACAGCATATTCAAACAATATCTTGGCGGCATCACAATGGATATATCCTGTCTCGATGGTAATCTCTTCTCCGAAGACCAGCGACCTGCGGTATCTGCATGTCATCTCAACGACCGGAATCGTAAAGCCTTCGGACAGGACCTCTCTGTATGAAAGACCATACTGGCGTCCGAATGCCTCACGGCCGTCCTCAAAGAATTTGGCATAGTTGCCATGCCAGACGACACCCATGGCATCTGTCTCGCTGAAACGGATACGTGCCTCCGTCCTGCATACAAGAGCCGCCTTGTCCTTATGCCTTCTGAGTCTCATCCTGTGTATAGATTTTCATGTTTCCTTCAGCTACGATATTTCCTCCGGCCCTGCACACGGCATGCACCAGACTCATGTTGAATATGTCAGCCACTACCTCGACTGAAGTCTCCAGAGTATCGCCTTCATGAGGAAGACAGCAGGAGAATGTCATATTCTCTATTGAGGCGATGAAGCCCACAGGGACAGCCCTGCCCTCTTTCATGCAGAGGTAACCTGCCCTCGCAGCAGCCGACTGGGCCATATGCTCTATGACTCCCGGAGCTATGAATACCCCGCCGAGGACGAACACATTGTCAGCTCTGACAGTGAGACCTGTCCACGACAGGCCGTCCACGTCAATGCCACGGAAAGCATCGACCATCGCCATCGGAGGACGCTGGGGAATGAGTGAAAGGACATCAGTCCCGGTGATATTTTCTACAGAAGCATTCATTTCGCTGATGGCATACATTCGATTATGGAATGGCCGAAGCCTATTCCGTCGTGGACAGTCAGGATCTCAAGCCCGGCTTCCGCTATATATGAACTCAGGTCCTCAAGCGAGAACATCTTGCTGTTGCCGTTGGCCATCACTGTAAAATACAGACTGATCTGGGTAAGGTCAAACGAAGCCGTAGCATACTTCTGCCTGTCCCACAAGGTCTCCATTATGAACAGTTTTCCGTTGTCGGGAAGTGAAGCTGCAGCTCTTCTGAGGATGCTCACTACCTGCTCCGATGAGAAGCAGTCCAGGAACTGGCTCATCCACACGATATCATAGCCCTCTGGAAAGGCTGTAGACTCTTCAAGCAGGTCTGCAGGAATTCCATGAATACGGTCTGCACCTGGCGCAGACTTTATGTTCTCAGACATAAGAGCCAGCTGCTGAGGAAGATCCATGACAGTCACCTCTACATCAGGATCATATGCTACACACCTGAGAGCCCATATGCCGGTATTGCCGCCGACATCAAGCAGCCTGCGGGGTCTGCCGGCAAATACAATTCCGAGAGCCGTTTCGAATGATGAGTCAGAATAGAAATGGTCAAAGTCGAACCAGCTTGTCCTTGCCGGCTCTCCGAGGCTGGAAAGTCCCTGATAGATGGTAGGCCAGTCCCCAAGTTCCTTGAGTCCTGCAGGACGACCTTCCTTTATGGCCTCTTCCAGCCAGAAGAATCCCCTGTAGTTGATGTCCTGGTTGAAAGCCATATTAACTTTCACCATCGGATCGCTTATAAGGAACCATCCTGTCTTGGACAACAGGTAGCCGCTATCCCTCCTGATGACAGTACCGGCTGTAACAGAAGCCTCCAGCAGGACCTTGGCCCCGTATTCCGATATGCCGGCATGGGCCGCAACCTCTTCCAGCGTATGGCTCTCAGACTTGAGGAAGGAAAATATCCCCAGTCCGGTCATCACCCTGGCTACCTGGAACACGATGGCGCCACACGCAATGAAATGGGCATTCCACTGGGCCTGTGCTGCACTGACGGCATGCTTGTCATTCTGTTTCGGTTTCATTTGTCTAGTGTCTGTTTAGGTTTAGGTGTATCTGCATGTCCACCGGTGTCCGGCTTCCAGAAATCATAGTAGTTGAACCACTGCTCCGGATACTTTTCCAGGATTTCGTCCAGGATCGCGGTATATCGTTCCAGAAGATATTCCGGGGAGACTTTGCTTTCTCCATCCGCAATTACAGAGAAGCGGAAAGTGTATTCCATGCCTTTCTCCCGCATTGCGACATAGAATATGACCGGTGTCCTCAGTCTGGAAGCGAGTATGAACGGTCCCAACGGAAACAGAGCCTTCTTCCCCAGCAGGGTTCCTCCGATGGTCTTCTCGGATTCAGTGTACCTGTCTCCCTGGAAGCATACATATTCTCCTCTGCGGAGAGCCTCCGTTATCATGAAAATATGGGCAAGGCTGTCAGCATTGACAGGTATTATCTTGTAGTCGTGCGGCATCGCGTTTGATTCCAGCATTTCCTTTATCTTCTGATGTTCATTGTCGAACATCACTATGTTGAGCTTGCTGCCGTATCGGTCAAAGAAAGGCGCGCCTATCTCCCAGTTCCCCACATGGGCCCCGAGCATTATCACACCTTTGCCGCTGTCCAGGATCCGGCTTGCCTCATCGAAATTCTCAAACGCGAAACTGTACTTTCCGGACATTCCGCCATTGATCGCTATCTTGTCTATGAGGATCTTGCCGAGCATGAAGAAATTCCGGAACACCATCTTCCATGAAGCTCCTCTGCCTGCACCGGGAAGATTCCTCGCATACGACCTGATGGCCTTTGTCGCCTTAGGCGCAAAAAGCACGAAATAAGGCACGACAAGATAAAGGAATGCATATGAAACCCTTATTCCCGCAGTACGGATCAGCCAGATGAAGAACCTGTAGCCGAATGTACCGCCTCTGGTCTGCCCTTTCCATCCAGATGATGCCATAGTCCAGCCTTAACAATAAACGGAATGGGCCGTCATTTCTGCATCCTTGAAAGGATCATGTCGTAAAGGTCCTGGAAAGTCTTTACTCCGGAGAAGTCAGCAGCTGTCACCTTGAATCCGAAATTCTTCTCTATCAGCACGACCATGTCCACAAAGTCGAGGCTGTCCATTTCAAGTGTCTGGACCATTGGTGCATCAGGAGTGATCTCATCTATGTCTACTTCAAACCCCTCGGCAAGTGCTTCCCTGATCTTCTTTATTATATCTTCTTTTTCCATATGTTTCTTACTTTTTGAGTTTCCTTACTATAAGTGTTGAATTGGTACCTCCGAACCCGAATGAGTTCGACAGGAATGTATCGAATTCCATATCCACCCTCTCTGCCGGAATACGCAGGGCGGCAGAAGCCTCGTCTGGCTCCTCGAAATTTATGTTCGGAGCAATGAAGCCATTGTTCATCATAAGGACCGAATATATCACTTCACTGGCTCCTGCCATCCACATCTCATGTCCTGTCATGGATTTCGTCGATGCCACATAAGGCTTCAGGTCACCGAACACCTGAGCTATGGCCTTTGCTTCATTGAGATCGCCCACAGGAGTTGATGTGGCATGGGCATTCACATAAGCGATCCTGTCCAGAGGCACTCCTGCGTCCCTTGATGCCATTTCGATCGAACGTTTCGGCCCGTCCACGTTAGGGACTGATATATGCTCTCCATTTGATGAGAACCCGTAGCCTACGACCTCGGCGAGGATAGGAGCTCCTCTCCTTACAGCCGACTCATAGCTTTCAAGCACGAGGCTTGCGGCTCCTCCGCTCGGCACAAGTCCGTCCCTGTTCCTGTCAAACGGCCTTGAAGCCCTCTGAGGGTCGTCCATTCTCTTTGAGAAGGCTCCCAGCCCGTCAAAACTTCCCACTGCATAAGGATTCACCTCCTGTGCTCCTCCGCACAATATGCAGTCCTGAAGTCCAGAACGTATCATGAGATAAGCTATCCCGATGGCATGAGATCCGCTGGCACAGGCGCCTGAGACAGTGAAATTTATGCCTTTGAGATGGAAGATGACGGAAAGGTTCATCGACACGGTCGAATTCATAGACTGGAAAATGGCCCCGGACCCGACCATGGCTGTATCTTTCTCCGCCCGGATTATGTCAACCGATCTTACCACAGACTCTGCACTGCAGTCATTTCCGTAAAGTATCCCTACTTCATTGGACAGAAGAAACTGATCATCTATACCGGCCTGGGCAAAAGCCTCAAGAGTTGCCATGTAGGCATATTCACCCTGTTCCGGCAGACTGTTGCGTTTCTTGCGGTCAAGCAGGCCCTTCAGAACAGGACGTTCCACTATACCGGTAAGAGATGAGGCAAAGCCCATCTCCGTCCTCTTCGGGTCAATCCCTATCCCTGACTTCCCTTCATACAGGGAGGCAAGCACTTCCTCCTTGTTTCTGCCGATGCAGGACCATATCCCCATACCGGTTATTACAACTCTTCTCATTCTATCCATACCAAATATAAATACCTGGTCCAATGATATAATTTATGTATAAAGCCCGCCGTTTACTGATATCACCTCTCCCGTGATATACCCGGCTTCCTCTGAAGCCAGGAAGCCCACGGCTGCTGCGACTTCTTCAGGTTTTCCGAACCTTCCGGCCGGAATCTGCTTCCTGAGCTCCGCTTCATCAAGGTCCTTTGTCATGTCAGTGGCTATGAAGCCTGGAGCGACAGCGTTGACAGTGACTTTCTTGCGGGCAGTCTCCTGCGCGAGAGCCTTTGTTGCCGCTATAAGCCCGCCTTTTGCGGCAGAATAGTTCGTCTGGCCCGGCAGGCCTTTGATGCCTGACAGAGATGTTATGTTTATTATACGTCCGTATCTTGATACAAGCATATCCTTGAGCAGGAATCTCGTGACGTTGAGGAAGCCCTTGAGCGTGACATCAGTGACAGCATTCCAGTCGCTGTCTTCCATCCAGATGAGCAGGCTGTCCCTACGCAGCCCGGCATTGTTGACGAGCACCGAGACATAATCATCAGGATGTGAACTTTTCCATGCTGACAATGCTGTCTCCACAGCTTCCCTGTCTGCGACATCGAACTTCATCAGTTCCCCCTCCCGGCCAACCTGACGGATAGCATCAAGGACCTTGGCTGCTTCCTCGTCGTTGCTCCTGTAGTTTATGAGGATATTGAAGCCCATAGATGCCAGCTTCAGGCACACTGCCCGTCCGATTCCACGGCTGCCTCCTGTGACAAGTGCGTATTTTGTGTCTTTCCCTTCCATAGTCAGAATTCCTGTTTCCTGTCCATGATATATTCAACGACCTTATGCATCTGCCTGTACCTCGGCTTGTCGTCCTTGAATGAAGGTATGATTGCCCGGACATCGTCATACAGTTTCCTTGTCACAGGAGAGAGACTTCCCGCAAGACCGAGACAGTCGACTGCCTGCGCGAGCGCGACAAGGTGTATTGCCGTGACCTGAAATGAATTCTCTATAACCTTCTTTGCAAGAAGAGCAGAGTTGGTGCCCATGCTGACGATATCCTGGTTGTCATTGTTGTTCGGTATGCTGTGCACATACATCGGGTTTGAAAGAGTCTGGCACTCGGCAGTCGTGGAAGTTGCAGTAAACTGAAACGCCTGCATGCCGTAGTTGAGCCCCAGCACACCCATATTGACGAACGGAGGAAGTATCCCGTTGATCTTGTCATGCATGAGATAGTTGAGCTGTCTCTCGCACATCATCGTCATCTTTGTCACTGCTATCTTTAGCTTGTCCATCTCAAATGAGACATAGTCACCATGGAAATTGCCTCCATGATATACATTTCCAGTCTCTGGATCGACAATAGGATTGTCACAAGCTGAATTGGTCTCATCCACCAGCACCCTGGCCGCATTGTCCAGTTCATCCAGCACCGGTCCGAGAATCTGAGGCACACAACGAAGCGAGTAGTAAGGCTGCACCTTATGGCCGAACTGCTTCTCCGTATGATGGCCGTTATACAGCTCTGCGGATCGCTGTCTGAGACACTTGCTGCCTTCTGCGTCACTGCGCATCATTGCGGCTACCTTTATCTGACCTTCATGCCTCTTTGTCGCATTCAGCACCTCAGACATCAGGTCATCATAGGATGAAGCGACCTCGTTTATCAGTACTGACGCCGTTACCACAGTCCTGAAAAGACGGCGGGCATATATCAGATTGACAAGACCGATACCTGTCATGACCGACGTGCCGTTGGTAACCGAAAGGCCATCCCTGGTCTTTATGACAAGAGGTTTTATACCGAGCTTTTCAAGGACAGGCGCAGTATCCTGCAGCTTTCCGCCGTAGAACACCTCGCCCTCGCCTATCAATGCAAGAGCGATATGTGCAAGCTGCACAAGATCTCCGCTTGCTCCCACACTCCCATGCTCCGGAATATAAGGACATACTCCCTTGTTTATGAACTCAGTCAGTTCATTGACAAGGTCCATGCTAATCCCTGACTTGCCCTGGAGAAACGTCATCAGCCTGGCGAGCATGGCGCCCCTGACATAGAGCTCCGGAAGAGGGGTACCGGCCCCTGTAGCATGGCTTCTGATTATATTGTATTGAAGTTCAATAAGAGAATCGTCGTCCACCCTGTACTGGGCCATCGGCCCGAAACCGGTATTGATGCCGTATATGATCTTGTCCTTTTCGAAATCCTTCAGGAAACGGAAACTTTCATCAACGAGTCCGGCTGCTGCTTCCGAAATACGGACCGGCTCACCTTCAAATAAAATCTTTTCTATGGACGCCAAGTCTATGCTGGTCCCGACTACCATGTAAACCTCCCGCAAAAACTACAGGGAAGCACCCTGTGTAAAAATGATACTTACATCCGGCCGCAATACTCTTCCGCTCACCCGGCCGTATTTTGCAAAAATAAGTAAATTTAGATTAAGTTACAACTTGCACGGAATCCGATACTGCTGAGGGGAGATGTTTGTTCAGTGCCACATGACAACATGCAGGAAAAGGCGACAGAAGCGGATTGAGGGCGCCTCAAATACAGGCTCCTCCAGTCCGCTTCATGATGATATCATAGGGTATCCGTCATGGACTCACCCCATTGCAGAGAACATTCAGGCTTTCTTTATGCGACGGTAACCATAGACAGCAAGGTCACCGAGCTCTTCCTCGATCTTGAGGAGACGGTTGTACTTGGCCATCCTGTCCGAACGGCTAAGTGAGCCGGTCTTGATCTGGCCGCTGTTGGTTGCGACAGCTATATCAGCAATAGTGGTATCCTCCGTCTCGCCTGAACGGTGTGAGGTGACAGTGGTGTAACCGTGACGGTGGGCCATCTCGATCGCATCAAGGGTCTCGCTGAGAGATCCGATCTGATTGACCTTTATGAGGATCGAATTCGCACAGCCCATGGCTATACCCTTGGACAGGAACTGGACATTTGTCACGAACAAGTCGTCTCCGACAAGCTGGCAGCGGTCTCCGATCCTTTCCGTAAGCTTCTTCCAGCCTTCCCAGTCATTCTCGCTCATGCCGTCCTCGATGGAATCGACAGGATATCTGCTGATCAGATGCTCAAGATATGCGATCTGCTCGTCCGATGTCCTTATGACACCTTTCTCTCCCTCGAATACAGTGTAATCATAGACCCCGTCCTTGTAGAACTCAGAAGATGCGCAGTCCATACCTATCATAACATCCTTGCCCGGGACATAGCCGGCTTTCTCTATGGCCTTCATTATAGACTCTATGGCATCCTCTGTGCCTTCCAGCGATGGAGCAAATCCGCCCTCATCTCCTACAGCCGTGCTCAGGCCTCTTTCCTGCAGCACCTTTTTCAACGCATGGAAGACTTCTGCACCCATACGGAGACCTTCATGATAGGACGGAGCCCCGACCGGACGGATCATGAATTCCTGGAATGCGATAGGCGCATCACTGTGGGACCCGCCGTTTATGATATTCATCATAGGAACAGGAAGGACATATGCATTTGTACCTCCGATATAACGGTAAAGAGGTATCCTCAGATAATTGGCTGCAGCTTTTGCGACTGCCAGGGAAACACCGAGGATGGCATTTGCTCCAAGGCTTGACTTGTTAGGAGTGCCGTCAAGGGCTATCATCTTCATGTCTATTGCCCTCTGGTCAAGGGCCGACATCCCTATGAGGGCCGGAGCTATCTTTTCATTGATATTGGCAACAGCCTTGAGGACACCTTTGCCTCCATATCTCTTCGGATCGCCGTCCCTGAGCTCTATGGCTTCATGCTCACCGGTAGATGCCCCTGAAGGGACTGATGCAACACCTGTTATACCTGATTCAAGAAGCACTTCCGCTTCTATGGTAGGGTTTCCTCTTGAGTCGAGGATTTCCCTGCCCCTGATAGATCTTATCTTCATGACTATACAATTTAATGAACAATCTGTGCAGGAGAAGACGTGGTCACATTGACCCGTCTGCGCCACGGCACCGGAGATGTTTCAATGCAATACCCGTACCATTGCCGTAAAGAAGATTCAGACTATATTTGCAGACAGAATGACACGACAGCAGCGATGAAGATCTTCTATATAATCTCAGGATCGTTATGCGTGGCTCTCGGAGCCATAGGCATCTTCCTTCCTCTGCTGCCCACTGTCCCCTTCCTGCTTCTTGCGGCATTCCTGTACTGCCGGGGCTCTGAAAAGCTCTATGTCTGGCTCACCGGGCACAGGATATTCGGAAGATACATTTCAGAATACAGGGAAAACCGGGCCATGCCTCTGAAAGCAAAGGTCATATCGCTGGCCCTGCTGTGGACCGGCATACCGGCCGTCATGATATTCCATGTCCCATGCCTGTGGGGGAAGCTTCTTCTGGGGGCAGTGCTCGCAGGAGTCACGATATACATCCTGAGCCTGAAGACAGCCTGACAGCCTCACGGAAGAATGTCCTGCACATGCTGCGGCTGATCCCATGGCATGAAATCCCGCCTGAGCGCATGTCACAGACATAAAGGCTGTCGATGAGTGAGAGATAGAGATGGCTGTACGATACTTCCAGGCCTTTCTGCAGTTCTGACGTATATCCTGCGGCGAGAGACACTTCCTCTTCACTGAGATGGTCCTTGCAGAAGACATAGAGGCCGAATTCCCTGAAATTTCCGTAGAATCCTGAACCGACCTTCTCCACCTTGCTTCCGATGATACGCCTCAGTGGCTGCGCCAGGGCCCAGTACTGATATTCCTTCTTACCTATATATCTTCCTCCGCGCAGACCATAGGCATATCCGCTTTCAAGGATGCTCCGGTTGTCTTCTTCCGCATCGTCGTCCTCCGCATTGCCATCCTCGGTCCCTGAGTCCGGATCCAGCATACCGGCCATCTCCAGAAGCAGACTGTCAGCAACTTTCTTGCTTTCTTCCATTGCCCTTGTCACTTCGATGCCGAGGGAATGGTCCGGCATCTGGAGATCAGGACGGTCTTCATTGACCAGTCCTGAGTATCTTTCACCCAGTAGAGTCCTGAGTGTAATCATCGCATATCGCTCAAAGAAACAGGTGTTGAATTTAGGTCCGGCCATATAGGATGCTGTTTTTAGCTATCAGTGGATACATATTCATTTTTATCCATGAAAGATAGTCATTTTTCAGATACCGGCAAAATCATGGACGGGACTGAAAATTTCTTTTGGCGACAACCTCTTGTCGGCAAACTGGTCATTTATTGAAAAAAAGAATTTATATTTGCATGATTTAGAATATCTGATTGTCATTAATACTTAAAAATACATACTATGAGTATTCAACAGGAAAAGATCAAAGAGCTCGTCGAGCGCAGGGCCAAGGCACGCATGGGCGGAGGCCAGAAAAGAATCGACGCCCAGCACCAGAAAGGGAAATTCACAGCCCGTGAAAGGATTGCAATGCTTCTCGATGAGGGCAGCTTTGAAGAATACGACATGTTCGTACAGCACCGCTGCACCAACTTCGGCATGGAGAAGACAAAATTCGACGGAGACGGTGTGGTTACAGGCCACGGCACGATAGCCGGAAGGTCCGTATATGTCTTCGCACAGGACTTCACTGTCTCAGGAGGCTCCCTTTCAGAGACCATGGCGCAGAAGATCTGCAAAGTGATGGACATGGCAATGAAGAACGGGGCACCTTGCATCGGCCTCAACGACTCAGGCGGAGCGCGTATCCAGGAAGGTATCTGCGCACTTGCTGGCTTCGGTGAGATTTTCCAGAGAAATATCATGGCGTCAGGTGTAGTGCCTCAGATCTCAGGTATCTTCGGACCTTGCGCCGGCGGTGCAGTCTATTCACCAGCCCTTACAGACTTCAACATCATGGTGAAAAACACTTCATACATGTTCCTCACAGGTCCTGGTGTCGTGAAGACAGTGACAGGTGAAGTAGTGACACAGGAAGAGCTCGGAGGAGCAAGCGTACATGCCACCAAGAGCGGTGTAGCACACTTTGCCGCAGAAAATGAGCAGGACGGCATACAGATCATCAAGGATCTCCTTAGCTTCCTGCCTCAGAACAACATGGAAGAAGCTCCGGTAGTCCCTACCGACGACCCTGTCGGAAGAGTCGATGACAGCCTCAACGACATCATTCCTGACAGCCCTAACAAGCCATACGACATGTACAAGGTCATCGGAAGCATCGTCGATGACGGCAAGTTCTTCGAAATACACAAGAACTGGGCAAAGAACATCATCATAGGCTTCGCCCACATGAACGGACGTTCAGTCGGCATTGTGGCCAACCAGCCTAAGATACTTGCAGGTGTGCTTGACATCAACGCTTCCCGCAAGGCAGCCCGCTTCGTACGTTTCTGTGACGCATTCAACATCCCGCTCGTTACCCTCGTAGATGTCCCGGGCTTCCTCTGCGGAACACAGCAGGAATACGGCGGAATCATCGTACACGGAGCAAAGCTCCTTTATGCATACGGAGAAGCTACTGTGCCTAAGGTGACCGTCACCCTCAGAAAGTCCTACGGAGGCTCCCACATCGTCATGAGCTGCAAGCAGCTCCGCGGCGACATCAACTATGCATGGCCATCTGCCAACATCGCCGTGATGGGTGCAGACGGTGCAGTTGAGATCCTCTACTCGAAGGAAATCAAGGCAATCGAGGACCCTGCAGAGAAGGCCCGCGTGGCAGAGCAGAAGAAGACAGAGTACAACGACCTCTTCTGCAACCCTTACCAGGCAGCAAGCTACGGCTACATCGATGATGTCATCGAGCCTCGCAACACAAGGTTCCGCGTCATCCGCGCCCTCGAGCAGCTTGCCGGCAAGAAGCAGACAAACCCTGCCAAGAAGCACGACAACCTGCCTCTGTAACCAGAGTATTAATAAGGCTCTCCGGACCATGGTCTGGTCCGGCAGCCATAAAAGCTGAAGCAAAATGAATGAAATGACACCGGAAAAGGCTTTCGAACTCACCGCTACCCTTGACAAGGGCATAGGCGGAGAAATCTGCGCAGCCATTGCAATGGCCCTTGACCGCTGCATGGCAGACGAAGTCCACGACCAGGAAAGTTATGTGCTCACCATAAAGCAGCCGGCATCCTCCGCATGGACATCAAGGCTCGCAACCCTGCGCCAGCTTCCTGAAAGAAAATAAATCCCGTAACTGAATAAAAAAACAAAGGAATGAAACAATATAACTTCAAAATCAACGGCAACGAATACAATGTGACCATCAATTCTGTTGAAGGCAATGTTGCCGATGTGACTGTCGTCGCCAACTACAAAGTGGAACTCGGCAACGGCACAGCC
>JADIMK010000006.1 GCA_017694785.1 Candidatus Cryptobacteroides intestinigallinarum
TTGTCCCCGTTCATGGTTATGAGGAATTCTTCGTTAGATGCCGTCTTTTCCAGACGCGTCTTCAGGAATTCCATGGCCTCTACGGAAGTCATGTCTGCCAGATAGTTCCTCAGTACCCAGATCCGGTTGCTCTGGTCAGGGCTGTAGAGGAGATCATCGCGTCTGGTGCTGCTCAGGGTCACATCAACGGCAGGGAATATCCTCTTGTTGGCGAGTTTCCTGTCAAGCTGGAGCTCCATGTTGCCTGTACCCTTGAACTCTTCAAAGATCACATCGTCCATCTTCGAGCCTGTCTCGGTGAGGGCAGTGGCAAGGATTGTGAGTGAACCGCCGTTCTCGATGTTCCTGGCTGCTCCGAAGAATCTCTTAGGCTTGTGTAGAGCATTTGCGTCAACACCGCCGGAAAGCACTTTTCCTGATGCCGGCTGCACGGTGTTGTATGCACGTGCAAGTCTTGTTATCGAATCGAGGAAAATCACTACATCGTGTCCGCATTCCACCATCCTCTTGGCTTTCTCAAGCACCATGTTGGCGACTTTAACATGCCTTTCTGCCGGCTCATCGAATGTCGAGGCTACGACTTCAGCCTTTACGCTGCGGGCCATGTCAGTCACCTCCTCAGGACGCTCGTCTATGAGAAGCACAATCAGATATGCTTCAGGATGGTTGTCTGCTATGGCATTTGCTATGGCTTTCAGGAGCATTGTCTTACCTGTCTTAGGCTGAGCCACGATAAGACCTCTCTGGCCTTTGCCTATCGGGGTGAACATGTCCACGACCCTGCATGAAAGGTCATTATGACCATGTCCTATGAGATTGAATTTCTCGTCCGGGAAAAGTGGAGTAAGGAAATCGAACGGCACCCTGTCGCGGATGAATTCCGGAGTACGGCCGTTGATATATTTGATCTTGACAAGAGGGAAGTATTTGTCTCCTTCCTTAGGAGGACGTATCTCTCCGGTGACAGTGTCTCCTGTCTTGAGTGCGTTGCTCTTTATCTGTCCTGCCGATACATATATGTCGTCAGGAGAATTGAGGTAATTGTAGTCAGATGACCTGAGGAAGCCATAGCCGTCCGGCATTATCTCAAGAACACCTGTAGCTTCGACTACACCCTCAAACTCAATCTTGTGGTACTGCTTGGCCTGGATCTGCTGGCCCTGCTGCTGGTTAGGCTGGAATCTCTGTCTCTGGTCCTGCCGTCTGTCATTGCCTCTCTGCATCTGCCTCTGCTGACGCTGCTGGAACTGCTGCCCCTGGGGCTGCTGTACATCAGGCTGATCCTGATGTGCGGCGTTTTCAGCTGAGGCAGCGGAAGCAGAATCCATGGATAAGGTCTGCGGATTGTCATTGGACTGCTGCACCGGACCATCGGTCTCTGTAACCTGTTCTGCTGACAGAGCTACAGGCTGCACTGGCTGTCCTTTCTGTATCCTTGCCCTTCTTGTCCTTGTCTTCTGTTGAGATGCCGAAGGCTGCGGTGTCTGCTGTGCTGCAGCAGGCTGTGCCTTTGGTGTATCTTCAGTCTTTGTCTCAGGAGCCGGCTGCTGGGCTGCTTGTGCTGACTGCTCAGATGCCGGTTTCTGGCGAGGCTTGCGCCCACGTTTAGAAGCTGTTTTCTCTCCGTCAGCCCTGTCTGCAGCTGTCTGGGTATCTCCGGCTTCTGCCGCCTGTGCTTTTTCCTGCTGCGGAGCAGGCTTTGGTGACTGGGTGTCCTGAGCTTTGTCTTCAGGTAAGGTCGCCGGTTTTGTCAGAGACTGCTGGCCTTTACGTGGCCGGCCACGCTTCTTCGGCTTTTCCGGTTCTTTCTGTGAATCTATCACAGCTTCTTCGTCAAGAATCTTATACACAAGTTCATCCTTGGTCATCTTCTTCACTCCCTTGATCTTGAGCCCGGCTGCTATTTCACGCAGCTGCTCTTCCCCCATCTCTTTCAGATCGAAAATCTTATGCATATTTTGTTGATGTTAGTCCGGTATTGAACCTTTCTGGATAATGTGGAATCCGTGGTCCGGCACCAGAATCCGATGGAAAAACTGCCACCGGCATTAATTAAAAGAATAAATCAATTAGAAATTGTCTCCTGCAAATATATCAATATTATTTGAAGTAGCAAACAAAATATATCAGTTGTCCCAGTAGCTGTTGCTCTTCTTGAATCGGAGCAGGTCGGCCAGGGCTGCCGCATTGGCCGCAATCCTGAAGCTCCAGGACTCCCATTGTCCGTTAGGCACCCAGGATACCTGGATGTTGAAGCAATGGAGATCGTAGCTTGCACTGAGCTGTGTCGTGGTCATCTTCAGTGCCATGAGGTCAAATCCGGTCGTGAGGTTGATTGCCAGGGCCGGTGTGATCTTGACATTGCCTGAGACGCCAAGTGTCTGGGTGTGTCTGTGGTTTACAATAAGCTGACCGTTTGAATACTGGTAGGATCGGCTATAGTTGTATGAGTAGTTGAGATTGACGGACCACGGTGAATTCGGATTCATGTAGTACAGCCATCCTCCAGGTATATATTCTCCTGTGACAGGATGATAATATATCCTGGTATAGTTTGCTGCGGGAGTATTGCTGCCGCTTCCTCCGCCAGAAGCTCCGGTGCCGTTGGAGCCGTCGTTGCCGTTTATCCTGCCTTCTCCGGAGAATGAATATGAAATCGAGGCACTGGCGTTGGTCAGGCGCAGCGGCTTTGTCCAGCCTTCGGTCTGTACATTGAACTTGTTGATCCTCTGGCCTCTTTCGTTTACAGCATAAGGGTCGAAGTTGGCATTGGCACTTATGCCCACCTTGCCGAATACGGATGTGGACATTGTAATGCCGATGTTGTTCATGTTAAGGGAGTCGGCGAGGAAGTTATATCCTGTTGTGAAATTCAGCTGGTCAATAAGCTTTATCTTCTTTGTCCCTTTTCCGGTCGTATCCCTCAGGTCACGCACCTTTGCCTCAAGGTTGTTTCCAATGGAAAGGTTCATGCTGGCTGTCTTTCCTTTGCCTGGGACAGAATTGAGCTGCCCCGCATAGATATTGTAATCAAGAGTCCTGGCCACGCCGTTTTCATCCACATAGTTCAATGTCCTCCATCCGTTGAAGTAGGTACCTTTCTCCGGACTGAAATTGAACGATATGGAAGGGGAGATGATATGTCGGATCGCCTGTATCTTCCTGTGTTTCCCGAAATTGAAAAGTCCGTATAGTCTTGTGTTTGCAGAAAGGCTTCCGGAGTAGTTATGGGTCGCGCCGAAAGCTCCGAACTGTCCTGAGTCGATGTCTTCCACCTCATTTGTAAGAGGGTTGTACTGCTTCTCCGTCTTCCTGAAGAACCAGTTCATCCCGTAGCTGATGCTAGGAGTGAAGTTGATATATTTGAAAAGCGTGAAATTCGGCAACCCTATCTGGAAATTGTGGCTCATTCCGTTCTGGAACTTGTCCAGGAATCCGGGCTGGTTGAATTCAGATGCCTTGAAATTGATCTTGTTCTGGAGTGTAGTGGTATAGCCG
>JADIMK010000007.1 GCA_017694785.1 Candidatus Cryptobacteroides intestinigallinarum
CCGTCTCAAGAAGCTTCAGGACGGGAAGCGAATTGATAACAGACGCCCTTGCCGATGAGGTAGCTGCAGAAGCCCTTTCCGGGATTGACGAAAGGTTTGACGCGAGACGTCCGAAAGGAGGCCGGATGCCTGTGGTGATGGGGGCCGGAGCATCCGGGATACTTCTCCACGAGGCCATGGGACATGCCTTTGAAGCAGATTTCAACCGTAAGGGTCAGTCAATCTTCTCCGACAGAATGGGCCAGAAGATATGCAGCAGCGAAATCAGCATTGTCGACGACGGCACCATACCAGGCAACAGAGGGGCATGCAACTTCGATGACGAAGGCATTCCCGGGCAGAAGACCTCGATGGTCAGGGACGGAATCCTTGAATCTTATCTCCACGACAGGATCAGCGCACGATGGTACGGCACAGCCCCTACCGGCAACGGCAGGAGGGAATCCTTCAGATTCAATCCTATTCCGAGGATGAGGGCAACATATATGGAAAACGGTACAGCATCCAAGGATGATATCATAGCCTCCGTAAAGAAAGGAATATATGTAGATGAATTCTCCAACGGCCAGGTGAAGATAGGAGAAGGAGACTTCACCTTCTATGTCAAGAGCGGGAGACTCATAGAAAACGGGAGACTGACAGCTCCTGTAAAGGACATAAACATCATTGGGAACGGCCCGGAAGCACTTGCAGACATTGTGGCAGTCGGGAATGACCTTAAGATCGACAACGGCACATGGACGTGCGGCAAGGACCAGAATGTCCCTGTAAGCTGCGGCATCCCTACGGTACTGGTAAAGAAACTTACCGTAGGCGGAGAATAGAAATCAATTGGACTGACAGCAGAATAAGAATGGAAATGGAGCAGGACAAAACAGAAGGAAAGTCATTTGACGGAATCATAACGGACAGGGAAAAGGAGGCGGCACGGCTTTGCATAGATACGGCTCTCGCCCACGGAGCATCGCAGATAAGGGTATCTCTGAACAAGAGCATCCTCGACAGTTTCTCCGTACTCAACGGAGAACTGGACAAGGTGATGCACTCTGCCGACAGATCTGTCTACCTCTATATATTTGCCGAAGGCAGATACGGAACTTTTTCCACCAACATGCTTGAAGAAGCCGGCATCAGGGACTTTGTGGCCAGGGCGACGCAGACAACAAAGCTCCTTGCAGAAGACCGGTTCAGGAAACTTCCTGACCCCGGCAGGACGGCAAAGGATGCCCTCACCGGCAAGGAAGCAGGCTTGTACGACACTTCATACCATGAAGTGAAGCCATCAGAACGTCTGGACAAGGCTCTTTCCGGAGCCATATACAGTCAAAATCCGAAGGAAACGGTCATTTCAGAAGAATGTGAATACTCCGACTCCATAGACGACAACTGGACAATAGACTCCCAGGGATTTGAAGGCCGCCACATAGAGACATCATTTGCATATTGCTCTGAAATGACAGTAACAGGCAAGGACGGCAGAAAATATTCCGGCTACTGGTGGGACTCATCACCTTTCATCGCTGATCTGCAGATAGACGGATGCTCCAGTGTAGCTCTGAAAAAAGCCCTTGCCAATGCCGGGCCTCGGCGCATCAGAAGCGGCAAATACAACATGGTGGTGGACAGGAGCGTAAGCTCCAGGCTGGTCTCCCCCATATTCTCTGCGATCAATGGCTCTGCCCTGCAGCAGAACAATTCCTTCCTCAGGGACAGTCTGGGCAAGAAAATATTTCCGGACAGCCTCACGATAATGGACCTTGCGAGGACCTGCGGACGGCCGGGCAGCAGACTGTACGACACCGAAGGCGTGGCTACAGCCGATGCTCCTGTAATCCTTGACGGCACAGTAAAGGAATATTTCATCAACACCTACATGGCAGGGAAAATGGGGATGACACCGACGGTTGAAGGTATTTCCAGGCCAGTACTTATGCCGTTCATTTCCGGGAAGACAGAATGCGGTCAAGGAAGAAGTTTGCAATCAGACAAAAAAGAAATATCTTTGCAGGATGTCCTTTCCCTATGTGGGAACGGGATATATGTGTGTGGCTTCAACGGAGGCAACTGCAATCCTGTGACTGGAGATTTCTCCTACGGGATAGAAGGATTTTCCTTCCGTGACGGCAAGGCTGCTGGTCCGGTGAGGGAAATGCTTGTCACCGGCAATATGATCAGCCTGTGGAACAATCTCATTGCTGCAGGAAGCGATGCCCGCAGATGTACCAGATGGCAGATTCCGACTCTTGCTTTTGAAGGGGTTGACTTCAGCGCCTAGACTGCCGGTCCGGCATGGACAACACCATGTAGAAAGGACAGCCGCCAGGAATGCGGCAATGTGGGCCCCCAGAAGCTGCACAGATGTATTGATGATAATTTTTTGAATTAAAACAGACACGATGAAAATCGAAGACAACAAGGTTGTGGAGCTCTGCTATGAGCTTGAAGTTGACGGCGAGATCGTCGACAGGACCACAAAGGAAAGACCTCTTGACTATATCCACGGCACAAGGTCGCTGCTGGACAAGTTCGAAGAAAATATCGCAGGTCTTGAGCCTGGGAGCACTTTTGAGTTTACCCTTGCGCCTGACCAGGCCTACGGAGAGATCGATCCGGACAGGATCATCGACCTTCCTATGCAGGCATTCGAAGTGAACGGAGAAGTACAGAAGAACCTCCTTGTACCGGGTGCAACCATACCTATGCTCAACGGACGCGGAAATGTCGTCCCGGGAAAAGTCCTGGAAGTGAACGAGACTACCGTGAAGATGGACCTCAATTCCCCTATGGCAGGCAAGACACTCAACTTCAAGGGAGAGATACTGACAGTCAGGGATGCGACCGAAAAGGAACTTAAGGAAGGTCTCCACGGGGAATATGTCCACTCATGCTGCTGCGGAGGCCATGATGAAGGCCACGGATGCCACGGCGGGAGCTGCCATGAAGGCGGCTGCCACGGAGAGGGTCATAATGACGGAGGATGCTGCGGTGGTCACGGAGACCATGAGGGCGGATGCTGCGGAGAGGGTCACGGACATCACGACGGCGGATGCTGCGGCAAATGTGACGAATAACAGGAGCAGTCATGTGGCTTGCACTGGCATTCGTCTCAGCAGCCCTGCTAGGACTGTATGATACATCGAAGAAATCAGCACTGAAGGACAACGCTGTCCTGCCGGTGCTGTTTTTCAATACGCTTTTCTCTACCCTGATATTCTCACCGTTCATCATAGACGGGATCGCAGGCACCGGATGGTTTGCAGGTACGCCGCTTGACAGTGCCCCATACGCAGGTCATCCTGAGACATCAGGCTCGTCACAAGGGACGCTTCTGCATGCGCATATCCTTATCATAATCAAGTCGTTCATAGTACTTGCTTCCTGGATTTTCGGATATTTCGGCATGAAGCATCTCCCGATCACCATAGTAGGTCCTATAAACGCCACACGTCCCGTTCTTGTACTGGTCGGTGCCATGCTTTTCTTCGGTGAAAGACTCAACGGATTCCAGTGGACAGGTGTGCTGCTCTCGATGGCTTCTCTCTACCTCCTGAGCATTTCAAGCCGGAAGGAACAGGTGGATTTCGTCCACAACCGATGGATCTGGTTCGTCGCCATAGCCGCGGTAATAGGTGCTGTCAGTGGACTTTACGACAAATACATAATGCGCGAACTCAGCCCGATGTTCGTGCAGAGCTGGTACAACCTCTACCAGATGGTGACCATGGCGATCATCTGCGCCATTCTCTGGTATCCGAACAGGAAACATACCACACGTTTCCACTGGAGCTGGGCGATCCCTTTCATATCCATTTTCCTTTCGGCTGCGGACTTCGCCTACTTTTCGGCCCTCAACCAGCCGGATTCCATGATTTCCGTAGTTTCACTGATCCGGAGAGGCTCGGTGATCGTTTCCTTTGCATGCGGAGTCATACTCTTCAGGGAACGTAACCTCAAGGCAAAGGCCCTTGACCTGCTGCTTATCATCATAGGTATGATATTCATCTATTTCGGATCAAGATAACCATATAATCAACCACTTGCAGACATGGCAGAAGAATCCCAGAAACTTATAGTAGCGCGGACAGCAGTCGTGATCCTCAACTGGAACGGACGGAGCTTCCTTGAAAGGTTTCTTCCGGGCCTGCTCGCATCAATCCACAGTCCGGAAGACGAGGTCATAGTAGCAGACAACGCCTCTACAGACGGCTCCATGGAGATGATGGCAGAAAGATTCCCTCAGGTGAGGACAATGGTCTTCAGCCGTAACTTCGGCTTCACCGGTGGCTACAACATGGCCTTTGAAAGGATCAGCTGCAGGTATTTCCTTCTGCTCAACTCCGACATCGAGGTGCCTGACAACTGGCTCGGGCCTCTTGTAAGATGGATGGATACACATCCGGACTGCGGCATCTGTGCCCCGAAACTGCACTCATGGCAGGAAAAGGACATGTTTGAATATGCCGGTGCTGCAGGAGGCTATATCGACAGTCTGGGCTATCCGTTCTGCCGTGGAAGGGTCATGAAGAAGCTTGAAAGGGACACCGGCCAGTATGACACCCCGGCTGATGTATTCTGGGTCACCGGAGCCTGCCTGATGACTCGCTCAAGCTTATGGAAACAGCTTGGAGGTCTTGACGCGAGATTCTTCGCCCACATGGAGGAAATAGACTTCTGCTGGAGGGCTCAGCTGGCCGGATATAAGGTGACAGTAGTTCCCGAATCGACCGTATGGCATATCGGAGGAGGCACTCTTCCGCAGAATTCCCCGTGGAAGCTCTACCTGAACTTCCGCAATAACCTTCTCATGCTGGACAACAACCTTGCTGCCACATATTATGCAGAGCTATGCAGAAAAGATAGGACAGCCCTTCCGGAGTCCGGCAAGCTGTCTCAGCAGGACGGCCGCCCGCTGATGAAGATCCATAGACAGGCCCGCAGGAAAGCTGCCCGGCTCATATTCTTCAGGATGATCCTCGACGGATGCTCCGCAGCTGTGTATCTTGTGACATTCAGGTGGAAATATTTCATGTCCGTAGTCAAGGCCCACAGGGACTTCCGGAAGCTACGCACAGAAAAGCCGAATACCGGGGAAGACATGACACATGCACTCACGGCACTGCCTCATGTAAGGGGAATATACCGGGGATGGATGATCCCGCGTGCAATCCTGGGAATAAGTATCGGAGGCAAAGAATAAAAATCAAAAATATCTGACAATGCCAAGTTATCTGCAGATAGAGAACATCTCTAAGTCGTACGGACCGAAGGTCCTCTTCGACAAGATAGGATTCAACATAAACGAAGGCGACAAGATCGCACTCATCGCTCCGAACGGCACAGGTAAGACTTCCCTTCTTAGGATCCTTGCCGGCAAGGACAAGTCCGATTCAGGAGGGAAAATAATATTCCTCAAGGACATACGCATAGCTTTCCTTGAACAGGAATACGACCATGACCCTGAAAAAGGGATCTTCGACCAGATAATGGACCACAGCAAGGCATTTACTGCCCACCTCGACCAGGAACACCTGTGGGAATACGAACGCCGCGTGAAGCAATACCTCACAAGCCTCAGGCTTCCTGACTTCAGCCAGAAGATGAAGGAGCTTTCCGGAGGAGAGATAAAGAGAGTAGCCATCGCGGAGATGCTTGCGGCAGAGGCTGATTTCCTGATAATGGACGAGCCTACCAACCATCTTGACATAGATGCCATCGAGTTCCTGGAGAACTACCTCTCACGCTCACGCTGTACCCTTCTGATGGTGACCCACGACAGATACTTCCTCGACAAGGTCTGCAACACCATCATGGAGCTCGACCACGGATCTCTGTACATCTACAGGGGGAACTATCAGAACTACCTGGAGAAGAGGTCCGAGAGGATCGCCAATTTCAATGCAGAGACAGACAAGGTACGCAATATCCTCAGACGTGAGCTCGAATGGATGCGAAGCACACCTCAGGCACGTACTGGCAAGGCCAGGTACAGGATAAACGCTTTCCACGACCTCAAGGAAAGGGCCGGACAGTCGATGGACTCAAAGCAGATATCCATGTCTGAGCTCCAGGGAAACACCAGGCTAGGCACCAAGATAATAGACTGCAAGGATGTATCATTTTACTACGGGGACAAATGCTATCTCAGCCATTTCACATATAATTTCCAGCGATATGAGAAGGTCGGGATAGTCGGAAGGAACGGAGCCGGGAAAAGCACATTCATCAATCTTCTCACCGGTGACTATACTCCTGACATGGTCTCGACAGACCCTGCTGCGGTCAAGCCGGGACAGGGCCTGCTGACAGGGGTCATCGAGCGTGGAGAATCCCTGAAGATCGGCTACTACAGGCAGAAAGGCATTACCTTCAATCCTCAGGATACCGTACTTGACATCGTCAATGACACGAGGCTGCTGAACAGGTTCCTCTTCCCTCACGACATGCTCAACAACAGGATTGAGAAGCTCAGCGGAGGAGAAAAGAGAAGGCTCTACCTGCTTACGGTCCTTATGCAGCAGCCCAACCTTCTGGTCATGGACGAACCTACCAACGACCTGGACATCGTCACCCTCAACATCCTTGAGGAATATCTGAAGGAATTCAACGGGACACTGATAATAATCTCCCACGACAGGCATTTCCTGGACAGGCTTGTGGACCATCTCTTCGTTTTCTGCGGTGACGGCATCGTGAAGGACTTCATCGGAAGCTACAGCGAATACCGTGAATACATAAAGGACTACGAAGCCCGGCAGAAAGCGCAGGATAAAAAGGATAATGCGGCCAAGGCCGCTGAAAAGGCCCGCAGGACTGCAGACAAGGATACACCGACTTCCGGTGACACACGGACATCTTCAGACGGGAACCAGCCGAAGAAAAAGAACAAGCTCACCTACAAGGAGCAGAAAGAACTTGAACAGATAGAAAAGGATCTCCAGAGCCTCAATGAAGAGAAGGCAGCCCTCGAGAAGAGCCTCTCTGACGGTTCGCTTCCTTACGATAAGCTGCAGAAGGCATCTGAAAGGATAGGAGAAATCCTTGCCTTGACAGAAGAAAAGGAAAACCGCTGGCTCGAGCTTTCCTGCTGAGCCGGCGGTAAATTAACCACTGCCGTGACAACGGATATACCGGGTTACCAGCGGATCTGGACAAATGCCCTTACACCGGAAGCATTGATCCGGCCTCCGTCAAAGGACACGGTCCCTTTTCCACCAAGACGACGGTACTCACAAGTTCCAAGCCTTGCCTCTACTCCGACTCCGATGGATCCGAACGTCAGGGAAGCACCTCCGACGAACATTGACGCATAATTACCGGCAAATGTCCTGTCTACTATGATCATTGAAAATGTAGGAGCATATCTGGCATAAGCCTCTACAGTAAGCTGTTTACCCGGAGTAATTGTCACAGACGGACCGACCTGAAGGCTGTATTCCATCTTATGGAGCTGAGTCTCAGACACTATCGGTACGAGACCCTTGTCTGTTGAATTAGACATGCCGAAACTTGCCGGGACAACAGAATAGTTTGAATAAGATACATCAAAGAATACCGCATCAAGACCTATTGTCACAAGACGGGCGATAGGCTTCTTATGGAAAGCATAAGTATGGCCTCTGGTAAGGGAAAAGCCATAATTGTTTCTGATTCCCTTTACATTGTCATTCACAATATCCCCGGCTTCATTCCAGACGCCTTCCAGATTGTTGAAATTGAAGTTTTCATCAGACAGACGGATCTTGTCTGACAGATAGGAAAAATTGAAGAATGATTTACGGACATACTTTTCAGATTTTTCTGAATCATCATCCCTGGCTATTGCTGATGATGAAAAAGCCGAGACACTGACGAGAAGCAATAAAGCAGCAAAAATTCTCCGGTTCATATACTTTAGGTTAAATAAGACTATTTCAAATCAAAGATATTCTACAAAGTAAACATTTATACGTGATATCGGCATCACATAAATACATGATATTCATCTGGAGTGTTCCAATTTTCTCATTCTTGCCCACGGCATTACGCCGGCCGGAGCAAGACCCGCGGACAGAAGTTCCTTCATCTTGTCCATGTAGGGTGCGACATGAGAATAGAACTTGAAATATCCTTCACACAATGCATTGAGGCCTGTCTCTCCGGATTCGGTCCTGCTGAAGCGATGCTTCGGGCACTCCCCGTTGCACGCGAAAAGATACCTGCATTTAAGACACTTGTAAGGCAGGCTGTTGCGCTTTGATATCCCGAAACGCACCTGCTGTCCGGACTCCATCATCGTCCTCAGGCTGTCCTCAGCCACATTGCCCAGCCTGTAGCCGCTATAAACGAAATGGTCACATGGATAGACATCCCCATTGTGTTCTATGATGGAATTTCCTCCGCATGTCTGGGCATATGCACATGTCCCGGGCATCACCCCGCACCAGCATGCCAAGGCAGCATCGAAGATATTGACGAAATACCGTCCGACATCAGAAAGCACCCAGCTGTCAAAGATATCTGTCAGGAACTTTCCGAAAGCCAGCGCGTCCACTGACCACGGGGCAATGGATGCCCCTTCCTCCTGGGGTGAAACGATATAAGGACGGGCTCCTTTGACAGGCTTGCCGTTTGCGCCGAGCGGATACTTGACATGCTCGACCACCGGCATGAACTGCATATATCGGCTTCCTATGGACTTGAGGAAAGAATACACTTCCAGTCCTCTTCCCTCGCTTGTCTTGTTGACCGTAGTCATCGTATTGAACTCTACATTGTTCCTGTAGAGCAGACTTATTCCTCTGAGGACCTTGTCGAATGTCGGAGCACCGCCCTTGTCCCTGCGGTAGCGGTCATGCAGATCTGCTGGCCCGTCTATGGAAATGCCCACGAGAAAGCCGTTGTCCCTGAAGAACGAAGCCCAGTTCTGGTCAATCAAGGTACCGTTTGTCTGTATTGTGTTGCGTATGGTCTTGTCCCCGGCGTATTTCTGCTCCAGAGCCACAGCCTTGCGGTAGAAATCAAGTCCCATGACAAGAGGTTCTCCCCCATGCCAGTTGAATGTAACTTCAGGCACATCGTTGGCCTGTATATATTCCCGTACACAGGTCTCCAGCATCTGAAGGCTCATCCTTGGCTCGACTCCGCCATAGATATCAGCCTTGTCCAGATAATAGCAGTAGCGGCAGTCAAGGTTGCAGAGTGACCCTGCCGGCTTGATCATGACATTGAAAGCCACAGGACCGGCAATCCTCATGGCGTCCCCGAATGTCATTGTCTCGGAAAATCTCTTGTCCATACATGAAAACAAAAAAGTCCCGGAGTCCGGTGCAATACCGGAATTCGGGACATCCAGAGTGGAGATGGGCGGACTCGAACCGCCGTCCAAACGCCGCACCAGGCAGCTTTCTACACGCTTATCCTCTCTACGTTTTTCGGAACATGACTGCCGGGAGGCAGGCTATCATGAACTTATCCTTTATGTCTTGGCAGGATTTAAAGGAATCCTCCTGTGCATCCGGTCTGGATGATACCCCATATTCCGGACATGACCGGCCTGAAGCCCGGAGGGATACTCGTCGCAGCCGCAGCCTTGGCGGCCGTCGATTAAGCTAAACTACTTGGTAGATTAGGCAGCGAGTGCGTAGTTGTTGTTGCCAACTAATTGTTCGGAAGCTGAGATTAACGGGCAAACCTCCGACGCCCGGCGTGCTTACCGTCCGATGTCATGCGCTGTCAAAACCAGAACATCCCCATTGACGATTTCTCTTGTATTAATATTATACAGGATTTTCCGCAAAATGTTTCACCTGAAGCGCACAAAATGTTCAATCGGAAGCGCACAAGTTCATGGAAATACCAGATGACGGCCCTCTCTCTACTGGAGTTTCCCGTATTCTTCGTCTGAAACAGGCTCCAGCCATTCATTTGAAGTGTTCTCACCCGGCACCTCAAATGCAAGATGTGCGAACCAGCTGTCTACGGCAGCGCCATGCCAGTGCTTCACTCCTGCCGGGATATGGATGACATCACCTGGAAGCATCTGCACCGCAGGCTTTCCTTCTTCCTGGTACCAGCCGCGGCCTGCCACACATACAAGCATCTGTCCGCCGCCTTTGTCGGCATGGTGGATATGCCAGTTGTTGCGGCATCCTGGCTCGAAGGTCACGTTCGAGAAAGGCACCTGCTCAGTTGATATAGGAGCCAGATAGCTGTTGCCTATGAAATACTTTGCATAAGCCGTATTAGGCTCCCCTATCGGGAAAATCATCTCCTTCTGGAACTCAAGCTTGCTGTCACAATCCTCTGCCCATACATTCTTTGCCATGCGGAATGCAGCCCATGCATTTGGCCATCCGGCATAGAAAGCGATATGTGTAAGCATCTCCGAGATTTCAGTCCTGGTGATACCGTTCTGCTTTGCAAAGCGGAGATGGTGCTCAAGTGAGGAATCAACTATCCCTTTACCTATGAGCGTAGCGACCGTGACCAGACTCCTGTCCCTGGGACTGAGTCCGGGACGGTTCCATACTTCTCCGAAAAGCACATCATCATTGAGCTGCGCAAACCCTGGCGCAAACTCTCCCAGCTGCTCTTTGCCGGCAGTCTGTGTAATTTTTTCCTGTGACATAACGTATTGTACATTTATTGCCATCGTGGCAATGACCAAGATAATCAATTTCTTCATAACCGGTATATTTTCATGATCAATAAGTTCAGGTCCTTTGTATAGATACATGATGAAGTTTATCGCGCGGAATTTCCGACCGGATTCTGTTTTCCGGAATACCCAGACTCCGCATCAACATGAAATCCACTTTGCAAATATACCTGTGAATATGGAGATGTTCAGTAGACAGATGACTGATAATATTAACTGTTTTACCGGGACCGGCTCTTTCTACGGCTCCGATGCGCGAAAGGTGCGGGCCGCGTCCGACCTGATACAAGAAAGCCGGTCCAAGATTACTTTTGGACCGGCTTCTGACTGATGTGGGAGCTGAGGGAGTCGAACCCCCGACCCTCTGCTTGTAAGGCAGACGCTCTGAACCAACTGAGCTAAGCTCCCGAACTTTCAAACTTCGTCTTTAAAGAACTTTGACCCATCTTTCCGATTGGGAGTGCAAATGTATAAAAGATTTTCTTCCTTCCCAAATTTTTGTTTCTGCCCGAATGATTTTTTTGACAGACACCAAGGATTACGGCATTCTTCATCCCCGATGGCTAGGATCCGGCGTGGTGCCGCTCATTTCAGGAGGCGGAGTGCGATCCTGTTGCGCTCCATGTCCACGCCTATGACCTCAACCCTTACATGCTGATGCAGCTTGAGCACCTTTGTCGGATCTGTGAGATGCCTGACACCCATCTGCGAGACATGTATAAGGCCGTTCTGCTTGATCCCTATGTCGACGAAAGCCCCGAAGGCAGTGATATTGGTGACTATTCCAGGGAGCTCCATGCCGTCTATAAGGTCGTCTATCGTATGTATGTCTTCCGAGAATTCGAATTCCTTGGCATCAGAACGAGGGTCGCGGCCTGGCTTGCGGAGTTCTTTGATGATATCGTTTATGGTCGGGAGGCCGAAATCGCCCTCTACGTATTTCTCAGGGACGATCTTTGAGCACAGAGCCTCATTGCCGACAAGTTCCTTTGTAGAGACTCCAAGGTCTGAAGCCATCCTTTCCACTATATGGTAACACTCCGGATGTACAGCCGAATTGTCAAGAGGATTATCCGCACCGGGGATCCGAAGGAAGCCCGCACATTGTTCAAAAGCCTTGTCGCCCAGTCTCTTGACCTTTGTCAATTCTCGACGTGAACTGTATGCCCCGTGCTGGGAGCGGTATTCGACGATATTGGCGGCAAGAGCAGGTCCGATGCCTGCGACATAGCTCAGCAGATACGGACTTGCAGTATTGAGGTTGACTCCGACACTGTTGACGCAGCTTTCCACCGTATTGTCCAAAGTCTCCTTCAGCAGATTCTGGTCCACGTCATGCTGGTACTGGCCTATTCCCAATGACTTCGGATCTATCTTGACGAGTTCGGCCAGAGGATCCATGAGCCGCCGGCCGATGGACACTGCTCCACGTACAGTGACATCCTTGTCCGGGAATTCCTCCCTGGCCACTTCCGAGGCAGAATATACAGATGCACCGTCCTCGCTGACAGAATAGACCTTCACTCCGGATGGAAGAGGAATCCGCTTGATGAATGCTTCAGTCTCCCTGCCGGCTGTACCGTTTCCGATGGCTATGACTTCTATCCCGAATTTCTCAACCATGGACGACACTGCCTGTATCGCCTTTATCTTCTCGCTCACAGGTGGATGAGGGAAGATGGTCTCATAGTGGAGCAGGTTGCCCTGGGCATCAAGGCACACGACCTTGCAGCCGGTCCTGAGTCCCGGATCTATGGCAAGCACGCGTTTCTGCCCCACAGGAGGTGCAAGCAGCAGCTGTCTGAGGTTCTCCCCGAACACACGCACCGATGCCAGGTCAGCCTTTTCCTTAGCCTGGGCAATGACCTCATTTGTTATGGACGGCTCCAGAAGTCTCTTGTAGGCATCGTCAACAGCTTCCCTTATCTGCTCCGCAAGAGGCTTAGCCGGGTATTTCCTCTCCTGACAGAAATCATAATACATCTTGTTGCCGCATTTCTCGGCATCAGCGTCTATCTTAAGCGTCAGAAATCCTTCATCCTGGGCCCTGAGTACGGCAAGTACCCTGTGTGGAGCCATCCTCGACAACGGTTCGGAATAATCAAAATATCCTTTGTATTTCTGAGCCTCGGGTGATGAAGCCTTCTTCGTGGCCTTCGCGACAAGTCTCCGGGTATTGAAGATCTGCCTGAGTGTCTCCCTTACAGAAGCTGTCTCGCTCAGCCTTTCAGCGATTATGTCACGTGCACCGGCAAGGGCCTCATCGACAGTCGCAATCTTGTCGGAAAGATACTTTGTCGCCTCCTTTGACGGATCTGCGACGCTGACCTGGTACATCCTGTCGGCAAGAGGCTCCAGACCGGCTTCCTTTGCTGCGGTAGCTCGCGTCCTTCGTTTGGGACGATAAGGCAGATACAGGTCTTCAAGCTCCCTTGAATCGACACAGTTCTCTATTTTATGCCTCAGGTCATCGGTTAGCTTGCCGGCACCAGTGATTGTCTCGAGGACTGTGGCCTTGCGCTTCTCCATTTCATCGAAGACATCCTTCCAATGCCTGACTTCAGCGACCTCGACATCATCGAGTCCGCCTGTGCGTTCCTTGCGGTAACGGCTGATAAAAGGGATCGTAGACCCTTCATCAAACAGTGCGGCACAGTTTTCAACCTGCCATTCCTTTACTCCCAGACGGGAAGCTATGTCCTTTATGTATATTTCTTTCATGACGGTCATCAGTCAAAATGTAGGTTAATCATGCGAGACCTGCTTGAGCCGGTCCCTGTAGGCTGAAAATATCTTGGATTTGGACACGAAGCCCAGATATGTCCTCTTGTCGTCCACCACAGGCAGATTCCATGCATCGGTCTTCTCGAACTTATGCATCACGCTGTCCATCTTCTCGTCCGCAAGCACATAGGCAGGAGAAGACTTCATGTAGTTGTAGACATGCATCTTGTCATAGAGTTCCTTCTTGAACATATCCTTGCGCACATCCTCAAGCGACACATATCCCTGGAAATGTCCCCTTGAGTCCACTACCGGGAAAATATTCCTCGAAGAATCCGAAATCACATCCACAAGTTCGCCCAATGTGGCATCGATCTTCACTGCGGAGAAGTCAGATTCAATAAGGTCTGAAGTCCTCAGAAGTGTAAGGACAGCCTGGTCACTGTCATGCGTCAGGAGTTCCCCTCTCTTGGCTATACGCTTGGTATATATGGAATACGGCTCAATTGCCCTTGTAGCGCCGAAAGAAATAGTGGAAGTCAGGATCAGCGGGATCAGAAGCTCATAGCCTCCGGAAATCTCCGCTATGAGGAATATCGCCGTCATTGGAGCCTGCATGACACCGGCCATCAGTCCCGCCATGCCTACGAGCACAAAATTCTGCTCAGGTACAGTGAATTCCGAGCCTGCCAGCATCAGATTGAATGTCCTCGCCAATACGAATCCTGCCATCGCACCCACAAAAAGTGTCGGTCCGAATGTTCCGCCGACTCCGCCACCAGCATTCGTAAAAGACATCGAGAACACCTTCAGGACAAGGATCAGAAGGAAAAATACAGGTATGGACCACTTGTGGTGCAGAAAGAAAGCAAGCACTGTCTCCCCGTCAAAGTTCACATCACCTCCGTTGAGAAGGATGCTGACATAGTCATAGCCTTCACCGTAGAGCGGAGGGAAAAGGAATATCAGAAGTCCCAGTCCTATCGCAGATATGCCCCAGCGTCCGAAAGGATTTGATATGGATTTTATCTTGTCTTCAAGCCAGAGTGTGGTCCTGGTGAAATATATGGAGCATGCCGCACAGAAAAGTCCCAGAAGAATGTAGAACGGTATATTGTGGAGTGCAAAAGGTGACAATGTACACTCGAACGGAAGTGAATCTCCGAGACAGAGATAAGACACCACTGTAGCAGATATCGTAGACATCAGCAGCGGAAGGATGGATGTCATCGAGATATTGAAGAGGAGTATCTCCAACGTAAACAAGACACCTGCCAGCGGAGCCTTGAAGATTCCGGCCACCGCACCGGCTGCACCGCAGCCCAGGAGGATAGTCATGTTCTTGTAGGAAAGCCCCATTTTCCGGGCTATATTGGAACCTATCGCAGCTCCGGTGTAGACAATCGGGGCTTCGGCTCCCACGGAGCCGCCGAATCCGATTGTGACAGAACTTGCGACAAGTGACGACCACATGTTATGGGGGCGGATCCTTGACTCATTCTTTGACACTGCCAGAAGGACCTTTGTCACCCCGTGCCCTATGTTGTCCTTAATCACATAGCGGACAAAGAGCATAGCGAGAAACATGCCGATACCCGGATATATGAGATAGAGAAAATTGTATGCCTCTCCGTCAAACCATGATGTGATGCCTTCATGTATGTATTCTATTGCGAGCTTCAGCAGTACTGACGCAAGTCCGCAGGCCACGCCGACCGCAAGGGAAAGGAACAGCATCAGCTCCTTCTCAGGCATCTTGCTCTTCAGCCGACGGGCCAACCGCAGAATGCAGATGCCCCACTTCTCATGACTTGTATCTTGTCCTGGACTGTACATATCATGCAAAAATACTAAAAAGGGCCAATAACGCAAAACGGAGCCGCACGCAATGGCGACTCCGCTGTCGATTGTCTTTATGTTTTCCGGAATAGCTGCCTGCCAAGTACTTGATCAGGCATCCTCCTGTTCCGGTGTATCGTCATCCGGTGATGCATACTGCGCGATATTGTCATCAGGAAGATCCTCGGTATCTCCTTCATCCCCCTCATCTTCATCATCACCATCAAGCCATCTTTCAATCTCCTCGGCATCATCCGTACGCACTTTAATCTTGACAAGATATACGGCGTCAGGGATTTCAAGTGTCACAGCATAGAAACTTGTCCCGTCCGGCTTGTCATATTTCTGGAGATCAGGAAGATAATCACTGAACCCCTTAGGATATTTCTCTGCGAATGCAGCAGCAAGCTCCTCCGACATGTTCTCATAGCTTACGACTGCCCTTTTCTTCTGATTATCAGTTTTCTGCATAATATCAACCTCTTAATTGTTCCTTTGTACCGATAATTGTTTAAAATCACGGTGCAATTATAGGACATTTTTCCGAATGGAGATACTGTTGCCTCACTTTTTTTTGAAAAAAAATGACTTCTGACGCCGCTTCTTCTCGATGTCCCTTTCCACAAAGACAGGTTTCATAGTCCTGGGATCCAACCCTGTATAGAACATCACCGAGGATGTGGTCATCGGAGTCGGAGTGAAATCCTGCACCTGGTCCATATAGAGACCGTCCAGTGCCGGATTGCGGGAAAGCTTCTCCATGTCGCGCATTGTACATCCTGGATGTCCTGATATGAAATAAGGCACCAGAGAACAGTGGCAACCGCTTTCAGAGACTATCCTGTCAAATTCTTTCCTGAGCCTTACGAAAAGCTTGAATGAAGGCTTTGCCATCATCTTCAGTACCTCGTCCTCAGTATGCTCGGGAGCTACCTTAAGACGGCCTGAGGTATGCTCCAGGATAAGCTCCCTCAAATAATCACGGGAAGTGTCATCGACATAGCCTGACTCATCAAGGAAAAGGTCATATCTGATGCCGCTGCCTATGTATGAATGGCGGATTCCCTTGACAGCTGCAACCTTTGCATACAAAGCCAGCAGACGGGCATGCGAGCGGTCCAGGTTGCGGCAAGGCGACGGGAAGAGACACGACTTGCGCACGCACTTGTCGCAGAGATCCGGGTTGCGGCCCTTCATCCCGTACATGTTTGCAGTAGGAGCCCCCAGATCCGAAATGTTGCCTGCAAAGCCAGGGACGGTCTTCAGTGCTTCAACTTCCTTAAGGACAGAAGCTTCGGACCTGGACTGGATGAACTTGCCCTGATGTGCGGCGATAGTGCAGAAATTGCATCCGCCGAAGCAGCCCCTGTGCGTATTGATGGAATATTTTATCATCTCATACGCCGGGATATGCTTTCCCTTATATCGTGGATGCGGCATCTTCGTGAACGGCAGGTCCCAGAAAGAATCCATCTCTTCCTCCGAAGCAGGAGGATAAGGAGGATTCACCCGTACATAGCCGTCCCCGACAGGCTCGACAATGACATCAGGATGCATCATGTTGGCATGTGTCTCTATGAGATGGAAATTCTCTGCGAACGCGCGCTTGTCAGAGCAGCACTCTTCGTAGGAATGGAGCATGAGGGCATTCCTGTCCTTGCACTTTCCCGTCATAAAGAACGCCAGTTGAGGGATCTTCCTTATATCTGACAAGTTGCGACCCGACTCTATGGCTTTTGTGAGCTCCAGCATAGGTCTTTCTCCCATCCCGTAGCAGAGCCAGTCTGCCCCGCTGGAAATGAGAACAGAAGGCATCAGGGTATCCTTCCAATAGTCATAATGGGTCAGCCTGCGCAGGGAAGCCTCTATGCCGCCTATTACGACCGGGACTTCCGGATATAGCTGCTTCAGGATCTTGGTATATACTGTCACCGCATAGTCAGGACGCTGTCCAGCCCTGCCGTCAGGAGTATAGGCATCGTCGCTCCGCAGCCTTTTTGATGCCGTATAATGGTTGACCATCGAGTCCATGGCACCGGCATTCACACCGAAATAAAGTCTCGGGGCACCCAGTTTACGGAAATCCCTCAGGTCGTCCCTCCAGTTGGGCTGAGGGACTACTGCAACTCTATAGCCGGCTTTCTGCAGATAACGGGCTATGACGGCAGTACCGAAAGAAGGGTGGTCAACGAAGGCATCACCAGAGAAAATGATGATGTCTATCCAGTCCCACCCTAGAGCCTTGACTTCCTTGACGGAAGTCGGTATCATTTCATATTTCTGTTCCATCACGGATCCTTTCAGAATGTTGCTTCAAGATGCTACATCCTTTCCGGAAGAGTGATGCCGAGTATCGACATTGCCTTTACAAGTACCTTAGCGATATTCTCTACGAGGGAAAGCCTGTAGCGGAGAATCTCCCCGTTCTCTTCCCTCAGGATCGGAGTATCATGGTAATACTGGTTGAATTCCTTCGCAAGATCATAGGCATAGTTTGCTATGACTGCCGGAGAATGAGCATCTCCACCTTCTGCGATCTTTGTCGGGAACTGGCTCAGTATCTTGATGATCCTTATCTCCTTAGGTGAAAGGAACGAAGCATCTGCCACAGCTGCTCCTCCACGTGCTATACCTGCTGCATCAGCCTTCCTGAGGATTGACTTGATGCGGGCGTGGGTATACTGGATGAAAGGACCTGTGTTGCCGTTGAAGTCAATCGATTCCTTCGGATCGAAGAGCATTGTCTTCTTTGGATCCACCTTGATGATGAAATACTTCAGGGCTCCCAGACCTATCATCTTGAAGAGGGCGTCCTGCTCTGCTTCATCCATATCGTCAAGCTTGCCTAGCTCCAGGGATGTCTCCTTGGCGGTATTGTACATCTTTGCGATAAGGTCATCGGCATCGACGACAGTACCTTCCCTTGACTTCATCTTGCCCTGGGGGAGCTCAACCATACCATATGACAGATGATATATGTTGTCAGCCCACGCGAATCCGAGCTTCTTGAGGATGAGCTTAAGCACCTGGAAATGATAGTTCTGTTCATTCCCGACCACATATATGTGCTCATCAAGCTTGTACTCGTCAAATCTCTGCTCGGCTGTACCGAGGTCCTGGGTCATATAGACAGATGTGCCATCCCCGCGGAGAAGCAGTTTCCTGTCAAGTCCGTCGGCTGTGAGGTCACACCATACTGAGCCGTCGGCTTCCTTTTCAAATATTCCCATCTCAAGGCCTTTCTGCACAAGCGCCTTGCCGAAAAGATAAGTCTGGGACTCATAGTATGTCCTGTCGAAGGATATCCCGAGATCCTTGTAGGTCTTGTCGAATCCGGCATATACCCAGCTGTTCATCTTCTTCCAGAGATCCACTACCTCCTTGTCGCCATGTTCCCATCTGAAGAGCATGTCCTGGGCTTCCTTGAGTGAAGGTGCATTCTTCTCAGCCTCTTCCTTCGACATGCCCTTTGACATGAGGTCCTCGACCTCTTCCTTGTACATGTTGTTGAAAGCCACGTAATAGTTACCTACAAGATGGTCGCCCTTCTTGCCGGACGATTCCGGAGTCTCTCCGTTGCCTTTCTTCAGCCATGCGAGCATGGACTTGCAGATATGTATTCCCCTGTCGTTTACAAGGTTGACCTTGATCACCCTATGGCCGTTGGCCTCGAGGAGCTTTGACATAGACCACCCCAGGAGATTGTTCCTTATGTGGCCCAGATGCAGAGGCTTGTTGGTATTCGGAGATGAGAACTCCACCATGATGGTCTTGCCGGTTGGTTCATGCTGTCCGAAGTCTTCTGACGAAGCGATCTCCGAAAAGACACTGTTCCAGAATGCAGCTGAAAAAGAGATATTGAGGAATCCCTTGACTACATTATACTGTGCGATTTCCGTGCAGTTGGCCACCAGCCAGTCACCTATTGTCTTTCCAGTATTCTCGGGAGATGCTCCCGATATCTTCAGGAGAGGAAAGACCACTAAGGTATAGTCTCCCTCGAATTCCTTCCTTGTAGCCTGTACCTGGAACGCTGAGGCAGGTGCCTCAACCCCATACAATGCCTTTACCGCTTCAAAGGCTTTTTCCGCTATGAATTTCTCTGGATTCATCATATCTGAATATCAGCCAAGATAACTCTTCAATAATTTGCTTCTGGAATTGTTCCTCAGTTTCCTGATTGCCTTTTCCTTGATCTGTCTTACCCTTTCACGGGTAAGGCCGAACCTTTCTCCGATCTCCTCAAGAGTCATTTCCTGACATCCTATGCCGAAGAATGATTTCACTATCTCCCTTTCACGCGGTGCAAGTGTCGAAAGCGAACGCTCGATCTCCTTGTTGAGGGACTCGTTCACAAGACCCCGGTCAGCATTAGGGGAATCGTTGTTTACAAGGACATCCAGAAGACTGTTGTCTTCACCTTCGACAAAAGGTGCATCAACAGACACATGACGACCTGAAACCCTCAGGGTATCAGCTATCTTGTCCTTCGGGACATCTATCATTTCAGACAGTTCCTCTGTAGACGGCATCCTTTCATTCTCCTGTTCGAACTTTGAAAGGGCCTTGTTGATCTTGTTCAGGGATCCGACCTGATTCAGAGGAAGCCTTACAATCCTCGACTGTTCTGCAAGGGCCTGGAGTATCGACTGGCGTATCCACCACACTGCATAGGAAATGAATTTGAATCCTCTTGTCTCATCAAACTTTTCCGCTGCCTTGATAAGTCCCAGGTTGCCTTCATTGATAAGGTCAGGAAGGCTCAGTCCCTGGTTCTGGTACTGCTTTGCCACAGAAACCACGAACCTGAGGTTTGCCCTCGTAAGCTTTTCAAGAGCAGCCTGGTCTCCTTTACGGATACGCTGCGCGAGCTCTACCTCATCTTCAACCGTTATCAGCTCTTCCCTACCGATTTCCTGGAGATATTTGTCCAGAGATGCACTCTCACGGTTGGTAATCGATTTTGTAATCTTTAACTGTCTCATAAATGTATTTTGTCTCCTATATTCCGAAGCCGAAATATGACACCTTGCCGTATGGCGTCACGCCTTCGACAAATACAGCCCTCTTCGACTTCTTTATGATATTCATCACATCCTGAGGTTTGCTTACAGGCTGGTCATTGACATACATCATAATGAATCCTTCAGAGACACCGGCATCCATTATCTTTCCCGGCCCGACGGATACGATTTCAACCCCATGGTCTATTCCGAGCTTTTGAAGAGTCTCGGCTGGAGCTTCCTTTATCCTTGAGCCATAGAATGCTACAGCTCCGTCTTCATCTACCGAACCGTTGTCTGCTGAAGTTCCTTTGAACGTCACATCAATGACCTTTTCCTTTCCGTCCCTGACTACAGTCACATTTGTCTTGTCGCCTGGGCGGAAACGGTTGACCTGTTCCTGGACAGCAGATGCATTGACTACCCTGACTGAATCAACGGCGACGATGACATCGCCCTTCTTGATTCCGGCTTCTTCTGCTGCACTGCCTTTCAGAACCTCAACAATATATACGCCGTTCGGAGAAGAAAGTTTCAATTCTTTTGCCAATTTGTCATCTACCGGTGTCATGGTCACACCGAGCATAGCCCGCTTGACACTACCGAAATCAATCAGGTCTGAAACAATCTTTCTCACTATGTTTGAAGGAATTGCAAAGGAATATCCTGTGTATGATCCAGTCTGTGACACAATGGCAGTATTGATGCCGACAAGATTACCTGCCTTGTCTACAAGTGCTCCACCACTGTTTCCTGGATTGACGGCAGCATCGGTCTGTATGAATGACTCTATCTTGAACTCACCGTCATAGTTAGGCATTGAGCGGCCCTTGGCGCTCACGATACCTGCTGTGATAGTAGATCGTAAGTCATACGGGCTGCCTATCGCAAGTACCCACTCTCCGAGCCTTAGTTCATCCGAATTTCCAAAAGGAATCGTCGGAAGCCCCTGTGCATCAACCTTTATAAGGGCAACATCAGTAGCCGGGTCTGTACCGATGAGTTGAGCTTCAAATGTCTTGTTGTTGTTGAGTGTGACTTCAATCTTCGAAGCTCCGTCAATCACATGGTTGTTGGTGACGATGTAGCCGTCAGGTCTGATTATGACTCCTGATCCGCTTCCCACACGTTCACGCTGCTGAGGAGTACCCTCATATCCGAAGAAAAAGTCGAATATCGAGCTCGGTGCCTTACGGACCACGTCAGTGGCTGTCACCTTGACATATACTACTGCATCGACGGCAGATTCTGCCGCATATGTGAAATCAGGATATTCACTCTGGTCCAGGCTCACAGTACGGAACTGGCCACCGTTTCCCTGCACTACCATACGTCCGGAAACATCGTCCGGAGCCGTTAGCTTAACCACGGCAAAAGCTGCCGCTGCGCCGGCGACTACCGACAGAAGCAATGTGATGATGATGATACTTTTTTTCATATTCATTCAGTTTTAAATTTCAAAATAGAGCCAAAGCTTAAAAACCAGCCGTTTTTGGCAAACCGGACTGGAAAAAATCAAATTACATGCCAAATTTAAGTTATTTTTTATTACATTTGCTCGTTGGACTTTCCCTCCATGGAGGGATTGAAGAATCGGAATAATTAAACTTTGCATATATGAAACTGATCATTTCAAGCGCTGAACTTCTCAAAGGGGTACTGGCCGTATCGAAGGCAATCCCTACGAAGTCTGCACTTCCTATTCTGGAGAACTTCCTTTTCGTACTGAAAGGGAACTCACTTGAGATAACAGCCTCTGACATGGAACTCACGCTCCGCACTGTCCTTGAAGTGGACAATGCTGTTGAAGAAGGTCAGATGGCTATCCCGGCCAAGCATATCACTGACCTCCTCAAGGAACTACCTGACCAGCCTCTGACAATCAGCACAGTAAGCGACAGTTCATTTGAATGCAGATGGGCAAGCGGATCATCCACACTCCCATTCTTTCCGGCAGTAGACTACCCTGAGATCGCAGGGACAGACGAGACTGCAGTAAAGATCACGTTCCCTGCAGAAGAGCTGGTCGAAGGGATTTCAAGTACGATATATGCGACAGCCGATGATGAGATCAGGCCTGTAATGAACGGTATATATTTCGACATCGAGCCGGAGTCGACTACTCTTGTTGCCTCCGATTCGCATAAGCTCATATGCTACACAGCCTCGGATGTCCAGGCACAGCAGAAATCCTCTTTCATACTCCACAAGAGACCAGCAGCTGTCCTCAAGTCGATCATCGGAAAGAACATCGAGTCTGTAGAGGTATCATTCGATGCAAAGAACGCAGTATTCACATTTGACAAGACCACTGTCATCTGCAGGCTTATCGTCGGCAAATACCCGAAATACAAGGATGTCATCCCTCAGAACAATTCAAATGTCCTGAAGATAGAGAGGTCGCTTTTCCTCAACACGGTACGCAGGGTATCTGTATGTGCGAACAAGGCTTCGAACCACATCAAGTTCGATCTCAGGCCAGGTTCCCTGGAGATTTCCGCACAGGACCTCGGGTTCTCGATAGCAGCCTACGAAAAGGTCCCTTGCGAATACAATGGAGACGAACTCTCGATAGGCTTCAAGTCTACTTTCATAATAGAGATACTCAGCAACATGACATGCAATGAGATAGTCATGAAATTCGCAGACAGCAAACGCGCGGCTCTCATAGTTCCGTCTGAGGACGAGACAGACAGCGGCAAGATCTGCGGCATCATAATGCCTATCATGTTCTGATAACGGACAACTTTTCCATAAAACTACATCTGGATAATGGAACTGAATCTTGAAAGGCCGATACTCTTCTTTGACATTGAGAGTACCGGCCTCAATATAGCGTCTGACGCAATAATAGAACTGAGCTTCGTAAAAGTATTTCCTGGAGCTGAAGAGAGAATAAAGACTTGGAGAGTCAAGCCGTGGGACTATGTCGCCGGATGTCAGAAAGCCATCACACCGAGTGCAAAGGCTGTACACGGCATCAGCGATGAGGAACTTGTTGACTGTCCGCGTTTCTGCGAGATTGTGGATGAAGTCGTCTCCTGGCTCAAGGACAGCGACCTTTCGGGCTTCAACTCCACCAAGTTTGACCTTCCTATGCTCGCTGAAGAGCTTGAGAGAGTCCGCAAGTACATGCACAAGGACATCGACATCAATCTACATGAGATGCGTATGGTGGATGTCCAGAACATCTATCACGTGATGGAACCGCGCAATCTCAAGGCAGCCTACAGGTTCTACTGCGGAAAGGAGCTTGAGAACGCCCATGCTGCGGAAGCAGATACGCTTGCTACCTATGCAGTGCTGAAGGCACAGCTGGACAGATATCCGGAGACACTGAAGAACAATGTGGAGTTCCTGTCAAACTTCTCCGAAAGGCAGAAAAACCTCGACTATGCAGGCAGGATCGCTCTGAATGACAAGAAAGAGCCTATCATAAGCTTCGGCAAGCACAAGGGAAAGACAGCCAGGGAAGTATATATGACAGAGCCGTCATATTTCAGCTGGATTGAAAACGGGGAGTTCACACTGGACACAAAGCGTCAGTTCGAACTTCTCAAGCAGCAGTACGAAAACGAGAAAAAGGAAGCCAGACGTGCTGCGAAGGCCGCTGAGGCACCTAAGCCACTCTCGGCTGAAGAGCTGGACAACTCCCTGAACATGCTTGCAGGCAAATTCAACACGAGGGAAGACAAGTCCAGGAACGGCAAGGACAGGTCAGGAGGGACAGGGAGTCTGTTCTAGGAATCACCGATATGGGATCTGTCCAGGGAATCACTGATATATAGACATCCGTGAACATAATAGTAAAGACATATGACGGAGGCAGGATATGCTGCCGGCCGGACACAAGCTGGGAACGTGAAGACAAGGATCTTTACGTTCCTGACAGCATAAACGGCTATATGTGGACGCCTGTCCTCTTCGCAAGGATCAGCAAAGCCGGCAAATGCGTAGGGCTGAAATATGCGCCGCGCTACTACGATGCCGTCAACTACGGCATGCTGCTGTATCCGTCAGATATGCTGGACGGCTCTCCATACGGAATTGCGGCAGCATCATGCGCCGACCACACCTCGGTCCTTCCCTTCCCAATGTACAATACAGTGACACTTGATGGCGGGACAAACGTCTATTCGGTCCTCAAGGACGGGATTGAGATATTCAGGACACAGGAAGGATCTCGGAAAATCATTGAAAAAGCCTTGAGCAAAGCATCAGCCATAGTATCACTGAGGATAGGCGACATACTGGCCATAGAGCTTGCTCCCATGTCCCTTCTCGCCGGATTCAATGATGACGTCCAGCCCCATGAGACAACTATAAGCGGCAGCTTCTGCGGAAATCCTCTTTTCAGCTTCAGGATAATCAGATAGTCTGTTCAGACTGTCTGGATAGTCTACATAGACTGGATTAGATTGGATAGTCTACATAGACTACCGATAGACATACATAAGATCCGGAAGGGAGCAGTACAGTTATTCCACATGTATGAAATAGTACAGTCTGCCATCCATCGGCTGCTTCCGATCAGCAGAGCTGACGCACAGAGTGTCAGCCATGTCAGGATGCAATATCATTACAAGGTCTTCAAGTATGAGATCAGGCCTTACGGCACCGCTTTCCCAGAAATCATTTCCTCCTTCTGGAGTTGTTCTCCTTATGTTGTTGTAGATTCCGATTCCGTCAAGGTCCATGAACTTTGATACCGTAACCGCTGAAAGTATGTCTGACTTTGTCCTGCACCATCCCGGATTGAGCCAGTAGTCAGCTTCCTTCGCCAGAAGAAATGCCTTTTCCTGTGTTATCACTGAAGACTCCCTGCTTCCATGGCGTGATCCGAGGACCTCTCCTCCCGCATCCCGGATCAGCTGAGAAAAATAATTGTCCTCTCCTGGGATATACCATGCATCACCGTATGGAGCATTGAGAAGGACTTTCCTGCTGCAGGACTTCCGTGTCGCTTCAAAAGCCTCCTGCTCATCCATATTGTCGTCCGACCCAAGTTGATATTCCCCGGCCCCGGTAATTTCACGAACCTTTTCCGATAAGGAAAGATATCTTCGGGAGACAGCATTGAACAGCGAATCAGCTGTCTCTTTCCTCCCGGCAAGCAATCCGAAAAGCCTCAGGTATTCAGCCCTAGCCAAAGGATGATCTTCGTAATGGTCGTAAAGGCATATAACAGGAATCCCCTCTTCAGAAAGCCTGTCCATATATCTGATGTCGGATGGAGAAACCGTATAGGCTGCGACAAGATCAGGTGAGAGCACAAGCAGACGTTCCAGATCGAGTGAAGGACCATATCCTACATCATAAAGAGGTTTCAAGGAAGGATCCCCAGCACCTCCGTCAACAGAAGAATTTCCGGGACTTCCGCCACTAAAAGCTTCATTGTCAATCCAGCGGCCACATGCCTTGCCGGACTTTGTCATGCAGAATCTTTCACGGAGCAAAGTATCCGTGATATAACCGGCTCCTGAGACAGCTGAAATCACAGAGCCGCAGTCAAGGGCATCCAGACAGGCAGCATAACCGGAAGACATACAGACGACATCTCTGACAGGAATCCTGACATACACCGTATCAGCCGAGCCGTCATATGGAGAAAATGTGACTACAGCAGCTGTACTGTCCCCGCAGAGCGAGACATCGACATATCTGGCATAGCTGAAATAACCGTTATGATCCAATGGATTCCGTACCGGACGGTGACACCCTGTAAAAAGAATGGCTGTAAGCAATAGCGGAAGAATCCCGCTGCAGAAAGAAGGCTTCATGACAGAGCTTCCTTAAACATGACAGAGCTTTCCTGTACTTATAAAAGAGCCACTCATGGGATTCGAACCCACGACCTACGCGTTACGAATGCGTTGCTCTACCGACTGAGCTAAAGTGGCTTTCAAAATGGACTGCAAATTTAGTAAAATATTTCATATCTTTCGCAAATATTTTCAGAGATAGAAATGAAACACTCAGACATCATAATAATAGGCGGAGGAGCGGCCGGAATGATGGCAGCATACGGAGCGGCACCAGAGCTCAGAAGATCTTCAGCAGGTAAGGACACCCAGGTCCCGGAAGTGACTGTCCTCGAAAAGATGCCCCGCCCAGGCCGGAAAATAATGATAACAGGGAAAGGAAGATGCAATATAACAACTACCCGTGGATGGCAGGACTTCTCTTCCCACATCCATCCGAAGCCCAATCCGCTGAAGATGGCTTTCTACAATTTCTCCACAGGAGATACAGTGAGATTCTTCAATGAGCATGGACTCGAGACAGTGGAAGAAAGAGGAGAGAGGGTCTTTCCCGCTTCCCAGAAAGCTGCGGACGTGGTCGATACGCTTTACAAGGCGGCGTCAGAAGCCGGAGCAATATTCGAGACAGGGTGCGAAGTGACGGACATCACCGTTGAAGCTAAAGACATTGCAGCTGAAGATACTGACACAGCCGCTGAAGAGACGGACAAAGACGGAGCAGCAGATATGCGCAGATTCAGGATAACCTGCGCCGACGGCCGGAAATTCTCCTGCAGGAAGCTGATCATCACTACCGGAGGACTGTCATATCCAGGGACAGGATCGACCGGAGACGGCTACAGATGGGCGGAATCCCTCGGACACACAGTAAGCAGATGCTTTCCTTCACTCACGGCTGTGGTCCCGGAAGGCTACAAGACAGAAAGCAAGATATCTTCAAGGGGCGACAATGACATGACGAGCCCGGCATCTGATGGCACAGGCAAAAGGCTGAAGGGACACATCGACAGGAGCACTCCGCTATCGGAGACCGGTTCGGCCCTCAACGGCAACCAGCTGAAGAACATAGGTCTTACACTTTTCATAGACGGAAGTCCTGTCCAGGAAGAATTCGGCGACATAGACTTTACTGACGGCGGACTTGAGGGACCTGTCGGATTCAAGATAAGCCGGCGCTGCGTGAATGCCATCCTCAACGGGAGCAAAGCTTCGATATCCATAGACCTGAAGCCGGCAGTCAGTCCGGAAGCCCTGTCTAAAAGGATAGATTCGCTCTGGAAAGAAATAGTAGCCGACCGCCGGAGCCAGGGCAAAAGCTACAGCGACAGGTTCAAGGTCCTCCTTGGCAAAGTCATCCCGATGTCTCTCATCAAAGGTTTCATCCGCTGCAGCCAGAGGCTTGACCACAGGAATCTGGCTTCTGCACTGAAGAACTGGAAAATGGACATCAAGGGATATGTAGGCTTCGAAAGATGTGTCATCACTGCCGGTGGAGTAAGCACAGCAGAGATAGTTGCAAAGACAATGGAGTCAAAGGTATGTCCGGGGCTGTATTTCGCCGGTGAGATACTTGACCTTGACGGAGATACGGGAGGCTTCAATCTTCAGACTGCCTTCTCGACAGGAATGCTCGCAGGAGAATCCGCTGCAAAAGCGCTTCTGTAGACCCAGAGCCGTGCGGTTATGCCTCAGGATCAACGGCTGATGACACCAGAGCCGATCATCTGGTCATCATCATACCACACTGCGAACTGTCCAGGGGTTATTCCCCTCTGCGGTTCATCAAAAAGGATGAACATCCCGTTGTCTCTCCTTATCAGGAATGCATCCTGGAGCGGCTGGCGGTAACGGATCCGTACCCTGAAGCGGCGTATCTCGCCTGGCTTCATGGCCAGATCTTCCCTGATCCAGTGGATTTCCTCCGGAAGTATCCGCAGACAGCTCCTGGAAAGCCCTTTATGGTGATGTCCTTCCCCTACATATATTGTATTTGTCTGGATATCCGTCTGTATGACAAATACTGAATCCTTGTGTCCTCCGGCATTAAGGCCCTTCCTCTGCCCTATCGTATAGAACTGTGCCCCGTCGTGCTTCCCGATTATCTTGCCGAAAGGATTGTCCTTGTACCTTGTCTTCTTGACATGGTGTTTGCCGGAGCGGTATGTCTCAGTCTCGAAGCGTATCCCTCCGTATGTTACCGGCTCCGAAAGCCTTTCGAAGGAAGAGTCATCAAGCGCAGCTATCTTCTCCCTTGAGAACTCTGTCTCACCGATGCAGCCGCCCTCATGCTGAGGATTGCCTTTCACAGTCCTTCCGGACGTTGCATCAGTCTTCGCATCAGATATATAGTCTGTCACAAGCTGGACATCTCCATCATAACTGTCCTTTTTGAGGGAATTGAGGGTAGTCTTTATAAAATTGTACTGAGGATCAGCATCATAGAACGCATCATACACCTCGACTATATCACCCTCATGAGGCTTCAGCTGCTGCTGGAGGAAAGTCGGCAGATCCACCTTCCCGACAAAGCATATCCCTTGGGAATCCTTCTTGTCTGCCGACGGCAGGTCTGCTTCATGAGCAATGCGGCGGACCTCCGGTTTCTCAATGTCACCTATAGGAAACAACGCCCTTGACAGCTGCTCCTGCGTGAGCTGACAGAGGAAATAGCTCTGGTCCTTGTTGGGATCTGTCCCGGCGAATATCCTGTACACCGGAGAGCCGTCCGGACCTTTGATCTCATCTTTCCTGCAGTAATGGCCGGTCGCCACATAATCTGCCCCGAGCTTCATCGCGCACTTCATGAAAGCATCGAACTTGATCTCTCTGTTGCACAATACGTCTGGATTCGGAGTCCGGCCCTTTGAATATTCGTCGAACATATAGTCCACGACCCTCTTGCGGTATTCATCGCTCAAGTCCACAAAATAGAACGGTATACCTATCTTCCTCGCCACCATCTCAGCGACAAAGCGGTCCTCCTCCCACTCACAGTCTCCGTGTAGCGTACCAGTAGTATCATGCCAGTTCTGCATGAACAGTGCAAATACATCATGACCGGCCTTCTTGAGAAGAAGGGCGGCCACACTCGAATCGACACCTCCGGACAATCCTATACAGACTTTCATACCCAAATCTGACTTTCATTTTGAAACAATCAGCTTTTTATGCAGCAAAAAACGCAGTATATCCAGCCGAAAGGTTCAAGAAATATACAAAATCAGCAATAAATAGTTATATTTGCTTACTGTGTCAGCAATTGCAGACGACAGATATACCATGGAGCCCGGCAGTACAGGCAGAAGAACTTGACTGCAGTACCATAGTCTCCAGGGCATTGGTTGCAAATATAACATATAACGACGATATATGAAAGACTGCGAAATCAACATCAGATACACCGAATTCAGCTCTCCGGAAGAAATGTCAGCTGAAGACAGAGAGCTTGCCGAGGCTGCAGTTGAAGCTGCGTCCAAGGCATATGCTCCATATTCACATTTCAATGTGGGAGCGGCTGTCCGGCTTTCCAGCGGAGAGATTGTAACAGGCTCAAACCAGGAGAATGCGGCTTTTCCGTCGGGCCTCTGCGCTGAGCGCACTGCAATGTTCTATGCAGCGGCACACTATCCTGATGCGGCGATGCTTTCTCTGGCTGTCGCCGCCTGCAAGGACGGCAAGCTGTGCAGCGTACCGGCAACCCCTTGCGGGGCATGCCGTCAGGTAATGGCTGAATACCAGGACCGTGGTGGTCACAACATGGAGATAATCATGGTTGGAGCTGAAAAGACATGGAAATTCAGCCGCGTCGATGATATCCTTCCGCTCATATTCGACAGCCTGAAATAATTTTGCGTTAATGAAATTTTGACTATCTTTGCATCGGGTAAGTCTTACACGACCAGCTCCCTCTGAATCCCCCAGGGCCGGAAGGCAGCAAGGGCAGGAGGTTGTAGCGGTGCGATGTAATAAGCTTACCCTTTTTTCGTATATGCTATTCCAACACCGGCACTGTCATATAGTCGGCATCAGGATAGTTCCTTTCAAGATAATCCTGGATATACCTCTGGGTATCGGCCGAGATAGTACTGTCCTCCTCTTCCGGATAGAGATTGAACATGAGCATGGCAAGCTCAAGTCCATGGTTCCTTGCAGCCTCAAGGCTCAGAAGCGTGTGGTTGATGCTGCCGAGCTTGCCTGATGTCACAAGTATAAGAGGCCAGCCCTGAGCTGCAGCATAGTCAAGAGTAAGGAGATTCCTTGTAAGAGGTACCATAAGACCGCCTGCCCCTTCTACAAGCACAGCGTCATACCTTGAAGAAAGCTCTCTGACTGAGGCTTCTATCTTCTTGAAATCGATTTCTCTGCCGTCTATTTCAGCTGCAAGGTGCGGTGAGCACGGATAAGAGAATATCTCAGGCATAGTCAGCTTCATATCATCTTCCGGAAGCATGCTGCATCCCATTATCCTGCGATGCACCTCAATGTCTTCTGACATGTCACCGTTGCCTGTCTGGACAAGCTTGTGGGTGATGGTCCTGCGGCCGTTCTCATTCCAGACCTTCGCCAGATAGCCGGTCGCATAGCTTTTGCCGGTACCGGTATCTATACCGCTTACAAAAAATACATTCTTTTCCATTTTACATTTGTCATTTATCGTATCGATAGTATTATTTTATCGTAACAATAGTCTTATATTATCGTATCAATTATTATGATATGGGTATCACTTTTTCCTCGCAATCACGTAAAGGGGATGATATGTCAGACGCACAGTCCCGTCCGGGTCGGAAAACAGGTCTGAATACCTGCTGCAGAAACTCTCCAGACGAGACCTCGTCCAAGGTTCTTTTCTAAGGCCTGTTACTCCTGTCAGTTTCATGTGCCGCAGCACTTCTTCAGGGGAGGCGAAGGAGAGTACAGCTTCACTTTCTTCAGCGTAGATAATGTCAAACTTTCCTGAGACAAGTCCTGTAAGCTCAGAAAGAGTCTGATATGGGATAGAAATACCTTCCAGGGCAGCAATCTCGCTCATGTTCAACGGTCCGAAAGAGCTGAACGCCAGGATTCCTCCTTCCCTGAGGGCTGCGCTGCACTTGTCCAGGAATGCAGGAAGATCTGCAAACCACTGCAAGGCAGAAGATGACATTATAAGATCCAGATTCACCGGAAATACCACTGTCTCAGCATCTCCTGGCAGGAATTCGGTCCGTCCGGGCTCCAGAAGATCTTCCAGCATAGACGAGACCTCTGGACAAAGATCGTTCAGCCAAATCCTGTCCGGACAGAAATCCTTGAGGAACATCCTTGACAGCATACCAGTGCCGCAGCCGACCTCCAGCACCCGTGAGGGCCCTGTCGGGACAGCTTTCAGCTCCTGATCCGCCGATCTGAGGACCGTGGACAACACCTCAAATTCTGAATCTTTTGCCCCATGGCCATGCAGACCTAAGCCATATTCTGCCATCAGATGGCAAAGATACCCGGCTATCTGCCTCTGGACATGGGCATTGTCGTCATACGACCTCACTGCCTTCGCAAAACGTGCCCTTACAATGTCTTTATCCATTCTCCTTCTGTAAGTCTTGAAAACAAGTCTTCATCAAAATGCGGAGATGCCGTCCTTATGACTCTTCCGGCACGGTCTTTCCACGCTCTTTCCTGATTTTCTGCAGGAAATATCATGTCCTTCTCCCCTATTACCGCATAATTCCACCTCAGAGGCTCTCCTTCTGAACATCTTCCGGACACAGCTTCATCGAGGAACGCGAGTTCATCACGGAGCTCGGCAACAGTCCTTGAAGGCAGATGTGAAGAAAAATACTCAAGATGATCTCCGCACATACGCCGTCTGAACTTCCTTAGGGTAATATCCGCTTTGCTGCCATCCGACAGATTGTCCAGCGTACCATTGAAGACTGACGTCGGTATCCCGCAGGAATCATCCACCGGAGACAATGTGCCGCCGACAGCAATGGCTTCCGATATCTTCGCCGCTGCTCTTCGGCCTGCATCTGACGAGCCGAGCACTGTATCAGCTACCCAGACCCCCATGGACCAGGCAATAAGGCGTATCTCTGAATAGCCGTCAAGCAGTCCATAGTTGAAATCCAGATCCCTGTAATCATAGCACAGAAGCATGTCATACCCGTCTTCTGTCTTGCAGCCTGAGAACATCTCCGGGCCGCTTCCCCATCCTCCGAACAGCAAGATGAGCCTGCTGCGTCCTTTATCTACAAGAAATTCCTGTCTCATTGTCTATAATGCAATAATTTCATCCTTTTACCTGTTTCTTACCTTCCACCCGTGTCCAGACTTTCGTCCGTTTTCTGACTTCCACCAGTTCCTGACTTCTTCAGACAAATGTCTGCGCAGGTATGTCATTTTACCTGGCCTTCCGGATGTACTGGACCTAATATTTCAGCCGCAGCTGATATGAATCTGTCCATATCCTCGTCTGTAATGGCAGCTGTAAGGGAAATCCTGAGCCTTGAAGTCCCTTCCGGTACTGTCGGTGGTCTCACCGGCATAAGGCAGAAGCCTCTGTGCCGGAACTCAGCTGCGAGCTTTCCTGCCAGAAAACTGTCTCCTACCGTAACAGGAATTATCTGGCTTCCTGAAGTCGAAGTAAATCCATATCCGGCAAGAGTATTCCGGAGTCTTGCAGAAATCCTTTCAAGATGTCTTCGCCTTTCTTCCATGTAAGGAAGTGCCCTCAGGACATGAAGAGTCCACAACATATTCACAGGCGGAAGAGCCGTAGTGAATATGAAAGGCCTCATCCTGTTGACAAGCAGAAGCCTGTTTTCCTCTGAGCAGACAGTGAAGCCGCCTATTGAGGCAAGAGCCTTTCCCAGAGTGCCGCAGAGGAAGTCAATGTCTCCGATGCAGCCCTGTTCCTCAGCAACTCCCAGGCCCTTGCTTCCGCGAAGACCGGCTGCATGGGCTTCATCCACATACAGCACGACATTCGGGTATCTCCTCCTGATGGACGCCAGACGCCTGAGGTCCGTCACATCCCCATCCATGCTGAATATGCTTTCAGTGACTATGAAGACAGTCCCGGAGCTGCCGTGATGTCTTTCGACAAGGCTTTCAAGCTGATCCAGGTCCTGATGACGAAAACGCACATTCCTGCATCTGCACAGCCTCATGCCGTCTATTATGCTAGCATGAACGAGCTTGTCGGCCAGGATAATGTCCCCTTCCTCAGCCACAGCAGGAAGAATCCCGGAATTCATGTGATAACCGCTCCCTAACACAAGCGCAGCCTCCTTCCCGTACAGGGATGCCAGTTCGGCCTCGACCTCCCTGTATATATTGAAATTTCCTGTCAGAAGGCGAGATGATGAAGATGAGAACAGAAAGTCCTCCGGTATCTCATTACCACAGTCCTTAAGTCTCGCGGACAGTTTCTCCGCAAATCCGCGATAGAAATCGGCATCGGAAGCCAGACCGAGATAGTCGTTGGATGACAGGTTGAGCATCCTTTCCTGTCCGGAAGCCACGTCCTTGCCCTTATGGTCCATCTGCGACAAAATCCTCAGATTGCCGCTTTCCTTCAGTGAACCTATGATCTTGTCTGCATCCATATTCCTACTCATTTCTGCCGGATCCGGCATGTCCGTCTGCACTACAGTTGCCTGCCGTAGTTCCGTCATTGCCGGCATTTCCATACGGTATTTCCGCAGTTATCTTCACAAGGGCACAGGTCAGCTGCGAGAGTTCTTCCTTGCTTATTACATAAGGAGGCATTATATACACAAGCCTTCCGAAAGGCCGTACCCAAATGCCTTCTTCAATGAATCTTTTCTGCATCCAGGCCATGTCCACCGGCTGCCTTGTCTCAATGACACCGATTGCTCCAAGTACCCTGACATCCGCAACCTGAGGGAGAGAAGCCGCTGGAGACAGTTCCTTCCGCATCTGGGATTCAATCGCTGCTACCTTCTCTTGCCATCCCGAAGACAGGAGAAGATCTGTGCTTGCCTTAGCCACTGCACAAGCGAGAGGATTGGCCATGAACGTCGGTCCATGCATGAATGCATAGGGATAATTGTCGGATATAGTCCCGGCGACCTTGTCTGTAGTCAGTACGGCAGATAGGGTCATATACCCTCCTGTCAGGGATTTGCCTATGCACATGATGTCTGGCTTCACGCCGGCATGTTCCCAGGCAAAAAGCTTTCCTGTCCTTCCGAAGCCTGTAGCTATCTCATCGAATATCACCAGGATACCGTAGTGTCTACAGAGGGCGGCAGCCTGCCTGAGATACTCCGGATGATAGAACCACATGCCTCCCGCCCCTTGCACTACCGGTTCAAGGATGAGCGCCGCAATGGTGCTGTGGTGCTCTTCGAGCATCTTTTCCAGAGGCAGGATATCATCTTTCTGCCACTCCCCGTCAAAACGGCTGCGTGGTGAAGGTACAAAATACCTTGCAGGAAGTGCATCTCCGAATATGCTGTGCATCCCGGTTACGGGATCACACACAGACATAGCATTCCATGTGTCACCATGGTAACCGGACCTGATTGTGACGAAATCGGTTCTTTCAGGATGTCCAGCAGCATAATGGTACTGGACAGCCATCTTCATCGCCACTTCCACTGCGACCGAGCCGCTGTCGGCATAGAAAATATGAGTAAATTCCTCTGGGAGAATAGAAAGAAGAGTCTTCCCGAGCTCGATAGCAGGGTCATGGGTCAGACCTCCGAACATCACATGCGACATCTTGTCCAGCTGTGCCTTTGCCGCCTCGTTTAGCACTGGATTGTTGTAGCCGTGGATGGCACACCACCACGAAGACATGCCTTCGATGAGTTCTGTCCCGTCTTCAAGTGTTATCCGGCAGCCATGCGCCTCCTTTACCTTGTATGCAGGCAACGGTCTTGTCGCCGATGCATACGGATGCCACAGATGCCTGATGTCAAACTCATCTGTCACCTTTTCCATATCTACCTTATTCCTGTACATATCCTGCCTGTCTTATACGTTCAAAATCTGACGCGACCTGGTCGCCCGGCGTCGTAAGCATACCTCCGAATATCGCTGCATTTATCCCGGAGCGGAAAGCCTTCATCTGAGCCTGGTCCGAAAGCCGTGTCCGGCCTCCTGCAAACCTGAGCCTTGCCGATGGCATCATCAGCCGGAAGAGAGCGATTGTCCGGAGTATCTCATCCTCAGAGATCAGGGGCTGTGACTCAAGCGCCGTACCTTTTACAGGCACAAGGATATTGACCGGTACTGAGGCTACGCCAAGATTTCTGAGTACATCAGCGAGCTCTATCCTCTGCTCCATGGTCTCACCCATTCCTATTATCCCGCCGCTGCAGATTTCCATTCCTGCTGCCTTGGCTGCCTGGAGTGTCCTTATCTTCTGCTGCTGGTCATGCGTAGTGCAGAGCTTGCCGAAATATGAAGGGGCTGTCTCAAGGTTGCAATGATAGCGACTTATCCCGGATTTCCTGAGCCGGACAAGGTCATCTTCATCAAGGAGTCCGGCGGAAAGACACAGATATATTCCACATTCCTTTCCTATAGCTTCTGCGGCTTCACATATCCTGTCAACCTCTTCTTTCTTCAGCCTGCGGCCGCTTGTGACTATAGAGAAACGGCCGATTCCCCTTGCCTTGCTCTTCCTTGCTCCGTCGATAAGCTGCTGGACTGACATCAGAGGATACTCCTCCGCTCCGGTATGATGATGCGCCGACTGGGCGCACCACTTGCAGTCCTCCGGACACCTTCCGGACTTCGCATTTATTATTGAGCATGTATCGAAGGTCGGCGGACAGGCCCTGTGCATGACTTCCGCTGCCAGCTCAAGCAGTTCGTCAGTCGATTTCGTCCTGGAATAGTCCAGTGCCACCGCCGTATCGATTCCGCCAGCTCCTATGATTTTCTCTGCTTCTGTTCCAATATCTGTCATGATAAGATAATTTTTACAAATACTCACAAACTAAAATAGTTATAAATCAAATAGTTACGAACTAAATACTTTCAAATTAATTACTTCCAAACCAAATACTTTCAAATTAATCACTCCCAGTCCAAATGTCTACAAACAAGTACTTTCAAATTAAACACTTCCACGAAGGATATAACCGAATTACTGTAAATCAATTAGATACAGTCAAATTGCCATAAATCAAACCGGATTACCGGGATCAGATAGATACGACAAAAAAGGACAGACCACCCAGATGGCAGCCTGCCCTTGAATTACATGTATGCGAAATACGTGTATATGAAGTATATGAATGACGTATCTCTGAGAACCTTCTGGCCTCAGTGCAATCGGATTCTGAAGATTCCGAAACTGCAGTCACCATGGAAAGCAACAGGTAACGCAGCAATGGTTCATCACCTCCGGGCGGTGTCTCGTCAGCCCCGATATCAGATCCGGAAAATACCATATATGAAATGCTCCTGACATCACCGGAAAGATATCCGGAATGGATGCTTCTGTCCTTACGTAACGATGCATCGACGATATCAGAAGAAAGGTGGCCTATAGTCACTTTCTTGCCAATGGAGCAGAATACGGAATAAGAATGCCTCGCCCATCTTCTGAAGCGGAGCATTACATTGCCGAATCTTTTTCTATTCCTATGCATCAATATATCTTGAGTATCTCGTCCAGTGGTTTTCTAGCTGGTCTGACAGGATCTGCTGTCCTATAGCCGAGTGCTATGACGGAAAGGACTGCTTCATTGCCAGGAAGGCCGAGAGTCCTTGAAATAGCCTGGGCATCACGTATTCCCATCACAAGGGAATCAATACCGAGCTCAGCAGCTTTCAGCAGAAGGACTGAATTGGCAAGACCTGCATCATATATGCCCCAGCCGTTGCCAAGCTCGTTGTCCGGCTTGCCCTCTCTGTTGAATCCAGCTACATCCTTGACAAAAGTCGTCACAATCAGAACAGACTCATCAGCAGCATTCTGAGCATTCCTTGAGCCTAGGCAATCCAGCAACTTTGAACGCATATCCCCGGTAAGTACAGCATGATACCGCGGGGTCTGTGAATTCTTCCAGCTCGGAGCCAGCATTGCAGCAGAAACGAGAGTCTCCACCGTACCGTCAGGCAACTTCCTGGAAGGATCAAACTTACGTACGCTTACCCTGTAAGCCAAAATATCATCAAGTATCATAACTTCAAAAGTTTATTTCAAACTTTCAAAGTTAGCAAAAAAATCCATGGATGGAGCATTATCCAGCATCCGGATTACAGATACTGCATATATCAACACAACTCCGTTTCCCTTCTGAAGACATGGAGCAGGAGCCAGGAATTTCCGCTGCCTGAAGGAATGAAGGGGCAATATTTTCCGCTGGCATAAGCAACGGTATATCAAAGATTTTCCGCTGGCATAAGCAAAGGTATATCAAAGATTTTCCGCTGGCATAAGCAACGGAGTGACAAGGAATTTCCGTACCCAAAAGCATCATGTCAGATATAACTTATTGACATTCAACAACTCTCAGAAAGAGAGATGCTTTTGACCCATTTTTTAGTGGTCAAAAGCATAATTGGAATTGTTACTTCGTTACCGATCAATGACTTGCACCCAGGGCAGATGCTTTTGGGTACACAACCTGAAAATGTCCGGTGCTGCCGGACCGCCGCCAGCCTGACGGGCGATGAGCAGAGCCGCGGAGATGGGAGCCGGCGGGCGTGGGAGACGTACACGGGGGCATCCAGACGGACACGGGGTAATCCAGACGGACTCGGGGCATCCAGGCGGGCACGGGGTAATCCAGGCGGGCACGGGCACAAAAAAGACGTCCCGGGAGACTCGTGTCTTCCGGGACGTCTAAAAATGCGGCAGCGACCTACTCTCCCACCTGGTGGGGCAGTACCATCGGCGCGCGCGGGCTTAACTTCTCTGTTCGGTATGGTAAGAGGTGGATCCCCGCGGCTTTAACCGCCGCAATATATCACAATGAGA
>JADIMK010000087.1 GCA_017694785.1 Candidatus Cryptobacteroides intestinigallinarum
ACAAGGGACACTCCGCGGTCATCTGCATTGAAGCCTGGCACTGCATGTTCCCATCCCCAGAAGTCTCCGAAAGTGATGTCTCCTGGCCTGCGGGTATCGGCGTACGGGCAGACGCTGCAGGCTGGTCTCGATATCAGGTCCTTTATGAATAGACAGGAGAAACTGTCTGAATAGATTTTCTTGCCTCCAGAGAATGTGAAGCACTCAGACATCACAGACCATCCTAACTTTTCCTTGTCCCTGAAGTCAGCGGAAGTCATCTTGTCGCCTTCTTTCTTTTCCAGATGATCCAGATAGCCTTTCCACACGGCAGGAGCCGGGACCCCATGGCAGACAATGTCTGCAAGATAAAGCTTTTCAGAGAGCCTTTTGCAGATGTAGTTCCTCAGTCCGTCCACCTGGCAAGGCGTGCCGCTGAATAGCACCGTCAGTCCGTCGGAGAGATCTTTCCTGACTTGCCGGAACACACCCCGCATATCACTCTGGACATATTTGCTTCCTCTGAAGCAGTCTCTTTCCTCAAGGGTGGCGGCTCTTCTGTGGACTACATTGAACCCGCTGTCAAAGGCTGCCCCGTAGACTACGCCTCCATCCCTAATTATAAGATCTGATACAGCCGGAAAAGCCGCACCGCTCCTGCTGCGTCTGATCTCATCCAAATCCCTGTGGCGAATGGCGTAGAACTGCTGATTGCTCTCCGCTCCTTCAGAGGCAATCCTGCGGTTGAATCCGCAGACCTTTTCGCACAAGCCGCAGTCCACACATCTGGAGCTGTCCACCGACGGGTACAGGAATCCCATCCCGTCGGGCTTCATCGTGATGGCCCCGTGAGGACAGATGCTCTCACAGGCTGTACAGCCGCAGCAGTATTCATCGTAGTGCCTGAGCCGTGCATATATCTCTTTTGCAGTCTCAATAAATCTGGAACTGAACTTTCTCGCAAACATGTTCCCGGAAGACAGCAGAATGTCCAGGTCTTCAGGTGCGCTGCCCCAGACATGGGGATTGCCCCTTGTCCAGTCTATCTCCCTCATGCTGCCGGATGAATCATTGTCCGGTGAATAGATTTTATCCTTGAAGGGTGACTGCCACAGCAGGGTATGAAGGAATATCTCGTCTGCTGCGAGGGTATATCTGTAGCGTCTGCGGATATGGCGCTTGTGCTGCAGAAGATAGCTGCAGAACTCTTCAGTGATGCTTACCCAGTTGCAGCCTTTCATGAAGTCTTCCCTGCGTCGCCGAAGATATTTATCCGCTTTCTTTTCCAGACTGTTCCTCCTGCGGTCTGCCCTCGTCCATCTGTAGCTAGGGTCTCTGATCTGCCATGTGTTGAAGTGCCATTGCATGACCCTAGGGAGATAGTTGCTCCTGTCGATGGATGAGAACTCTACAAATTCTTTTCCCTGATGGCCGTCGAAGAAGGAAAGTATGGTCCCGATGGGCTTGATGGGCAGGTCGACTCCGGAAAGCAGATGGTAGTAGGCATATGGCCCGTTGGCATGGGCTGCGCTGAAGAGAAGCATCTCTGCCTTTATCTGGCTGCTGGCACCCCACCTGATGTCGATCCGTTCCTTGAGGAAGAAAAGACCACCTTTCATCTTCTTGCCCGGTCCAGGCAGCGACGGCATAGGGGACTTCTTGTCAATGAGGATATAGATGTCCGAGCGCTCATGATCGAGCAGGCTGATCTCCATCTCCAGGATGTCATAGTCCCCGTGGGCTATTATGAGGAAGGCGTGTTTCATCTTGTTCTGAGTTTTGAAGACAGTCTTGAAATGAAGGCTGAAGTCCAGGACAGTATCTTTTTGCGTTCATGTCTGCTGCATCCGACGAAGAACACGGAAAGCCCGGACAGGAGCAGGCTGGCGGCGCAGCTGGCGATCAGGCCCAAAAATCCAGTAGGAATATATTTCTGCAGCAATATCATTGGAAGCGCGCCGACAAGTGTAACAGCGGCTACATTGCAGTATACCGACTTCAGATATGCCTTTACATCCAGTCCGATCATTCCTCTGAGCATCACCAGCCTGGCGGCAAGGCATATCTGCGAAAGAACGATTGCTACGGCCAGGACAGTTTCCGGTGCCCATCCGGCCTTGAGCAGAACATAAGATACCGGAACGTTGAGCAGCTGGAGGCCTCCGACGACAATCTGATAGTTCCTTATGTTTCCTGTAGCAAGCATTGCTGTAATCAGAGGGTTGGACAGGGTCTCGCTCATGGCGAATACGAGAGCCAGGATGCCGAATGCGGCAGTATGGTCAGGGACTTCCTTGAGCCAGATGGAGAGTATATAGTCCATGTTCAGCATCAGCGGCAGAGCAAGGATGAGCATCAGATAGTAGGAGAAGCGGGCCCCGTTGAATACAAGCCTCATCATCTGGGCGGTCTCTCCGGCAGCATAGCTTTTGGTTATCTGGGGGTTGAGTGCTGTCATGAAACTTCCGGTGAAATTCAGTACGGCGGAATTGATCTGTTGGCTGATGGCCCTTGCCGCATTGACCGCAGGGCCGAAGAATATGTTCATCAGTATATTTCCTCCCTCATCGCGAAGTATCCCCGACGTGGTGCCTATGAAGTTCCATCCGGCAAAGCTGAACATCTTCTTCATCAGAGGCTTGTCAAGTACGAGACTATATGTACATTCTTCAAAATGCGACCTGCAGTATATTCCGTACACTATCCTGACAAGTATGGATACTGCCATCGTCAGGATCGAGAAAAACACCAGCCTGTCGACCGGAGATATTGTGATGAGGAACGCGATGACAAGTTTCATCACAGCTTCGAGAATGCTGATGGCGGCAAAAGCAGACATCTTCTCATGAGCCACAATCGATGCATTGTAAGGTACCGATATGATGCTGATTGAAAACGACAGTACCGAAAAATGGAATACCCATCTGGCAGCCGGCAGCCTTTCAGCAGGTATATTCATCTGGGTGTCCAGGAACCACAGTCCGAAGATCTCTGCAAGAACGATTATCGATATGGCAAAGATTATCTGTATGTTGACAGCAGTGCAGAAGACAGCCTTAAGCTTTGCCATGTCTCCTCTGCCGAGTTCGTATGTCAGGAATCTCGATATGGCTGCCGACAATGTCCCGGATATGATTGAAAACATCCCGACAAGTCCGCCGACGACATTGTAGATGCCATAGTCCACTTCACCGAGAGTGCCGATATATACCCTGGAGGTATACAGCCCCACGAGCATCAGCAGGAACATCCTCATGTAAAGCATGAGAGTGTTCCTGGCAATCCGTCTGTTGTCTGAAGTATCACCCATATCTCTTCCTTACCCCGATCTTCCTTATCTTGATCTTTCTTTTATAT
>JADIMK010000088.1 GCA_017694785.1 Candidatus Cryptobacteroides intestinigallinarum
TATCTGGAACCGCCTCAAGGCGGCCACATCGGTGATAAACAAGAAGTACCAGGCATATTTCGAGGGCCAGAAGGAACAGTATGCGGAAAACCTTGCCGCCAAGACCCGGCTCTGCGAGCAGGTGGAGGCCATTGCCGGAAAGGAGATCAAGACTTCAGGCGAGTGGAATGACAGCACAAAGGAGATTGAGGAAATCCAGAAACAGTGGAAAGGCATAGGCTATGCCTCCAAGAAGGAGAACCAGAAGATATACGAGCGTTTCCGTGCTGCATGCGACAAATTCTTCGAACGCAAGAGGGAATTCTATGCTGCATACAAGGATGAGATGAATGATAACCTCCAGAAGAAGATTGCACTTTGCGAGGCGGCGGAAGCCCTGAAAAGCAGTACTGCGTGGAAAAAGACCACAGACCAGCTCATCAACCTGCAGAAGCAATGGAAGGAGATTGGTGCCGTGCCGCGCAAGAAGTCGGAGGCCCTCTGGAAAAGGTTCCGTGCCGCATGCGACGAGTTCTTCAACGAGAGGGACAAGCAGGCCAAGCCGGAGAATGACTTCTACGGAAACCTCAGGGCCAAGAAGCATCTTATCGAGGAGATCAATGCATACGTGCTTTCCGATGATGACGACGTGAATGCTGATGCAGCCCAGGATTTCGCTGACAGATGGCAGGCTATAGGCTTTGTGCCGTTCAAGGAGAAGGACAAGATAGCTGCGGCGTACAGGGATGCGATGAATTCCAAGTTCCCGGACATGTCCCGCCGCTCCCGCGGACGCGCCCCTAAGAGCGAGAAGGAGAGGCTTATGCAGAAATACCTGAAGAAAGAGCAGGATATAGTCACCTACGAGAACAATATCGGTTTCTTTGCCGCCTCCAAGAACTCGGAGCCTCTTATCAGGCAGATGCAGGAGCGCATCGACAAGGCCAAGGCCGAGCTCAAGGAGCTTGAGCTGCAGATAAGGGCGCTGGACAGTGCGGAAGACAGCAGTGAGGAATAGATTCTTTAGAGTTGCCGTCAGGATGCAGGTAAGTTGTGTCCTGACGGTATCATGATATGTAAAACCGTCGAAATGACGCTATTTATTTTATTTGATGAATAAGAATTCAGTTATTGGAATAGTCCTGATAGGTGTGATTTTTTTCGCATTCACATGGTATCAGTCCAAGCAGTATCAGAAACAGGTAGAATATCAGGCGCAGCAGGATTCCATAGCCAGGGCGGAGCAGGCCTATATGGATTCGGTATGGAGGGCACAGCACCCCATAGACACGGCTGCGACGGCCTTGCAGGAAGGATCTCAGGTAAAACAGAGAATCTATAAAGACACCCTTATAGACAATGCACATAATGCGGAGGCGTCTCTCCTTACTCTGGAAAATGAGAGGGTAGCTGTCACTTTCACTACCAAGGGAGCCCAGCCTTACAGTGTCAGGGTCAAGGATTTCTACAACTATGACAGTACGGACCTCTATATTTTCAAGCCTGAGATGAGCCAGTACGGCATCACTATCTATGCAGGGGAGAACATAAACACCAAGGACTTCGTCTTCGAGGTAGCGGAAAAGACCGATACGTCAGTAGTGATGCGTCTTCCATTTGCCGGAGGCGGATATATCGAGCAGAAATACATTCTTGCCGAAGGCAGCTACTCGCTTGACAATGATTTCTCATTGGTGGATATGGGGAATGTGATCCCCAAGAACGTATCCATGTTCGACATTGACTGGAACGTGGTCATCCCGCGCATGGAGAAGGGATACAGGAACGAGAAGCAGTACTCCAAGCTGAACTACATGTTCCCGGGGGAGAAGAAGCCTGAGAGAGTGGGGGTAGGCCGTGATGACGATGCCCGTGTGGACGCGAAGATTTCGTGGTTCGCATTCCAGCAGCAGTTCTTCTCCGCAATCATGAGGGCTGACAGTGACTTCACCTCGGGGGATTTTGCCATCAGGTTTTTCCAGGAGGACGACCCTTCCCACAACCTTATGGCATGCTCGGCCAAACTGCGTACTGACTTTACTGCAGGCCCTGACGGGAATGTGACGGTACCTTTCCATTTCTATTTCGGACCGAACCACTACCGTACCCTAAAGGACTACGACCAGCATTACGAGAGGATAATCCCTCTGGGCGGATCTGTCATAGGCCTCATCAGCCGCGGTATCATAATCCCTACGTTCAATTTCCTGGGCAAGTATATCGCTAATTTCGGTATCATCATACTGATACTTACCATATTCATAAAGCTTATAGTATCCCCGCTCACTGTCAAGTCGTACATTTCGTCCGCCAAGATGGCTGTCATCAAGCCGGAGGTGGACAAGCTGAACGAGAAATATCCTAAGCAGGAGGATGCCCTGAAAAAGCAGCAGGCGATGATGGAGCTTTACAGGCGTGCCGGAATCAGCCCTATGGGCGGATGTCTCCCTATGCTCCTGCAGCTGCCTGTCCTGTATGCGATGTTCCGCTTCTTCCCGGCCTCTATAGAGCTGAGACAGCAGCATTTCCTGTGGGCGGATGACCTGAGCGGCTTCGATTCCATACTTGACCTTCCGTTCAACATTCCTCTGTACGGGGACCATGTGTCGCTGTTCGCGCTTCTCATGGCCATATCCATGTTCCTGTATTCGAAGATGACATCGAGCCAGATGTCGAATGACCCGAATATGGCGGGAATGAAGTTCATGAGCGTGTGGATGATGCCTATCATGATGCTCTTCATCTGTAACAACCTCTCCAGCGGACTCAGCTACTACTACCTTCTTTCCAACCTCATCACAATGCTCCAGACATGGTTCGTAAAGAGATATGTGGTGAAACCTGAGAAGATATATGCGCAGATGGCCGCTGCAGCCGTAAAGCCGGCCAAGAAGTCCAAGTGGCAGCAGCGCCTGGAAGAGGCCCAGAAGATGCAGCAGCAGATGGCCAAGGA
>JADIMK010000008.1 GCA_017694785.1 Candidatus Cryptobacteroides intestinigallinarum
CCAAAAGGGCCGACCTCGAAGACGAGACAGTCGCTGAGGTATTCAGGATTCTTCGGGCAGAATTCGAAGACTAGAAGAAGAAAGGGGTTATTATATTGGTATTTATGAGTGAAATAAGACTAAGCAAGCTAACAAAACAATTTAACATAGGTCTCCAGACTCTTGTTGATTTCCTCAGGGAAAAGGGGGCAGAAGTCGAGCTGAATCCGAATGCAAAGATTTCGGATTCATATCTTCCTGCCATAGAAGCAAAGTTCGGAGAAGAACAGAAACTCAAGCAGGATTCAGAAAAAGTTGCAATAAAGCTCAAGGAAATCATCGAGATGGGCTCAAAGAAGAATGTTGCAGCAGATGAAGAGGAAGAGCCGGTCAAGGAGATAATAATAAAGAGCACCGGAATTGCACCGGAGGCAGCACAGCAGCAGCCTGCTGCCGCAGCCTCTGAAGAAAAACCGGCACAGACAAATGACAATGCCCTTGAGCATAAGGCTTCTGCAGCCGGGACCAGTCCGGCAGGTACGGAGCCGAAGCCTGTTCCGCAGACCGTGGAAAGCCAGAAGGAATCTTCCGCACATGAGACTGCGGCTGATGTCCCTGCATCGTCTTCTGAAAATGAAGAGCTTCATGGAGGTCTGAAGATAATCGACAAGATAGACCTGTCTCAGTTTGACAAGAAAAGGCATCACAGTGCAGAAAAGGCTGCTCCGAAAACAGAAGTAAATGTACAGGCAAAGTCCGTCGAAACCCCTGCGGAATCTCCTGTACAGGCAAAGCCAGAAGAAAAACGTCCGGAGGCCGCTCCTGTAGCTGAAAAACATGAGCCTAGGGAGATAAAGCTTGAAGTTGAGAAGCTCCAGGGTCCGAAGATAGTTGACAAGATCGATCTCTCGCAGTTCGACAAGAAGAAAGGCAAGAAGAGAGAGAGGATCACAAAAGGCGGAAGCCAGAAGGTGGATGTCACCAAGGTCGGCAACGAACAGGACTTCGGACAGAACTCCCAGAAGAAGGACGAGAACGCCAAAGGCAAGAATGACAATAACCGCAACTCCTTCAACAAGCAGAACCAGAACCAGAACAACGGAAAGAACCGCAAGAAAGACAAGTTCAGACCTGCGATGACAGAGGCTGAAGAGGAGGAGATGCAGAAGGAGATCCAGAAGCAGATCAAGGAGACTTATGCCAGAATGAATGAAGGCAAATCCAAGAACAACTTCGGAGCAAAGCACAGAAGGGAAAAGAGGGAACTTGCATCACAGAAGATGCATGAGGAGATGGAGCAGCAGGAACTCGACAAGAAGACGCTGAAGGTGACTGAGTTCGTGACTGCAAACGACCTTGCTACCCTCATGAACATACCTGTAACCAAAGTCATCGGAGCCTGCATGAGCCTCGGACTGATGGTATCCATAAACCAGAGGCTTGACGCAGAGACGATCGTGCTCGTAGCTGAAGAATTCGGCTATGAAGTGGAATTCGTCACCGCAGAGCTCACGCAGACAATCGAACAGGAGACTGATGAGGAGGGAGATCTCGTGCCTAGACCACCTGTAATCACTGTCATGGGACATGTCGACCATGGAAAGACTTCCCTGCTCGACTATATCAGGAAATCAAATGTGATAGCCGGTGAGGCAGGCGGAATCACGCAGCATATCGGTGCCTACAATGTCGAACTTCCTGACGGGAAGAGGATTACTTTCCTTGACACCCCAGGACATGAGGCATTTACAGCAATGCGTGCACGTGGTGCCAAACTTACGGACCTTGCTATCATCATCATCGCTGCTGATGACGCGATAATGCCGCAGACAGTCGAAGCCATCAACCATGCTCAGGCCGCAGGTGTTCCTATGATTTTTGCAATCAACAAGATAGACAAGCCGGGGGCAAATCCGGACAAGATACGCGAACAGCTTGCCAACATGAACATCCTTGTTGAAGACTGGGGAGGCAAATACCAGTGCCAGGAGATTTCAGCAAAGAAAGGAACCAATGTCGACAAGCTTCTTGACAAGGTTCTCCTTGAAGCCGAGCTCCTCGATCTGAAGGCAAATCCTAAGAGAAGAGCAGTAGGAGCAGTCATCGAGTCTTCACTTGACAAAGGACGCGGATATCTCGCTACTGTCCTTGTACAGAACGGTACAATGCACGTTGGAGACGTAATGCTCAGCGGATGCTATACTGGCCGTGTCAAGGCAATGTTCAATGAACGCGGGCAGAAAGTAGAGGAAGCCGGTCCGTCAACTCCAGTATCAGTGCTCGGTCTGAACGGAGCGCCTACAGCAGGTGAGACATTCAACGTAATGCCTGACGAGAAGGAAGCCAAGGAGATCGCCAACAAGCGTGAACAGCTTCTCCGCATCCAGGGCATAAAGACCCAGAAGCACATGACCCTTGAAGAGATCGGCCGCCGCATTGCAATCGGCAACTTCAAGGAGCTCAATATCATCGTCAAAGGTGATGTCGACGGATCCGTTGAAGCACTCTCCGATTCTCTCCTCAAGCTCTCTACGGAAGAGGTTCGTGTCAATGTGATACACAAGGCTGTCGGAGCTATCTCTGAATCAGATGTACTGCTTGCAGCTGCATCAGATGCCATCATCATCGGCTTCCAGGTTCGTCCTTCGGCAAATGCCCGCAAGCTTGCTGAGAAGGAATCGATAGAGATCAGGCTCTACTCTGTCATCTACGATGCCATCAACGAAGTCAAGAGCGGTATCGAAGGTATGCTTGCTCCTGAAGAGAAGGAAGAGATCACTGCCACAGCTGATGTCAAGGAAATCTTCAAGATATCCAAGGTCGGCACCATTGCCGGATGTATCGTCAAGGAAGGCAAGCTCTCCAGGACATCAAAGGTACGTGTCATCCGTGACGGTATCGTTGTCTACACCGGGGAACTCGGCTCACTCAAGAGATTCAAGGACGATGTCAAGGAAGTCACTGTAGGTATGGACTGCGGTCTGAACATAGCAGGCTTCAATGATGTGAAGGTAGGAGATGTGATTGAAGCATACAACATCATCGAAGTCAAGAGGACTCTCTGACACTTGATGCCATGAGTTCCTGCCGGAAGTCCGGAAGGATAATAGGATCCTGACCGGAGCCCGGTCCGGAAAATTAAAAATCCGCGAAGTAACGCTTCATAAAGGAAAGCACTTCGCGGATTTTTCTGTTTCTGGACTTTGCCCTATTGCGCGTCCTATGTTCATGGCATCATTATCTGAGCTTCAGCTCATGGAATACCCTCACGACCTCTTCCCTGGCGGTTTCCGGATCCGAGAGCTGAGTCCGGAACTCCATCAGGCGTAAAGCGTTGCTGCTCCATGGAATCCAAAGCTTGAGATAACCGTCCTGGCCATATTTTTCATACAGATGGTCCAAGGCTCTTTCAATCTGCCCCTCCTCAGAAAGTTCAGGATAACGCGACATGCCATATTGGAGAGTCCTACGGATAACAGTATCCTTGTCTATAAGCCGGTCTGCTTCAGCAACCATCTTGCCGTACATGCTGCGGGGCTCGTGGTCAAGTGAGGCCCTGTGATCCTCAGCCGCCTCTGCTATGGTTTCAATCTGTCCGGGAGTAAACCATCCCGGAAGGGAGGCATCTGCCCTGATGATCTTCGCAGAGTCGGTATGATGATGCTCCTTGCCGTTGATCCTGCCCAGGTCGTGGCAGGCTGCCGCTACAAAAAGTATCTCAGGATCAAGTTCTGAGCGTACTTCTTCCGGAGCATTGTCATAAAGTGCAATCACGCCATATATGACGTCAAGGGCATGTTCCTCCCTGTGCGCAGGGTCAAATGCAGCGTAGCGTGGTACTACCTCTTTCCAGACATAATCCTTGACCTCCTGCCTTATGCCCTGATAGCCTGGCATTTCCTTGATTCGATTCAACTGAATTGCCTCCATTGTATGACGATAAAGATTTCTCCGCAAATTTGGGATAAAAATCAGATTAATTTTCTGTCGAATGTTATTTTTTTGTAAATTCGTGTCGATTAAGGAATATAATATATTCAGACACAACCATTGCCAATACCTGCAATTTATTAACCTCTTTAAAACCTATTCCGATGAAAACAACCGACTATTGTCCAGATCGAGGAATTTCCAAAGGAAATTTTCTTATGCTCATGTTCTTTTCCTGCACTATATTCTTCTTTTCATCTGCATATACGGTGTCAGCACAGGACAAGATCATCACAAAAGATGCGCAGACTATCAACGGGACAGTCGTTGAGGTCAATCCTTACGATATAAAGTATAAACGCACAGACAATCCGGAAGGCCCTACTTTCGTCTTGAAGAAATCTGAGATTGCTACAATAATATATGGCAACGGAAGTATAGAAGTCTTCAATGAAGATGAGCCGGAACAGCCGGAGGAACAAGACTTTTCCAGCAGACGCAGATACAGTAATGAACCGGGCAAAGGCATCAAGATAGGTGATCCCTATGATGGGGGATGCTGGTTTGATCCTGAGAATCCGCAGCCGTTCAATGTCATTGGAGATGAATGGGCCTACGGTGACAGGAATGTGGACTACAGCACAATATATCAGATACTGAGGCTGGAGGCCCCGGATCTCTCTAGTCAGCTGATGTCAAACATCAGATTAGGCAGAGCAGGAGTAGCACTCTTTTCTGCAGGAACCGGAATTGCATGCATGGGACTGTTATTTATGATTGCCGATTCAGAATATCTTGAAGAACTCTTCTGGGCCGGATATGGAATGCTTATGTCAGGAACGATCCTGGCTGTCCCTGTTGGAGTAACCATGTGGAGCGTAGGCTACAAGAGACGCGACCGTGCAGTAAAGGACTACAACACCAGAGTCGACAGGATGCATGGTTACAGTTCTGTTCCGGAACATGAATTCAAGCTTATACAGAGCAGATATGGAGTAGGTATTGCATTCACTTTCTAAACGACATACGTAAAATGGAAAAACTCAGATCAGCTATCTCCGGAACAATCCGGACAAAGCAATTTTTCTTGACCCTCATAATGGTCTTCTGTTTCTCAATGTATGCAGATGCGCAGGACAAGATCATCACAAAAGATGCAGAAAGCATTGATGCTGTCATACTTGAAGTGAATCTTGACGACGTCAGGTACCGTAAGGCCGACAACCCTGAAGGTCCTGTCTACAGAATCCTGAAGAGTGATATATCGACAATCATTTATGGCAACGGATATGTGGAGGTATTCAATGAAAGCAAGCCTGAAAAGAGACAGCCACGGAATACTGGCCATTATCAGATGTACGATGATGAAGATGCAGTAACCATCGGGATAATAGGCAACGGCGGATGCCGTTTCAATCCTGACAATCCTATGCCTATAACGATCATGAACAACTTCTACACCTACAATGGATATACGATCAATTCCGAAACCACACTGCAGATAATCAATTCATTCGACCCATCGATCGGGACGCAGTTCCAGTCTGGATCAAGGATGATTACAGCAGGCAATGTCCTTGCAAGTATCGGAGGTGCTTTCCTCGGTGCAGGACTCGGGACACTTATCTGGGCGGACACAGACACTGAAATCATTGTCAGCACAATCTTCATGTCAATAGGATTCATAATAGGTGTTCCGGTCGCAATCCCTATTTACTATACCGGTATCGGGAACCGCAACGCTGCAGTAAACACATACAACTCATCTCTGGAGGCCTATTCCCAGAAACCGTCCTGTGAAATCAGATTCGGCGCGGGGAACTATGGAATCGGGTTCACCATGGCATTCTGATCTTATACATGCCTATCGTATGACAACATATTCCTGAGGGAAATATTTTAATCCAGCTTACAATGAAAAGATTATTGACAGCGGCAGCAGCAGTATTCATAACCGCTTTAACTGCACAGGGCCAGGATATACTGGTCATGACCGACGGAAACAATATTGAGGCGATTGTCACAGAAGTCGCTTCTTCATATATCAAATACAAGAGATACGACTATCAGAACGGGCCTGTTTTCACTGTTGAAAAAGACCGTATCTCCCAGATACGGTATCAGAACGGCAGTGTAGACGTGTTCAAGGAGCAGGAGCCTGAAAGACATGAAACAAGCGCAACGGACGGCACCCGTAAGTACAGATTCCAGAATACACTTGTACCCGCAGAGAAAAAGCCCAAGGAAAAAAGATTCCGCTTCGGGCTACATGCCGGAGTTGCGCTGCCTGTCGGGACTTTCAATGATCAGACAGGCACTTCATTGTTGATTGATACCGGACTTGGGGGAGGTGCTGGCACGGGAGCAACTTTCGGAGCCAAGTTCCTCTTCGGGCTCAGGAAAGTCAAAGGGCTCAGTGTAGTTGCCAACATTGATTTCGTGATAAATCCTTTGAAGCAAGATGTAAAAAGTCTATTTGATTATGCTTTCAGCAGCACATCTACTTATGTCATGGACAAGTATCCTGTATATGTATCAGTTCCTATAACATCCGGCCTCAACTACAGATACAACTTCAACAAGACCTTCGGTCTATGGGGAGAAGCTGCAGTCGGATTCAACATGAGATTCATAAGCAGCTTGACAATGCTGAATACCGAAGAATCGGAATACCTGTATACTGATGAAGACGGGATCAGGAGATATTCATCTGATGAAGATATATTGAACTATAATCCGAATATACAGTTTGCCTATCAGGCAGGCTGCGGAATAATCCTGTGGGACAAGCTTACCGTAGGTTTCCATTACAACGGGAACAACCGGAGCAAGATAAGCGGGACATCAATATCAAAAGTATATCGGGATGATGTCCAGGATGCAAGGGATAAGATGACTATGGGGAAAACAGGATACAGCTGTTTCCTGATACGTCTGGGATTTCTGTTCTGAAACAGATGCTGCCTATGGCAGGGATTTTGATGGACCGGATACAGCCTGAAAAGGGCTGGACCGGTCCTTTTCCTATTCTATCATCGCAATGATCTGCAGGACAACATGTTTTCTTATGATTCTCCTTTTCTTCCTGGGACTTCCGCTCCAGGGACAGGATACGGTGCCGCCTCTTGAACAAGACACAGGTATAGCACCACCTCAGGTGAAAGACATGGATATGACGTTGCCGCAGAGGAAAGACATGGACGCCGGAATCAAGACAGATGCAGACTCGACTTCTTCAGCGCTGTTCCCGCCCCTTCCGGATTCACGGGCAAACGGAGGGTTCGACATGGAAGCGGAAATCTTCGTCCCGAGGATACTGCCGATTCCGGAGGACTATGTTGACCGGAAGATGGAAAGATTCAAGGCCGAGATGGAAGCTGCGAAGAAAGTAAAGGACTATACCACCAGGTACCTTGAACACATCAGCCCATGGATGAGTACATCAAAGTACAGCAGTCTGTTCTACGGGCTCGCCGGATTCTTTATACCGACTAACGGGATGGACCCCTCATTCAAAAGCATACCCGTGATGAACGGTCTATACTACATTCCACGTGTCCATGGACAGCCTCTTGAATTTGACGAATCTATATTCAAGGACACAAAGCATTTCGACCCGAATGTCTACAAGCCTACTAAGCCTCAGATGGAATATGACCCAGGCGAAGGGCTGCATTTCAGGGCATTTTCTACGCCGAATACAGGGGGAGCATCACTTCCCAATGTAATTTCCGGGGAATATGCCATCCCGCCGAACCGCATGTAAAGAAATTTTACATAACTGATGCCGCCTGTGTAAAGAAATTTTACACAGGCGGTATTGTGTGATACGCCAAACATCAGAATATCAAGCAGTTGAAGTATTTGGCATATGAAATGCACTTTCCTTGTCCCGGAAACATAAAGAAGATGCGGAATATGGAAAGATACTTACACATACTTGCTGAAGCAGCCTGTCTGATCACCCTTCTGGCTTATGGAATGCCTGCACAGGCTTCTGAGGCAGAAGCTGACACGACGGTCTTCACACTCAGGGAGTGCATGGAATACGCGATATCCAATTCGACGGAGGTAAGGATACAGCAGGCAGACAACGGAGACGCACAGGTAGCACGCCGCGACGCTATCCTTGAAGCATTCACGCCTACAGTAAGTGCAGCTGCACATGTCTATTCGAATTTCGGAAGGGCGATAGACCCGGAATCCAATACATACATTTCCACCACTTCATTCAACAATGCATATTCGGTCTCTGCCGGGATCAATCTCTTCAACGGATTCGAGGCTGTCAACAACCTCAGGATCACAAAGACTGCAAAGGAGATGGGGCTCAGCCAGGAGCAGCAGATCAAGGACAAGGTCTGCCTTGCGACGATTGAAGCCTACTGCAATGTCCTCTACTACACCGACCTGGAGAAAATACTCAGGGCTCAGGCAGGCACTGCAGCAAAAGCTCTTGAACTGGCCCGCAGGCAGGAAGAACTCGGACAGAAAAGCTATGCGGATGTAGTCCAGATGGCGGCAGACCTCGCCGACAGGGAATACGAAGTGATTTCGGCACACAACAGCCTGGAAGATGCATACATTACTCTGAAGGACGTGATGTTCTGGCCTATCTCAGAGCCCCTGCTGATAGACAGCTCAATCACCAGCGATGAGGAATGGCAGTATGACGGAGTACTACAGGACGATGCAGACAAGGAGGCTATAGTGGAGAAGGCAAAGGCCAACATGCCGGAAGTCTTCATCGCCAGAGGCACGATGGACAATGCCAGGCTTGAGCTGAGGACAGCACGTTGGCAGCTTGCGCCGAGCCTTGCCTTATATGCAGGATGGTCGACAAGCTATTATACCTACCCTGGACAGTCAGGATACTTACCCGACCCGTTCTGGCACCAGTTCCAGAACAACGGCGGTGAATATGTGCAGCTGTCTCTCTCGATACCTATATTCGACAGACTGTCAAGGCACTCTGCGATAGCCCGGAAAAAGAACGCATATGCGAAAGCTTCCGCTGAATACGAACAGAAAGTAAGAACAGTCGAAGCCGAGGTCAACAGGGCAATACAGGACAGAGACGGTGCATGCGCAGCCTTCCTCCAGGCAGACAAGAGGGCTGCAGTCCAGCAGGAGGCATTCAGGATAAATACCCGGAAATTCGAGCAAGGGCTCATATCATCCATAGAATATGATACGGCTTCGGACAATTATCTGAAAGCAATGGCAGAAAGGCTGAACGCACTTCTGAAATATCAGATAAAGAAAAGAGTGGTGTCCTACTACAACGGCATCCATTACATAGACCAGGAATAGCCCAGATCAGGACAGGAACAGAGACGAGAACCGGGACATGATCAGAACCGGAACATATCAGACAGGACAGGAACTTAATCAGAAAAATATTATAGACAACAATATTGAAATATAGAGGATAAGGATATGGACAACTCGACAATGGACAGGAAGATAGAACAGAAGAAAGGCTGGAGGGCAGCATTTACCCGCAAGGCACTGCCTTACTGGGGCGGAGCACTGCTGTTTGCATTCATCCTATGGCTGGTTTTCAGAGACAATTCATCAACCCTCAGGGTGGAGAAAGACACCATTACAACAGGAGAGGTCACCAAGGGTGAATTCAATGACTACATAAGGATAAGCGGACAGGTCCAGCCTATGACCACAATCCAGATCAGCCCGCTTGAAGGCGGAGTCGTGGAAAAGATCATCATCGAGGAAGGCAACAGCGTGAAGAAAGGTGACGAGATACTGAAGCTCAGCAACGAGAACCTCGATCTCCAGATCCTCAACTCTGAAGCAGAACTTGCCGAGAAAGAGAACATCCTCCGCAACACCATGATATCCATGGAGCAGCAGAAACTCAGCGTAAAGCAGGAAAGGCTTCAGCTTGAGATGGAAGTAAGAAGATACCGCAGGGCATACGAACAGCAGAAGGCCCTCTACGAAGACAGGCTCATCGCCAAGGAGGACTGGCTGAAGGCGGAAGAAGACTACCGCCTCGCAGAAGACAAGCTCAATCTCGTCAAGGACAGGGAACTCCAGGACAGCCTGTACAGATCTGTCGAGATAGAGCAGATGGAAGAAAGCCTTGAGAACATGCGCCTCAACATGCAGATGATCCGCAAAAGGAAGGACAATCTTACCATAAAGGCCCCTATCGACGGAGAACTCGGACTACTGGATGCGGTCCTCGGGCAGTCGATAGCTTCAGGAGCAAAGATCGGACAGATAAACGACCTTTCAAGCTACAAGATAGAAGCACAGATAGACGAGCACTACATAGACAGGGTGACTGCAGGGCTTGAAGCAGTATTCGAGAGACAGGACGAAACCTACCATGCCACAATCCGCAAGGTATATCCTGAAGTAAGGGAAGGAAAGTTCAAGGCAGACTTCAAGTTCTCAGGTCAGCAGCCGGACAACATAAGGACAGGCCAGACCTACTACATGAACCTTCAGCTCGGCCAGCCTGAAGAAGCAGTCCTGATACCGAGAGGCACCTTCTACCAGTACACGGGAGGAAAATGGATATATGTCCTTACTCCTGACGGGACAAAGGCCATGAAAAGGGAAATACAGATCGGCCGCCAGAATCCTCAGTTCTATGAGGTTGAAGAAGGTCTCCAGCCAGGGGAGAAAGTGATAATCTCAGGCTATGACAGCTTCAGGGACAATGACATACTGATACTCAAATAAAAACGGAAACAGGTACTCCGATACAAAACGGAAACAAGGCAAGCCATGAAGACTTTTTTCAGATTTCTCTGGCGCAACAAGCTCTATACGGTGATTGAGGTCACCGGCATGGCGATAGCCATGGCATTCGTGATATTCATAGCTACATTCATCATAAATGAACTGTCATACGACAGACAGCTGAAAGGCACTGAAGACATATATGTAGCACATTCTGAAAGACTCTTCATAGGAAGCGCCACGATAAAAGGTCAGGTCGAAGGGAAATTCCCTGAGATACAGGACATCTGCCGGATGACAAGCACCGGCTTGTTCGGGGGTATATCCGCCTATGTGAAGATAAACGACCAGGAGTTCAGGCAGGATGCCATGATAGCCGATGAGAACTTCTTCATGATGTTCACCTTCCCGCTTGTTGAAGGAACTCCGGAAAGTGCTCTGCCGACTATGAATTCAGTAGCGGTATCGGAAAGCTTCGCAGAGCGCCATTTCAAGGACAAGAATCCTGTCGGACAGAGCTTTATCCTGGAACTCAACGGAGCCGAGGAAGGCGTGACAGTAAGCGCCGTCTACAAGGACTTCCGCAATACGGTATTCCCTGCTCAGGACATAATCTACAGGTTCGACCTTTTCGGCAAAATGTATCCTTCGGGGGTGGGCAACGGCAACGGTGTCGCCGTCACTTTCTACAGGTTGATCCCGGGGACAGATGTCCAAGGCCTCAACACAAGGCTGGAAGAGACAGTCAAGGAGAATGATATGCTGTATATCTATGATATGTTCCATGAATACATCCTCTCCCCTTTCAAAGATATACATTTCGGTCTTATCCCGACTTCCGCTCCGTTTGAAGGCGTGGTACAGAAAGACTACATACGTCTGTTCATAGCAGCCGGAATACTTCTGCTGGTGTTTGCACTCCTCAACTACATCTCCCTGACTGTGGCCCAGACCGGATTCAGGGCCAGGGAAATGGCAACAAGACGGCTGCTCGGCTCCCAGAAGAGCGGCATTTTCTGGAGATATCTTGCAGAAGCCTTCATGCTCACACTGGCAGCCTTCATCCTTTCCCTTGCATTCACAGAGATATCCTCTGGAGTGATGAGCAAGCTGATCGGTAAAGATGTGCATCCTCTCTCAGACATAAGCTGGGCGGAAGCGGTATTCTTCATAGTCCTTGTTGTCCTCCTTACAGTATGCTCAGGAGCAGTACCTGCAGCTATAGTCTCACGGTACAAGCCTATAGCTGTAGTTAAGGGAGAATTTTCAAGGGCCAGCAGGATGACTCTGGGTAAGATATTCATAGTGGTTCAGAATGCCATTGCTGTCATAACCCTCGGTATTGCAGGTGCGATGTTTCTACAGATAAAGCACATGACAAGCAAGCCGATGGGATATGACAGGGACGGGGTGATTGCCGTTGCAGGTGCAGGAAAGGCCTCCGACTACCATATCGATGAACTCAGACAGCTCCCGTGCGTTGAAAAAGCAGGATGGCTGCAGTTCGAACCGATGGGTGAATCACATGCGGGAATAGGTTTCAAAAGAAACGGCGAAGAGCTTCATTTCGACATGTTCTACGGTTCTCAGGAAGCATTCGAGGCCATAGGTCTCAAGGTCATAAGCCAGACTGCAGACCCTGTGAGTCCTGCCATGTGGATGACAGAAAGCGCAATGCGTTCACTCGGACTCGGCTACGACTGCACAATGCTTGAACTGGACAACGGAGCGATCCCTGTCTGCGGCATCATACAGGACTTCACCAAAGGTAAAGCAGACAGTCCTTCCGGAGAATTCCTGCTCTGCTGCTGGATAACCGACATGAAGACAGACGAAGACTTCCGGATGCTCCGCCAGCTTGCTGTCAAGGTGAATGGAGACGAGAAAGATGCACTCAGGCAGATCAAGGACTTCTATGCATCCAAAGGCTTCTCTGAAGATGAGATATCAGTCCGGACATACAATGAGATAAACCGGGGACTATACTACACCGAAGACCAGGATCTGCAGCTGATAAGTGTATTCACAGGACTTATACTGCTGCTTTCGGTAATGGCTCTGATTGCAATGAGCACCTACTATGCCCGCCAACACGCAAAGCAGACTGCTATACGCAAGGTCATGGGATGCAGCAGGGCGAGGGTGTTCACAGACACCGCCGCCAGCTTCATCAGGGCCATCTGCATAGCGCTCGTGATAGGGCTGCCGTGCAGTTACCTGATTGCCGGACGATGGCTTGAGGGTTATTCATACAGGATTGAGAATTCACCTCTTATATACCTGTGCGCCGCAGCGATACTCCTCCTTGCTGCAGTAGCCTCTATAAGCTGGCAGGCTGCAAAACTCATGGACACCGATCCGGTGGATGCATTGAAATCTGAATAGGGCCTCTGACAGGAGGCTGTCCGGGAAAGGACATATGAAGGAAAGAAGACAAGAAGAAAAATAATGTTGAACCAAAATAAAACACACAAGCAATGATCAAAGTTACAGACCTGTGCAAAGTATTCCGCACAGAAGAAATCGAGACTACTGCATTGAACAATGTATCATTTGAAATCAAGGACGGCGAATTCGTAGCCATAATGGGGCCTTCAGGATGCGGGAAATCTACCCTGCTGAACATCCTCGGGCTTCTTGACAACCCTACTTCCGGCAGCTACGAGCTCCTCGGACATGAGGTCTCAGGACTGAAGGAAAAGGACAGGACAAAGTTCCGCAAAGGCAACATAGGCTTTGTGTTCCAGAGCTTCAACCTCATAGATGAACTCAATGTCTACGAGAACGTCGAGCTTCCGCTCCGATACCTGAATATCAGCGCATCCGAAAGGAAGCAGAAGGTGACCGAGATACTCAAGAGGATGAACATAAGCCACAGGGCGCAGCACTTCCCTCAGCAGCTCTCCGGAGGACAGCAGCAGAGGGTAGCCATAGCCAGGGCCGTCGTAGCAGGGCCTAAGCTTCTCCTAGCCGACGAGCCTACAGGAAACCTCGACTCAAAGAACGGCAAGGAAGTCATGGACCTGCTTTCAGAGCTCAACAAGGAAGGCACTACAATAGTAATGGTAACCCACTCCCAGAGAGATGCGTCGGTAGCCCAGAGGACAATCGACCTCTTCGACGGAAGGATTGTAAGCGATGTAGCAAACGAACTCTGATATGAAACATCTTCTGGACAGGAAAAGATGGCTCGGCACGGTCCTGGATGTCATCGGACTTGCCGTAGCCTTTACAGCATTCATGGTCATAATGGTACAGGTACGCTATGACTGGACCTACGACAGGAATTACCGCGACCATGAAAAGATATTCAGATTTGAATTTCCGAACGATCCGACAGATGCCGGGTCCTACAGTACGACTATATCCAGGCCTTTCATTGAATCCCTCAAAGGGACCATCCCTGAAGTTGAAGCCATCGGCGCGTGCCGATTATTCAGCCAGGGTACATCTGAATGGTACAAGGAGGGGAACCTGGAGCAGAAATACGATATCCACAACGGCTGGATGGACTCAGACATGCTCAAGGTTTTCCCGTTTGACATCCTTGAAGGGGATGCCGGTGATTTCTCAGAGCCGGAAAGCGCCCTCATATCAAAATCTACTGCTGAACTGATGTTCCCGGGAGAAAGCCCGGTAGGCAAATATATCGCAAGCTCGGACTACGGCAATCCGAGACAGATAGTCGCTGCCTACAGGGATTTCCCTGAGAACAGCACACCTGCTTCAGGAATCATCCTCCAGTTGGGACAGGAAAGTCTGGACAACTGGAGCGAATGGTCATACCAATGCTTCATGAAGCTCAATGACCCTGAGCAGAAAGACAAGGTAACCAGAGAACTGACACTGAAGATGCTTGATGCTTTAGATGCAAGTCCAGACTCGGACAGGGGAAAAGTCATTGATCAGGGATTGAGGATAACCAATCCGCATGACGCATATTTCTCCCACGATATCAGCGGCGATCCCATGGCCAAAGGGAACAAGGCTACCACAAATACCCTGTTCCTCATAGGTATTGTTATCATTCTGATTGCAATAATAAACTTCATCAACTTTGCCACAGCCTCAGTTCCACTGATAATCAAGAATATAAATACCCGCAAAGTTCTCGGGTCAAGCAGAGCGGCTCTCGTGGCGAAGCAGCTCTCTGAAGCACTTGCACTTGCAGCAGCAGCATTCGCTATCGCAGTACTGGCCATACATCTCTTATCCACGACTTCTTTCACCTACTATATTTCAGGCTCACTGAAGATAGCCGACAACATCAGAATCCTTCTCATAGGTACAGGAACAGCAGTCTTCACAGCGCTTGTTGCGGGGCTTTTCCCAGCATTGTACAGCACTTCCTTCCAGCCTGCGATGGTACTCAAAGGCTCATTCTCCCTTACTCCTAAAGGAAGGATGATCAGGAGCACAATGGTAGGCTTCCAGTTCCTCGCTTCGTTCATATTGATTGCCGTAGCCGCATTCATTCAGATACAGACATCATATATGAAACATATGGACATGGGCTTCAGGCATGATCTGGTCGTAGAGTTCGTCTGCGGCTCTGAAGTGGGACGCAAGGCCGACCTGTTTGACCAGAAGCTCCGGGAGAATCCGCATATAAAGGATGTCACTTTCGCGGGCAACAACCTCGTATCATTGTCAAAGATGGGATGGGGCCGCGAAATGGAGGGACAGTATATACAGATTGATGTACTCCCTGTATCATCTGACTTCCTGGATTTCTTCGGGCTTCAGATAAAGGAAGGCAGGGGATTCACCAGAACCGACGATCTTAACCCGGACGGGACAGTCATAATGAACGAACAGGCAATGCTGAGATTTCCTTTCCTGAGAATCGGAGGTAAATTCCCTGGACATGCGGAAAATCCAGCTGAAATCATAGGAGTCGTCAAAGACTTCAATTTCATGCCTATGCAATACAACATCAACCCGTTTGCCTTGTATGACTTCGGGTCGAGGCCGTGGTGGCCGCTCTGGATGGCCTATGCCAAGATAGACGGAGCTGACATACCGTCTACATTCAGCTACATACGTGAAACACTCCATGAATTCTATCCTGGAATAGACGCTGACGACTTGGATGTACACTTCCTTGATGACACCATAGGCAAGCTCTACCAGAAAGAAGAGAAGCTCACAAGCCTGATTGCGATAACAGCAATCCTTTCCCTGATCATCTCCCTCACCGGGATCCTGGGGATCGTAAGCTTCGAGACACAGTTCCGCCGCAAGGAAATTGCCATCCGCAAGGTACATGGAGCGACTGTCGGAGAAATACTGAAGATGATGAACAGGCACTACATTATAATGACTCTCATATGCTTTGTAATATCTGTGCCTATATCTGTATTCATCATGAAAACATGGGTACGCAGCTTTGCATACCAGTCTCCTGTTCCTGTATGGATATTCATAGCCGACCTTGTTGCGGTGATGGCCGTGACAGTACTGACAGTGACACTGATGTCAAGGAGCGCAGCAATGCAGAATCCTGCGGAAAACCTCAGGAACGAATAAAGGGAATAGATAATGTTCAGATTGACTTTAAGGAACCTGGCCCACACATTCAGAAGATATCCTCTTCCGACAATAATAAATCTGGCCGGATTCACGGCAGCACTTGTCGCCTTCATAACGATATCTTCACACATAGCGTTCGAACTCGGATACGACCGCTCCTATCCTACGGCAGGAAGAATATTCCGGGTCGACTGCCCTGACAATGAAGCAACCTTCCGGAGCATACTCCCCAATGCCTTCGGAAGGGATATCATAGCCTCATCAGCGCATATAGAAGCCGGGACATTGCTCATGCCTTACATGGGAGAGATGACCTTCTATGCCGACGATGAGTCCGGACAGACCCATGGATATGAACTCCAGTGTGACCTTGTGCAGCCGGGCTTCCTGAAAGTCTTCGGAGTCGAGATAACCGCAGGCAGCGATGAAGTCCTTGACACCCCGGGCTCAGTCATGATACCTGAAAGCATGGCAAGGAGGATTTTCTCCAGTGACCCGATAGGCAAGACCCTCCATGTTGAGAAAAGCTGGTTCTTCCCTGACGGACAGGTAACCGTCGGTGCCGTCTACAAGGATTTCCCGGAAAACAGCAATCTCCGGAACAGCATCTATCTGGCCATAGACGAGAGGACGATGCCATATACCTATGGAGCAGCCAACTTCATCTGCTATCTTCTTCTTGACAGTCCTGACTCAGCTGCTGAGGTTGAAGACACATTCAATTCCAGCTTCGACTTCTCGCTCAGCTGGATGTCCCCTATCAAGCTGGTCCCTATGGAAGACATATACTTCCTCGGACAGGGCGGAGACGGGCGTGTATTCAGAAGCGGCAACAGACACACTTCGATGCTCCTCGCAGCAATAGGCCTGCTTGTACTGCTTTCAGGAGCGATCAACTTCGCCAACTTCTTCACTTCTCTCGCACCTGTCCGCATCAGGAGCATAAATATCCAGAAGATCTCAGGGGCATCTGATGCCGGTCTGAGATTCATGCTGACGATGGAGACCGTACTCATCTCCATATTCTGCCTGCTGGTGGCACTGCTCCTGTCCGGCTGGATATCGAGGGCAATGGAGGCGGCGAATATGCTTGACGGTGAGTTTTCCATCAGCAATGCAAAGGTCACTCTTACAGCGGCAGCGGTCACACTCGTTACAGGAATCCTTGCAGGACTCTACCCCGCACACTATGCGACATCATTTGCTCCTGCGATGGTACTCAAGGGAGATTTCGGGCTCTCGGGAGGAGGACGCATGTTCAGGAAGGCAATGAGCGGAATCCAGTATACAGTAGCATTCGTCACACTGATATTCTCAATGTTCATTGTCCTTCAGAATGCGCATGTCAGGAAAAGTGAACTCGGATTTGACAAAGACCGCCTGGCTGTAGCTGAGATACCTGTTTCCGTGGAGAAAAAAATCGATATGCTCAGGTCAAAGGCCGGAAGCTGCCCGTCAATCGAAGGCATGGCTCTTTCGAGCGAAAAGGTCGGGGCACAGGATACCTACAGCACTTCCGGGATAGAGATGGACGGGAACGAAATATCTACATTCATCATAGGCATTGATCCTGAGTTCCTGGATGTGATGGGCATCAGGATGGTTGAAGGCAGAGGATTCAACATATATGATTCGACCGGTACAGCTGTGATAGCCAGCAGATACTTTCTTGACCACTACGGGATAAAGGAAGGAGACAACATTCCATGGAGAGGCAAGGTCATAGGCATCTGCGATGACGTGAGGTTCAACTCGCTGCGAAATGACAGCAAGCCTGTACTGTTCATACCCGCATCGACCTATGCCAGCAACGGGAACCTCTGGTTCAGGCTCAAGGACGGATGCGACCGGAAAGAGGCTGAAGCTGAGATCCGCTCCCTTATACTTGAAGCCGACCCATACTGGCCTGGACAGATAGAATTCTTCAATGATCTGCAGGAAAAGCTCTACAGTTCTGAACTCAGGACTTCGAGGCTCGTCTCAGTCTTCAGCGCAATCGCTGCTTTCCTGGCATTGTGCGGTGTCGCAGGCATGGTCATCTTCGACTCCGAATACAGGAGGAAGGAAACTGCCGTCAGGAAAATATGCGGAGCCACTACATTCTCCATATTGCGCGGAGCCAACCTCAGCTATGGAATCATGACCTCAGTGTGCTTCGTCATAGCATGTCCTGCCTCCATATTCGTCACATCATCATATATGGAGAATTTCGCTGACAAGATCCCGCTCTTCTTCTGGGTATTTCCTGCTGCCTTTGCAGCAGTACTTGTCCTGACAGCAGCAGTCGTCACTGCCATATTCTGGAGGAGAGCCTCGGCCAACCCATGTGAAGGGCTGAAATAATGCCTGTAGATGCTGTGGAAGTCATTACGTTGAAAGAGGCTGCAATGTTCCGGCCATGCCTTTCCGGATCCATTGCAGCCTCTTCAGCAACTGAAGATATTACTATGGTCTAGAAGTATGTGACAGAAGCTGAATAGACTGATGTCCCTGCGGCTTCCTTTTTGATCTGTTCGGCATCTGTAACCTTGACAGTCGCGTAATAATATTTCACACCGCCTTCCTCTTTATCAAAACGGCTAGCTTCAAGCGTTCCAGTACATCTGAAAGTCAATGTATATTGCGGAACAGATGCTGTGATGCTGCGCAATGTTCCGTTTTCATTCAACGAGACATCGCATCTGAAATTCTCATCGTCATATTCAAGGACTGTAGTACTGTATTCTACTTCGACCGTTTTTCCTAGACGGGCCTCAGGCACATAGGTGTCCTCCACAGCAGGAGATACCGTCGCCGGCACCGGATTGTATCTGAAGCCCGGGGCAGCAAAGTTCCTATCCCTGCTGCCTGTCAGACCGATTACACCGAACCATGGCAAGCCGCTCTCAAGGTCCTGGAATATACCTCTTTCAAAAGTGAGAAGCCAGTTCATGTCAATATTCAGGTTATTTGCATAACCGGAATAATAGAAATCCACATAATCATCTGCCTCAGACTCCTTGATATCTATCCTTGAAAGATTGTCATCTGAATATTTGAAGCCGAGACTGTATTCTTTCCCGTTCCAGCTCTCCGAAACTTTGATTTCGTCCATATATCCTTTGTCGTCATAGGAAACATCCATTTTCCTGCCGTACTCGCTCTCAGACAGGACCGATACCCTGCCCTGGGCGTCAAGATCTACATCGTACTTATACTGGAGCTGGTCAGATACTCTCTCCGTTATGGAAACTTTCCCATTCAGATAACTGATTTCTACCGGTAAGACAATATCTTCTGTCCCGGGGATAGTCCAGTCGATACGAGATACCCGGGATTCTCCGTCATAGGTAAATCCGAAGACATACATCGGCTCACCGCCGCTGGTCACCTCAATTGATTTTACAAGAGCCGAAACCGGTACATTGTCATTCTGGCCCGGAGCATCCGTTCCGTTCTGAGGCTTGCGGCATCCGGCCAGCACAGCCACTATAAGAAGAGAAAAAAGAACTCGTTTCATAATCATTCTTTTTATGTTAATAGACTAAAACCATATTTGCACAAATATAGGAAATCCCCGCTATTCAAATATCATGCAAAGCATGATTTAATGATTTTTTTGGTTATCTTTGAAGACCTTGAAACGCCAAAGAGATGAGAAAGAAACCGATAGTTGCCCTCATATATGACTTCGACGGCACACTTTCACCTGGGAACATGCAGGAATTCGGCTTCATACAGGCCATAGGCAAGAGCCCGGCCGAATTCTGGAGCATGAGCGACAAGATAGCGGAAGGGCAGGACGCAAGCAACATCCTCAGCTACATGAAGCTCATGTACGATGAAGCAAAGAAGGCCGGCATCAGCCTCAAGAGAGAAAAGTTCCGGAGCTTCGGCAAAAGCATCGGACTCTTCGACGGGGTCAAGGAATGGTTCGGGCTGGTAAATGAATACGGCAAGACAAAAGGAGTTGTCATAGAGCACTACATCAATTCTTCAGGGCTTGCAGAGATGATTGAAGGCTCCCCCATAGCTGGAGAATTCAAACGCATCTTCGCATGTTCTTTCCTTTATGACTCAAAAGGCAATGCAGTCTGGCCAGGGGTAGCTGTCGACTATACGGCCAAGACACAGTTCATATTCAAGATCAACAAAGGCATACTGAGCATCCGTGACAACAAGCTTGTCAACGAAAGTCAGCTTGAGGAAAACAAGAGGATACCGTTTCCGCACATGATATATTTCGGAGACGGAGAAACCGATGTACCTTGCATGAAGATAGTGAAGATGTTCGGAGGACACTCTATCGCTGTCTACAACCAGGATATGCCGGGCAAACATGAGACAGCAAGAAAACTCCTCAAGCAGAAAAGGGTTAATTTCATCACCCCGGCCTGCTACACCAGGGACAGCAGGACATTCAAGGTCGTATGCTCTATCATCGACAAGATAAAGGCCGACCATGAACTCCAGATGCTCTCAAAATTCAGATAGCGGTCCATGACATGGGTTTCATACGGGATAAAGGAAACACATAGAAAACAACACTATACGATTAATGAAACATTTTAAGATTCTTACAGTCCTGCTGTCATCTGCAGTGTCGGCCGGACTTTTTGCACAGCCGAGGACAGAGACCCTTCTTGAAAAGGGATGGAAATTCACCAGAGAGGATTCGTCGGCATTCATCGCACCGCAGTATGACGATTCCGGATGGCAGGATGTGACAGTACCGCACGACTGGGCGATATATGGACCGTTCAGTGTCCAGAATGACAAGCAGCATACAGCTATCCTGCAGGACGGCCAGACTGACCCGATGGAACATGCCGGACGCACAGGAGGACTTCCGTTCACAGGAGCAGGATGGTACAGGACTCAGTTCAATGTTCCGGACATGAGCCAAGGCCTCAGATGCACCCTGCTCTTTGACGGAGCGATGAGCCATGCGAGAGTATATGTCAACGGGAAGGAAGCGTGCTTCTGGCCATACGGATACAACTCTTTCCACTTCGATGCAACTCCTTTTGTACACGAAGGAGAGAACACCCTTGCTGTACGTCTGGAAAACGAAACTGAAAGTTCCAGGTGGTATCCCGGTGCAGGCCTCTACAGGAATGTTCACCTCATTTTCACTGAAGATGCACATATACCTGTATGGGGAACACAGGTGACTACAGATGAAATCGGAAATGGATTTGCAAAGCTCACCCAGAAGACATCACTTGATGTACCGGAAGGCAAGTCTTTCAAAGACTACTCGATCACTACTGAAATCCTTGATGAAGCCGGCAATACAGTCACTTCATCGACCATGGCCGGTACTCCTTATGACGGAGACATCTTCCGCCAGTCTTTCACAGTACCGGAGCCTCATCTATGGACTCCTGATGACCCGTACCTGTACAGATCCGTGTCAAAGATATATGAAGGGGACCGGCTGAAAGACGAGTATACTACAGTCTTCGGCATACGTACCGCTGAAATCATCCATGGCAAAGGATTTTTCCTCAACGGAGAGAAAGTGACATTCAAAGGAGTATGCAACCACCATGATCTCGGCCCTCTCGGAGGGATAGCGAACGAAGCAGGGATCCGCAGACAGGTCAGGATACTCAAGGACATGGGATGCAATGCAATACGTACTTCTCACAATATGCCTGCACCGGAACTTGTGAAAGCCTGCGACGAGATGGGCATGATGCTCATGGCTGAATCATTCGATGAATGGGCTACCGCCAAGGTACAGAACGGATACCACAAGGTATTCAATGAATGGGTGGAGAAGGATCTTGTCAATCTGATAAGGCACTACCGTAACAATCCGAGTATCGTCATGTGGTGCATAGGCAACGAAGTACCTGACCAGTGGAATCCGGACCAGGGACCGAAACTCTCGCTGATGCTCCAGGACATCTGCCACAGGGAAGATCCGACAAGACCCGTAACCCAGGGCATGGATGCACCGGATGCCGTGGTAAACAACAACATGGCAGCTGTAATGGACGTACCGGGATTCAACTACAGGCCGCACAAATATCAGGAAAGCTATGCAAAGCTTCCTCAGAGGCTGATCCTTGGAAGCGAGACGGCTTCCACCCTAAGCTCCCGCGGAGTCTACAAATTCCCTGTGGTACGCAGATCGATGTATAAATATCCTGACCATCAGGCATCATCATACGATGTGGAGCACTGCGGCTGGTCAAACCTTCCTGAAGACGACTTCATACAGCACGATGACCTGCCGTACTGCATAGGGGAATTCGTGTGGACAGGCTTCGATTATCTCGGGGAGCCTACTCCATACTATTCCGACTGGCCAAGCCATTCTTCCCTCTTCGGCATCATAGATCTGGCCGGAATACCGAAGGACAGGTATTATCTCTACAGAAGCCACTGGAACACTGAAGAGCCTACTCTTCATGTACTTCCTCACTGGAACTGGGAGGGCCGTGAAGGAGAAGTGACCCCTATATTCGTCTATACAAGCTGGCCTTCAGCAGAAGTGTTCATAAACGGGAAGAGCCAGGGCATCAGGACAAAAGATACCACTGTAACTGTGTACAACAGTGCGGATTCAGCTTCAATGGCTGACTTTGCGAGACAGAAACGTTACCGTCTGATGTGGATGGACACAGTCTATGAGCCTGGTACAGTCACAGTTGTGGCCTATGACGACGAAGGCAATCCGGTGGCAGAGACACAGATGAAAACCGCAGGCAAGCCATACCGCATAGAACTGGTGGCTGACCGTACTGTAATTAAGGCTGACGGCAAGGACCTGTCGTTCATCACTGTGAAGGTGACAGACAAGGACGGGAACCTCTGTCCCCTCGCTGACAACGAGATCAGCTTCAAGGTCAAAGGCAAAGGATGGTACAGGGCTGGAGCAAACGGCAACCCGACCTCCCTCGAATCATTCCAGGAGCCTCACATGAAGGTATTCTCGGGCATGATGACAGCAATAGTATCTTCGACTGAAGAGCCTGGGGAGATAATCCTTGAAGCCACTTCCAAAGGTCTGAAGAAAGCCAGCATCAGGATTGTGAGTGAATGACAGATATGGTGCCTCTGGCACCGGGAATCATGACTTGACGACAATCAGGATCTGAACAAAGCGGTTGTCGCCATCATGATCTGTTCAAGTTCAGATGCATGTTTTTTCTTGAATCTGAGGCTCTTGAGCATATCAGTCTGGACAAGTGAATGAAGGTCTGTACCCACATATGAGTACAGGCCTTTTTCGAGTATTGCTTCAGCCTTGGCCTTGGCTCCTTTTCCATAGAAACCTCCCAAAGACAGAAGATTAAGCTGCAGACTACATCCTTTTCCGACAAGATCCCTTATGCGGGACAGGTCGGCAGGATAGAAGATATAGCGCTCGGGATGTGCCAGGACAGGTCTGTAGTCCAGACAGTTGAGCCGGAATACAGCCTGGTCTATATTGGATGATTCGTAGGCATAGGACATCTCGATGAGTATATGCCTGCCAGGAAGGGCCAGCATATCACCAGAGAATGTATCTTCTATACCTTCATATATCATGTGCTCCCCTGCTATCTTGAAATCTATGCCTGATGCTTCATGGAGAGGACCTTCCACCTGACTGAAATGATTTGAAATGAAGCTGAAGCTGTTGTCCGGATACAGATCCGGATATATGTGAGGCGTCAGTATCATATTCTTCACACCGAGAGAAGAAAGGACCTCAGCCGCCTTGCACGAACTTTCAAGACTTTTGAAGCCATCATCTACACCCGGCAGAAGATGTGAATGCATATCTGTCTCAAAGGGCAGCTCAGAAAGAGCCGGCCCTTTTGAAAAAAGTGATGAAAAGAATCCTCTTCCTGTCCTGTTTTCCATCTGCAGCAGTTATATTGTCCGTAAGATCAGTAGACCTTAACGGAAAGTTTCGCATAAGCCCTGTTGACCTTGGCAAGGGCTTCTCCTACTGTATCGGCTGTTGCGAGAAGTACGCCAAGACGGCGGTGACCGGCGATCTCAGGCTTTCCGAATATCCTCATCTGTACGCCAGGCTCCTCGAGGACCTTCTCCAGGTTCTGGAACTCATATTCCCTTGTATTGCCTTCAACGACAATAGCCTTTGACGCAGACGGACCATAGAATCTGACCTCAGGGACAGGAAGTCCGAGAATGGCTCTTGCATGCAGAGCAAACTCCGACATGTCCTGCGAGATCATTGTGACCATACCGGTGTCATGAGGACGTGGCGATACTTCACTGAAGATCACATCGTCACCTTTCACAAAGAGCTCCACTCCGAAGATACCGTAACCTCCGAGGGCAAATGTGATCTCTCCGGCAATGTGTTCAGCCTTTGCAAGCGCCTCCGGCGGCATGGCCTGAGGCTGCCATGACTCCCTGTAGTCGCCTTCGACCTGATGATGTCCGATAGGCTTGAGGAATGTGGTCCCTGCACAATGACGGACAGTCAGCAGGGTGATCTCATAGTCAAAGTCGACGAAGCCTTCCACTATTACTTTTCCGCTTCCGGCCCTTCCGCCTTCCTGAGACACATGCCATGCATGGTCTATGTCTTCAGGAGACTTGATGGTACTCTGGCCGTGGCCGGACGAACTCATGACAGGCTTCACTACGCAAGGTATGCCTATCTCCTTCACAGCCTCATCGAATTCCTCCCTTGTGGAAGCGAAGCGGTAGCGTGAAGTCGGCAGGCCGAGAGTCTCGGCTGCCAGACGGCGGATCCCTTCCCTGTTCATCGTAAGACGTGCAGCCTTGGCTGTAGGTATGACATTGAAACCTTCATTCTCCAGTTCGACAAGCTTGTCAGTAGCAATTGCCTCAATCTCGGGGATAATGTAGTCAGGCTTCTCTTCCTCTATGATTTCCTTAAGAGCGGCTCCGTCAAGCATTGAAATAACATGATGTGAATGTGCCACATGCATAGCAGGTGCATTTTCATATTTGTCGACTGCAACGACCTGTACCCCGAAGCGTTGAAGTTCTATGGCCACTTCCTTGCCCAGTTCGCCTGAGCCGCACAGCAGGGCCTTCTTGCCGTACTTAGTGAATGTAGTTCCTATTTTCGTCATGGTCTCTTATTGGTTAACTGATTGATCTATTTTCCGTATCTCTTGAGTATGTCTCCATAGGCATCTATCCTGCGGTCTCGGAAGAACGGCCAGCCCCTGCGGACATATTCAGTCCTGTCAAGGTCTATGTCCACGACCTTCACGCCTTCCTCATCTTTACCGAACTGTGCCAGGATCTCTCCCTGAGGACCGGTCGCGAACGAATTGCCCCAGAAGTCAAGGCCTATGGTATTTCCGGTAGGATCATCCTCGTGGCCTGTCCTGTTGACTGTTATCACAGGAAGACCGTTTGCCACGGCATGGCCTCTCTGGACAAGCTTCCATGCGTCGCACTGCATCTTCTGCTCTTCAACAGGGTCTGTACCCACCCCGCCTATTGCAGTAGGATAGATCAGCAGCTGTGCTCCGTTGAGTGCCATTATCCTCGCAGCCTCAGGATACCACTGGTCCCAGCATACGAGCACTCCCAGAGTACCGGCAGAAGTCTCTATCGGACGGAAGCCCAGGTCACCCGGTGTGAAATAGAATTTCTCATAATAGCAAGGATCGTCAGGGATGTGCATTTTCCTGTATATCCCGGCTATCGTACCGTCCTTTTCAATCACCACTGCAGTGTTGTGGTAGATGCCGGCAGTGCGGCGTTCAAAGAGAGAGAGCACAATCACGATGCCCAGCTCCTTGGCGAGGGCACCGTATGTCTCGGTTGACGGGCCGGGTATCGGCTCCGCGAGATCGCAGAGAGCGGCATTCTCACTCTGGCAGAAATATACCGAATTGTGCAGCTCCTGGAGAACGACAAGCTGAGCTCCCTGTGAAGCGCATTTCCTTATATTGTTCTTAAGCTTCTCAATATTGGCTGCGATATCAGTCGTGCACGACTGCTGTACCATTCCGACTTTCAAGATTTTCATTTTATAAGATAGATTTTATTTATCGAGGTAATGTTATTGTCTGACAGCGGGAGCAATTTCAGTTCCTGCCGGCAGAGTCACCATCAGTGTCCCTGAGGTATCCTTCCGGGAACTGCATTGTCACGCAGTGGAGCGATCCATGCCCTGAAAGGAGGGCACGGCAGTCAATCACACGCACTTCCCTGTCAGGAAAGACTTCCTGAAGCCTTGTCCTTGCGATTTCATCCTTAGGGGAAGCGGCACCCGGTACAAGGACTCCTCCGTTGACTATAAGGAAATTGGCATATGAAGCCGGAAGCCTGTAGTCATCAAGCCAAAGGGCATCAGGCAAAGGTAGAGGGACAAGTCTGTATGGACGTCCGTCAAGTGTCCTGAACGTCTTCAGCTGCTTCTCCATGGCATCCAGCTCAGGAAAATTCGGATCGGACGGATCCTCACACTTAGTATAGGCTATTGTATCCGGAGTGCAGAAACGGGCAAGGATATCCACATGGCTGTCGGTGTCGTCTCCGATTATCTCACCATGGTCAAGCCAGAGGATACGGCTGAGCCCGAACGCTCCCTTAAGCTCATCCTCTATCTCATCACGGTCCAGATATTCGTTCCTGTTGATGGAGCACAGGCATGAGGATGTGGTCAGCATGGTGCCGCAGCCGTCGCTGTCGATGCTGCCGCCTTCAAGTACATAAGGACGCATGTCCACTCCCAGCACATCATCATTGAATGCACCTTCGTTGAAGATGGTACGGGTGATCTGGTTGTCAAGGTTGGAAGCGAACTTCAGCCCCCATCCGTTGAACACGAAATCGAACAGATACTTCTCACCGTCGTCTCCATATACGGAAATGCCGCCGTGGTCCCTTGCCCAGGTGTCATTAATAGGAGCCTCATAGAAACGGATCCGATCAGTGTCCAGCTGCATCCCTGTCCTTTCACAGACCTGGGCGATGTCAGCCTTCGCTTCGTCAATGTCGCGGGTGACGATCATCAGCGGTTCAAAATCGAGTATATTGCGGGCAATGTCCACATAGCACTCAAGGACACGGTCTATCTGATACCACTCGGTATCCCTGTGGGGCCATGTGAGCTGTACACCGCCCTGTCTTTCCCATTCTGCAGGCAATCTCCTCATACTCTTTGTCTTTATTTGTCTTGCTGTCTATCAGAAAACGAGGCCAACCGTTACGGTCAGCCCCTCCCGAAAAGTTTTACGGCCAAAATCATAGTTAAGCATTACACGGCCGCAGTGCAAATATATGCACTTTTGATGCCATTATGAAATTTTATTCCTCTTTATTCAGAGAAATGTCCTGACATGTCCATGTTTATTCAGAGAAATGTTCTGCCGTGTCCATGGCCGGCAGCATCTAGATGCCGAATACATTTCTCAGGACCCACCAGAGCATTATGATACCGAACACAGTCCAGATGACCGGGGCACTTCCCAGCCGCTTGTACAGGCGTGGCATACGGCTGCGCATGAGCCATGCGAAGACAAGAAGAGCAAGGAATGGAATCGAGATGACCATCAGGGCATTGCTTTCAAATGCCGCGGCCACATCAAAGTTCAGGAGAGCATGGATGGCCCGCTGCGAGCCGCATCCGGGACAGTCCAGCCCGGTAAGCTCATGGAAGATGCACCTGGGGAAGAGTACCGACTCCGCCGGATCGAACTTCATGTATACGAATACGGAGGCAGAGGCCACCGCCAGTACCGCGATGACCATAAGCCTTGAGGCAATATGCCGCCTCAGAACAGGCATGCTGTATAAAGATAGCTGTTGTCCCAGAACGATGCCCAGGAAAACAAGCCTGCCATAACGAGGATGACATACAATATCCAGAGGATTATGTTCAACAGCAATCCCAGCAAACACCAGTTCCTTGCCTTCCTGGAATATTCCCTGGCCTCGTCATACAAGCCGGCATTCCATGCCGGATCGACCTTGGAGCCATATACTATACCGATTATTCCGAAGATCAGGCAGCAGAAAATTGTGACAATCACTGAAAGTACAAGATATGTCGGCGGGCGCACCCCCTGCGCCTGTTTTGCTGAAGGAGCAGAATAGACCGGAGATTCCGAAAGACTGTTTCCGCATTTCGGACAGAACCTTGAGTTGTCCGGAACTTCGGCACCGCAATTTCTACAGAACATGATACGATTCCTTTGGTTTATCTGATATATATACGTGAGAGGATCAGAACAGAGGCAGGGTCCGGTCATTGTCCACATACTTCTCCTGGAACTCCCTGTCGGACATCACAAGCATCATTATGCCCTGGATGAACATGAGCAGAGACCAGATACCGCATGTGCAGACCGAAAGGATTATAGTCAGGATCCCGGCCGTAATCTTCCCGAGATAGAAATAATGTATGCCAAGCGAGCCTAGCAATATGGCGAAGATGCCTGCTATAGTCTTGTCTTTAGCATAAAAGCCGACAGGATACTCCTGCGAAAGATTTTTTCCGCACTGGGGGCAGAATCTTGCGTCAGCAGGAACCTTTGTCCCGCATTCAGGACAGAATACATCCTTTGCCACAGGGGCACCGCAATGAGGGCAGAATGATGCAGAATCAGACATCTGCCCGCCACATTCCTTACAATTGATAATTGCCATGATACAATACTAAAATTTATGTCCAGACACCACATCTTGAACTGATACCGTGTACTCTGCTTTTGAAGCGGATTCCACATTCAAGTGATGAATTTAATGATATTTTTCCGAAAAGCAAGTCCGGGTGAAGCATTTTAATTAATTTCGCACCATAAGACTATCATCAGAACCCGAAGGGATATCTGCCTTCAATATGATCTGAAGTCTGTATCATAAATCTGATTGAAATGACTGAAAAAGAAAAAGCAGCTGCAGGAATGCTCTATGATGCCGCCGGAGACCCTGTCCTCCTTGAGGAAATGGCTGAAGGTGCACACAGATGCTTCCTGCTGAACTCCGAACCGCCGACTTCGCGCCAGAAGAGAAAAGATATGATAAAAGCCCTGCTTGGAAAGACAGGGGAAAACTTCGAGATCCGCTCCCCTTTCTACTGCGACTACGGCTACAACATCGAGATCGGAGAAAATTTCTTCAGCAATTTCAACTGCACCATACTGGACGGAGCAAAGGTCACGTTCGGGGACAATGTCTTCATAGGGCCGGGATGCGGATTCTATACCGCAGGACATCCGCTTGACGCGGAGACCCGCAACAAAGGCCTTGAATATGCCCTGCCGATCCATGTCGGCAACAACGTCTGGTTCGGAGGAAACGTATGTGTCCTCCCTGGCGTGACTATCGGGGACAACTGCGTCATCGGAGCCGGCAGTGTCGTCACAAAAGACATCCCATCAGGGACGGTAGCTGCAGGCAACCCCTGCAGGGTCCTGAAGAAACTCTGATCCTATACCCCTGCCTGACAGATTGTTCCGGACATTTCAGCTTAGTCGTGACAGACAATTTATATATAGTTTATAAAATAAACTTGTTTATATAAATTATGAACCTCAGCGTCCAGATAGAGAAACTTTCCGAGGCAGGATATATTTCAGTGAGGAAAGAGATAGTAGGCAAGAAGCCAAGGACAACATGCTCCCTCACAGGCAAAGGGCGTAAGGCTCTGGATGAATATGTAAAGACGCTGAAAGAATATCTGCACCTGTAGGATGTCCCCTCAGGCAAGCACAAACTGTAGGCAAGCAGAAGAGGAAAGCAAGCATAAGCGGCATCTGAAGGTCAGATGCAGAAAAACGACCGGATCATGGAAGACAGGAAAATACATATAATGGGGATCGTCAATCTGACGGACGACTCGTACTATGCCGAAAGCAGATGTCTCGGCCGTGACGGAAAGCCTGACATCAGCAGGACTCTCGGCAGGATAGGGACAATGCTTTCAGAAGGAGCTGACATCATAGACCTAGGGGCATGCTCCACAAGGCCTGGATCAGAAGGAATAGGTGCGGATGAGGAATGGAGAAGACTCTCTCCCGTCCTGGATGCCGTCAGAAAGGAATACCCTGATGCCAGGATATCTGTCGACACCTACTGGAGCTCTGTGGTCCGGAAGACATACGATCTGATAGGAGACTTCATCGTGAATGACATTTCCGCAGGGGAAGATGATCCCCTCATGCTTCCTGCCGTGGCAGAGCTGGGGCTCACATATATTGCCATGCACAAGAGAGGGAATCCCGCCACCATGCAGGGGCTCTGCGACTACAGTGATGTGACAGAAGAAGTAATAAGCTATTTCAGAAGTTTCGCTGACCGGGCAGAGAAAGCCGGCATACAGGACTGGATACTTGACCCCGGCTTCGGCTTTGCGAAGACCGTGGAGCAGAACTGGCAGATGCTCAGGGAGCTCAGGAAGTTTTCTGCCCTTGGCAGAAGGATACTTGTAGGAGTGTCACGGAAAAGCATGGTCTACAGACTTTTCGGAATCACACCGGAAGAGGCCCTGCCTCAGACACAGGTACTGCATTTCGCAGCCCTGGAGAACGGGGCCGACATCCTCCGGGTGCATGACGTGGCAGAAGCCGTGAGGACGACTGTCTCATGGAGGATGCTGAGGAAAATTTCCGGATGAACAGACGGATTTGTCACAAGTTCTGAATATCTTTGCAGGCCAGAGTAACTCTGAAAGACTAAATAAACCGCATATATGGACAATCACGCACTTTTGGCAGTATCTCCGATCGACGGCAGGTATGCCCGCCAGACAGAGGTTCTGAGGAATTATTTCAGCGAATATGCCCTGATCCGCTACAGGATAAGGGTTGAGATCGAATATTTCATCGCACTTTGCGAAATACCTCTTCCGCAGCTGGCCGACTTTGACCACAGCAGATTTGAAGCCCTGAGGGACATCTACAGGAACCTCACACCAGACCAGGCTGAAAGGGTAAAGGAGATAGAAAAGGTGACAAACCATGACGTCAAGGCGGTAGAATATTATATAAAGGAAAGGTTCAAGGAGATGGACATCCTAAAATGGGGCGAGTTCGTGCATTTCGGACTCACTTCCCAGGATATCAACAACACCTCCGTACCTCTTTCCCTCAAGGAAGCTGTCCACGAGGCTTACCTTCCTCTGATGAATGAAGTCCTCAGTACTATAAGACAGATGTCCGAGCAGTGGAAAGACATCCCGATGCTGGCAAAGACACACGGACAACCGGCCTCCCCTACTCGTGTAGGCAAGGAATTCAAGGTGTTCCAGGTAAGGCTCGAAGAGCAGCTGCGCCAGCTGGACACACTCTCCTATCCTGCCAAGTTCGGAGGTGCCACAGGCAACATGAACGCCCACAAGGTAGCCTTTCCGGACATTGACTGGATCGGTTTCGGAGACAGGTTCGTAGCCTCGCTCGGGCTCAAGAGGTCTTTCCCGACAACCCAGATCGAGCATTACGACAACCTTGCGGCCATATTTGACAACATAAGGCGCATCAATACGATTCTGATTGATTTCTGCCGTGACATCTGGACATATATATCAATGGAATATTTCCACCAGAAGGTGAACAAGAATGAGGTCGGATCTTCTGCGATGCCGCACAAGGTCAATCCTATCGACTTTGAGAACGCTGAAGGCAACCTGGGAATGGCTGATGCCATCTTCACTCACCTGTCCATGAAGCTTCCTATATCAAGACTCCAGAGAGACCTTACGGACTCTACAGTCCTCAGGAACGTAGGTGTGCCTATTGCCCACACGATGATTGCTCTCAACTCACTCAAGAAAGGACTGGGCAAGCTGATCCTCAACGAACTGGCGATAAGAGCCGACCTTGAAAGGAACTGGGCTGTGGTAGCAGAAGCCATCCAGACGATTCTCCGCAGGGAAAGCTATCCTAATCCTTACGAGACCCTCAAGGCACTTACCAGGACAGGGGAAGCCATCACCCACAAGACGATAGCCGATTTCATTGAGACTCTTGACGTAAGCGAGAAAGTAAAAGAGGAACTCAGGGCTATCACCCCTATGACATACACCGGATTCTGAGAACATCCGGAAAGGATAGCCTGAAATCGGGCTGCCATAAAAAGACTAAACCCGAGGGAAGGATCACTCCTCAATGACGTAGACATCATCGCCAGGCTCAGCAAAATTGAATTGCTCCCTGGCGAATTTTTCCAATGTATCACGGTCTGAGGTCAGCATCCTGATACGGTCGTCCATACGGCGGATCTCCATCTTGTATTCCATGATCTCCTTTTCCTGCCGGTGGATCTGGACTGCAGCCTTTATCCAATGGATGACATTGTTGCCGGGCCAGAAAACCATCATCAGTACAAATAATGCAGTAGTCCACACGACGAATTTCAGGAATGCGCCGTGTCTGCCGTTGAATATTTCCTTAAGCCTGCCCAATTTGTATTGAATTGTTCTTATCGTTTGTGCAAAAATAATTATTTTTGGAAGATATTTGACATGCAGGACAATTTATCGGACCAACTTTAGCGGCCCAGCATATAATATTGAAAACTTATTTAAAACAATACGACATGAAACCAACTTTACTTGTCCTGGCTGCCGGTATGGGCAGCCGTTATGGCGGACTCAAGCAGATGGACGGACTCGGTCCGAACGGAGAGACGATAATCGACTATTCCATCTATGACGCCGTACACGCCGGCTTCGGGAAGGTAGTGTACATAGTCAGAGAAAACTTCAAGGCCCAGTTTGAAGAGCTGGTAGCCAAGAAATACAGCCATGAATGCTGCACGGACGGGACACCTCTCAAGTTCGAGTTCGTGACCCAGGAGCTTGACAAGATACCGGCAGGAGTGACCTACAACCCTGAGAGACAGAAGCCATGGGGCACAGCCCATGCCGTGCTGATGGCAAAGGACGTGATCAAGGAGCCTTTCGCAGTCATCAACGGAGACGACTACTATGGAAAGGAATCTTTCAGCGTCATCGCAGACTGGCTCAGGAAACACGAGAACACTACCGGTGAATACTGCATGGTAGGATTTGAACTTGACCATACGCTTTCAGAATCAGGCGGAGTATCCAGAGGCATCTGCACAGCTGACAGCAGCCATATACTCTCACACGTAGAAGAGCACCACAATATCGCCAGAGCTGAAGACGGCAACATCTATGGTGACAACAGCAAGGGCGAAAAAGTTCTTCTGGACGGCAAAGCATTGACATCCATGAACATGTGGGGCTTTACGCCTGATTATTTCGAAAAGAGCGAAGCAATCTTCAAGGACTTCATAACAAAGAATGCCAATGAGCTCAAGGCTGAATTCTACATCCCTTATGCCATTGACTGCATGATCAAGGACGGCTCAGCGAAGACAGAGCTTCTCTCTACGCCTTCACACTGGTTCGGTGTCACATTCAAGGAAGACAGGCCTGGAGTCGTAGCCAAATTCAAGGAATTCGCTGACAAGGGCATCTACCCTTCACCATTGTATTGATCATAATATAAGAGACAATGTCTTTTTTCCGCAAGACAAGGACCAGATCCTATGACCTTTTCTCCTCCTATTCATGGTACATCCCGGGAATAGGAGGAACAATAGGTCTGATATTGCTGCTTCTGGCAGGCAGCCTCATAGGAAGCGCAGTCACATCTTTAATCACCATACTGACTGACCAGCAGACCGCCGGCACATACGGCATGCTGATAGCATACCCGGTGATGTTCATTCCGGCCATGGTCTATGCTTCATACATGAGCAGGCGCAATGAACTCTTTGACACCGGATATGCCCTTGACAGCAGCAATTTCGGCAGGCTGGGAGGATGGAAGACCGCTGTCATGGCCATTGTAGTCACAATCGCAGCCTCAGTTCTCATGGATCCTGTGAACGCCGCTATGCCGCCTATGCCGGAAGAGCTTGCAGAAATCTTTGAGAACCTAGTATCAGACAGCCCGGTATGGGTATCTCTGCTTTCAGTATCAGTACTTGCACCTTTCTTTGAAGAATGGCTATGCCGGGGAATGATACTCAGAGGCTTGCTTCAGAGAATCAACCCTGTAGCGGCTATGGTTATCTCCGCGTTCTGCTTCGCGCTTATCCATCTCAACCCTTGGCAGGCACTCCCCGCTTTTGTCCTGGGGATGCTCTTCGCCTATGTCTACTACAAGACAGGGTCGCTCAAGATCACCATGCTGATGCACTGTGCCAACAACACATTTGCTGTAATAACCGGACAGCTGGACAGCTTCAAGGATGTCGACTTCTTCTACCAGGTCATGGACACATGGCAGTACATCGCACTTCTGGCATGCTGCCTTGTGATCATCGTGCTGTTCGTGGACATATTGTGGAAGAACATACCTATGTCTTCCGAAAGAGGCAACATCGATGCTTTAGAGGCTGAAGATATGCTCAACAACAGGAGATGATAGGATAAGCGATGCCGGATCATATAAGGAAACCTGAACACAGGGTTTCCGCTTCATGCAGGGACTGCATCTTGCCTACATCGACAAGATGCAGTCCTTTTGCTTCTATCCCGTATATCGGATAGGCAGCGGAAGCCTTCAGGTAGAAATCCATTATCGGGAAGCACTCCGGAAAGGCTCCGGTGCCATTGCCGAGGACATCTTCCATTGCGCTGAATATTCCTGTGGACATATAGTGTATACCGGAGAATGCCAGACGGCGGCAGGCCGCCACATCAAGATCAGGATATGGAGTCCGGACTTCTCCTGTGGATATGTTCGTCCAGCCGACAAGTCTCATCTGACTGTCGAAGAGCAGATACCTGGAAGTCTTTCTCTCACTTACAAGAAGTGTAGCCAGTGCATCCGGACTGCACTGTGAGACGAAGCCGCGAAGGTCAAGATCCGAGATGATGTCGACATTATGGACCAGGAAACCGCCAGGCGTAGCCTCAAGGAACTTTCTTGCGTGCATGATACCGCCGCCTGTCTCCCTGAGCATGTCACGTTCATCGGAAATGCTGACTTTTGCGCCCAGCCCTTGCACAGACCACAGGTAATCTTCTATCATGTCCGCAAAATGATGTACATTGACCACAATCTCATCGAAGCCTGAAGAGACAAGCTTCCTCATGACATGATATATGAGAGGTTTCCCGCATAGCGGAACAAGAGCCTTTGGCATGGTATCTGTCAAAGGCTTGAGCCTGGTCCCGAGACCGGCTGCGAATATCATTGCCTTCATGTTTCAGAGTTCTTTACAAACGTCCTGCTCACGGTGCAGGAGCCTCACTTTCACCCCGTATTTCTCCTTCAGATGCAAAGCCATCTTCTCAGCACAGTAGACAGAGCGGTGCTGCCCTCCGGTGCAGCCGAAAGATATCATCATATGAGTAAATCCCCTTTCCAGGAAACGCTCTAAATGAGCATCGGCCAGACGATATGCTGAGGAAAGGAAATCAGGGACCTGAGGCTTGTCACTGAAGAAGTCCACGACCTCCTTGTCCATTCCGGTGTAGCTGCGGTAAAACTCTATCTTCCCTGGATTAGGCAGAGCCCTGCAGTCAAAGACATAGCCGCCTCCGTTGCCGGAGGGATCGTCCGGAATACCTTTTTTGAAAGAAAAACTGGTGACAAGCACCTCAAGTGACTCTGCACATGGCCATGGATGTCTCCCGGACGGCTGTGTCAAGGAAAACCGAGGCAGCTGGACCAGATCCTTCAGAAGTGCAGCAAGATACTGACAATCTGCAGGTACATGGTCAACGACAGTGCGCAGATTCGCCACAGCAAAAGGTATGCTCTTGAGGAAATGTTCCTTCCTCTCGAAATTTCCCCTGTAGCCATAGGCTCCCAGGACCTGAAGAGTACGGAAAAGGACAAACAGCATGAGCTTGTCATCAAAAAGTCTTCTGTCCACCTTGACATATCGCGTCAGGGCATCTACATAGGCATCGACAAGTTCCTGACGGAAATCATCAGGATATCCTGCCCTGGCCTGCCATACAAACGAAGCGACATCATAATATCCAGGTCCTTTGCGTCCTCCCTGGAAATCTATGAAATACGGGACGCCGTCCTTAAGCATCACGTTACGGGCCTGGAAATCACGGTACATGAATGAAGAAAAGCCTTCGGAAAGCAATGATGAAGCCAGAGACTCGAAATCCTTTTCAAGAGATGCTTCATTGAATTCCAGGCCTGTGGTCTTGAGGAAGCAGTACTTGAAATAGTTGAGGTCAGCCATCACAAGCCTGCGGTTGAACTCAGGCTCCGGTGTACACCTGCTGAAATCCAGTCCTTCCGCTCCCCGGAACTGTATGTCAGGAAGAAAGGATATGGCATTGAGCAGCAAGGAACGTTCTTCATCGGAATATCTGCCGGATTCCCTTCCATGGGATACGGCATCAAAGAGAGACAGGTCACCGAGATCCTCCTGGAGGTATTCCATCCCGTCATCGCTTACAGCATAGACCTCCGGGACACTGATTCCTTTTTTCCTGAAATGGGAAGCCAGATAGATGAATGTGCCGTTCTCTTCGGACGAAGTGCCTTCCGCTCCAATGAGTGAGAGTCCCCCGCCAGAAAGGCGGAAGTACCTGCGGTTGCTCCCGGATCCGGCAAGCAGCTGAGAGGACTCAGGACGTATACCTGTATATCTTTCAAATAGATCTTCTAGTTGCATCAGAATTGATTTCTTATCATAAAAAGACAAAAATACCAAAAACTTATTTCAAAAAAGAGTACATTTGCACAAATATAGTGAGTTGTATCTATGATGAATATAGCATATTGCTCTGACAAGTACCAGTACACGATGGGAAAGTCTTTCTATGACTGCGGCATGAAGGACAAGACAGCGATCTTCAATCTTTTCTACCGCAAGGCCCCGGAAAACAACAACTGGGCAGTCGTGAGCGGCGTAGATGAAGTGATTGAAATGATTGGAGCCCTCGGCAAGATGCCGGCTGACTTCTATGAGAAGTTCCTTCCGGGACCGGAATATGCCGAATTCAGGAAGTACCTCTCCACTATGAAATTCACGGGCAACGTCTACGCCATGAGAGAAGGCGAGATAGCTTTTCCGTCACAGCCTGTCATAATAGTTGAAGGCCCGATGATCGAGGCACAGGTACTGGAGACACCTATGCTCTGCATAATGAACCACCAGATGGCAGTGGCCACCAAGGCGTCACGTGTATGCCGTGCCACGAACAGGCCGGTAAGTGAATTCGGCTCCAGAAGGGCACACGGGCCATGGGCTGCGACCTACGGAGCAAAGGCTGCGATAATAGCCGGATGCAGCAACACCTCAAACATCCTGACAGGTGTCATGTTCGGGTGCGGCTCCACCGGCACGATGGCCCATAGCTTCGTCACTTCATTCGGCTGCACTGTAGAAGGCGAATACCATGCATTCGACTCCTATATAAAGACCCACATGGGTGAGAACCTGATTCTTCTGATCGACACGTATGACTCGCTACGCTGCGGCATCCTCAACGCAATGAGAGCCTTCAAGGCAAACGGCATTGACGACTCATACCAGTATGGATACGGCATAAGGCTGGACAGCGGAGACCTTGCCTACCTTTCTTGCGAATGCCGCCGTATCCTCGATGAGAACGGCTATCGGAACTGCCGGATATTCGCCACCAATTCACTTGACGAATACCTGATATCTGACCTCGAAAGGCAGGGAGCATGCATAGATTCATATGGAGTCGGAGATGCAATCGCGACAAGCAAGGCAAATCCTTGCTTCGGCAATGTCTACAAGCTAGTACAGATAGATGACCAGCCTGTGCTCAAACGCTCCGAAGACAAGGCCAAGCTCATCAACCCGGGATTCCAGATAACCTACAGGCTTACAAAGAACGATCCGGAGAAGGGTGAGATATACAAGGCGGATGTCACTTGCCTCAGAGGAGATGAACTTTCCGAAAAGATCGAGGCCGGCGAGACCTTCACCATCTACGATGAGAATGACCGATACAAGTTCAAGACCTTCGAATCAGGTGAATACACCAGCAAGCCTCTGCAACAGATGGTGATATCAGGAGGAGAACGATGCGTACCTGTCCACAGCCTGATGGAGAAGAAGGCTTACTACGACAACACCCTCAGACACTTCAGTCCGAGTGAGAGAAGGCTTATCAATCCGCACTATTACAAGGTGGACATATCCGACTCCCTCTATGACCTGAAGATGGAAATCATCAACCGGATCACAAAAGAAATCAACGAATTCAATATCAGATGATGAAAAATCCAGCACTGGTTGTCGTAGACATGCTCTATGACTTCATCGACGGGACACTTGCCTGCCAGAATGCAGAAAATGCAGTAGATGAGACAGTCAGGTTCATAGACAAGATGACCTCGGGACAGGAAGGGGACGGGAACGAAGAAATCCTTGACACTTTCCCTATACTGTTTGTCTGCGACCATCATCCGGCAGACCATTGCTCATTCAAGGAAAACGGAGGCACATGGCCTCCTCACTGCATCCAGGGTACCCGCGGAGGACAGATCCACGAGAAACTTCTCCCGTATGTCCAGGACGGGCTGACTTTCTTCAAAGGAAACGATCCGGCTCATGAGCAATATTCAGGATTTGAAGCCACCAATGCAGCCGGACAATCTCTCGGTGACATCATGGGACTCCTCGACACCACAGATGCATATGTATGCGGCATAGCTACAGAATTCTGTGTCAGAAGCACATGCGAAGACCTGCTCAAAGCCGGGATGAAAGTACATCTGATATCTCCGGCCCTTGCCTGGGTAGATGCACAAGGCCACAGGAAAGCCCTCGCTGAAATGGCTTCTGAAGGCATATCCGTAGAATAGAAAAAGACATGCTGCGCAGAGGACGGACACTCTGCGGAACACTGTACATAAGAGCCTGAACGGCCGTCATTTTGAAATAAGATAATTTATATCTAACTTTGCAGGTTCTTATGGGAAGCGTTGTATCCAAAATATGGATTCCGGCCGTGCTTGTCGGAGCTGCGGCAGTCCAGTCTTTCGGGATAGACGCCGGGAGGGCAGCAGTCTCTTCCGGTTTTTCCCGTTCCGGTGACAGCATCAGGACTGAGCTTCTTTCAGACTCTTCCGACAGAACAGCTCCGTCCGACGGAAGCAGCGATTCAGCTTTTTTCCTTTCCGGACCGGATATTCTGACAGATTCATTGCTGACCGATTCATTGCTGACCGGTTCTGCTCAGACGGATTCTGTCATGACGGATTCAGTTCCGGCTCTTACCGCTAGAGATACGATAATTGCCCCTGATTCACTCAAGGACACGGATCCGCTCAGATACCGCTACTATGTCGAGCTTAAGGACTCTCTTACAAGAGCCGGCACAAGGGATTCACTAAGAGCCGCCGGGGACTCCATTGCGCTGCACATGCTGGACTCTCTGATATTCAAGGACTCGTCTGAGACAGCCTACAGGGACTCTATCGCATGGTTCAACTCCCTTTCAAGGAAGGAACGGAAAAAATACCTTGCCCAGCTTGAACTTCCGAAGCTCATGGCGAGGGCAGACAGCATCCTCAACGCAAAGGACAGCATAAGAGCATACAAGGACAGCGTCATATCTGCGACACCACGTATCCTGGAAACATACGCAGTCCCGGATTCAATGCAATACAAGAGGCTGATCATGTGGACACATGACAGATATTTCAACAATATTACCCTCCAGCCTCAGGACACTTCATACAACTATCACTTCAATGACTATCCGTTTTTCAAGACGGATGTAAACGCGACATATCTGGGCGTAGTGGGATCTCCTGTCGAGTCGTACAATTTCTTCAAGAGGGAACAGGAGGAAAACGCCATATTCTACACTCCGTACAGGGCCTACAACTATTCTCCGGAGAATCTTCCGATGTTCAATACGAAGACCCCGTACACTGAGCTGGCATACTGGGGCACATTGTTCGCCAACTCCGAAAAGGAGGAGACAAACATAAAGATCCTGACAACCCAGAACATTCTTCCGTCCCTGAATCTCACACTCGAATACCACAGGTACGGATCAAACGGCATGCTCCAGAACGAAGATACCGACAACAGGACGTTTGTCGCGTCCACGAACTACCTCGGGAAAAGGTATCTGATGCATGCAGGATACATATACAACAAGGTGGACAGAGGGGAAAACGGTGGTATTGTGGACAACATGTGGATCCGTGACACCACAGTGGATGCAAGAGAAATCGATGTACATCTGACAAGCGCGAGGAACAAGATCAAGAAGAATACCGTCTTCCTCGACCAGTCGTACAGGATACCGTTTGACTTCATATACAACATCGGTAAAGGAAAGAGAAAGGAACAGAAGGCTATGCAGGCCCGCAGGGACAGCATATTCGCGACCGGGGAAAGCACTGCGATAGCCGATTTCCTGCAGATGGAGGAAGACAAGGCAGCTGCAGAACTGCTGGAGAAATCGACGCTTGCGGACTCCATAGACAATTCCATTACCACTGCATTCATAGGACACAGCTCAGAATACACCGCATTCACCAAATACTATACTGACAAGATCGGGACCACAGACGAGGCCGGCAGGAATTTCTATGACAACCGTTTCTACCTAAACCCGTCAGCCTCGGCAGATTCACTGCGCGTCATGAAGTTCGACAACAGGCTCTACCTCAGGCTTCAGCCTTGGTCGGACAATGCAATAGTCTCCAAACTTGATGTAGGTCTGGGAGACAAACTGCTCAACTACTATGACGTCACGGCGACAGACGACTTCCTCAGGAAAGGAAGGAACGTAGTACGCAACTCCGTATATCTTTATGCAGGAGCACAGGGACAATACAAGAAATATCTTGACTGGGATGCCATGGGAAGATACACCTTCCTTGGGGCTGAGCTCAATGATTTCTTCATAAATGCCAATCTGTCAGTCAACTTCTATCCATTCAGAAGAGACCGCAACAGTCCGCTTTCCCTCAAAGGCCATTTCGAGACGTCTCTCAGGGAACCGGACTATTACCAGCAGCACATGCATACCAACCACCACTGGTGGGACAACGACTTCGGCAAGATATCGGTCACGAAGGTACAGGCAGCCCTGGACATACCTAGGTGGAAGCTCAATGCAGGATTCGGATATTCGCTTCTAAGCAACAACATATATTACGACAATCTCGGGATAGCACGCCAGAACAGCACTCCGATGAGTGTGATGACAGTCCACGCCATGAAGAACTTCAGGCTATGGAAGTTCCATTTTGACAATATGGCACTCTTCCAGATGTCGTCAAACCAGGATGTACTGCCTTTGCCTATGCTGGCACTCAATTTGAGGTACTATTTCCAGTTCAATGTTGTGAAGAACGTGATGCAGATGCAGATAGGTGCGAATGCGACATTCACGACAAAATGGCATGCCCCTTCCTACAGTCCGGATACCGGGCTCTTCCACAACCAGAATGACGAGCTCTACGGCAACAGCCCTTATATAGATGTCTTCGTCAATATCCAGTGGAAACGTGCATGCATCTTCGTGAAGGCCGTAAACCTTGGGATGGGCTGGCCGGACAATGCCGTCGACTATTTCAGTGCAGACGGTTACATAAGGCCGCAGAGGTCCATCAAGTTCGGTATATTCTGGCCTTTCTACGTCATGTCAAAGAAAAATTCAAGCATAGGAGGATCGACAACGTCGGGTGACGGAGGGCGGTCCGCGTCTGGATCCGGATTCGGAGTCTCAGGCGTATCAGGAGCTAGGACTGCGTCCAATGCTGCTGTCATGCGATAAATATTGATATTATGGTTAGTTTAAGAAAAGAAAAGGTTAGTAGTGAAAAGAAGATCCTCGTGAGAGGAAAACAGACAAGGAACGTGATATTGAAATATATCACAGCTACACTCGCCGTATTCTGCCTGTCGACATTCTACCAGCGGATCATAGTGGTAGATGCGGTGGATACGAGCGGTACTTTTGCTGGAGATACCGTCAGATGTGCACTTGCGCTTGATGACGACATGTTCTCCAGAAACCTGGAATCAGGATTATGCTATGAGATCCTGAACAGATTTGCAGATGCAGACAACTGCAGCATATCGGTTGTTCCTGCCGGAAAGACCGACTATATAGACTCCCTCAGAAACGGAGCTGTGGATATAGTCATTCTTCCATACAAGGATACAGTGATGTCCGGAATTTCTTTTTCCAGAGAAATGGACGGGACTGTATGGGCACTAAGATCCGGTACACTTTCACATATACGTGAAGTAAACCTCTGGATAAGCCATTTCATGAATTCAGAAGAATACCGTATACTGGACTCAAGATTCAGGAAGACATGCAATCCGTATACGAAAGCTGAGAAAGGCATTGTATCCAGACATATCAGCCCTTACGACAATCTGATAAAAAAATATGCAGCTTCCATGGGATGGGACTGGAGGATGCTTGCCGCTGTCATCTACCAGGAATCCAGATTCTCGATAAATACTTCATCATCAAGAGGGGCATCTGGACTCATGCAGGTGATGCCTTCTACTGCTGAACACTATGAAATATCGGACCTGCTGGACCCTGAGCAGAACATAAAGGCCGGAACGCAGCATCTGATCAGACTCCAGAGGATGTTCAGGAACTCTGACATAAGCCCGGAAGAACAGATCAAGTTTGTGCTTGCGGCATATAATGCAGGCGAAGGCCGGATCGAAGACTGCAGGAAATTCGCACAGTTCCAGAACCTGGACAATACCAGATGGGATGAGATTGTAAAGGCAATTCCGGAAATGAGCGATGAAGAGCTGATAAGATCATCAGGACTTAAATTCGGCAAATTCAACGGGAAAGAGACCGTGAAATATGTCGACAATGTCCTGGAGCACTATTCGGTATTCTGCCGGATCTGTCCGGCCTAGCCGACCCTCATTGTCTTTGCGGGATCGACTCCGGAGATGAACAGGGCAGGCACCAGAAGAAGTATCATGATCACTGCATAGGAAATGATGTCAGCAGCAATTATTCCTGCCAGATCTATGTGCACCGGGACAAATGACACGAAATAATTTTCCGGATCAAGCTTCAGCACATGGGTCGCCGACTGCAGCCCACAGAACGCCAGGGCAAGCAGATTCCCTGCGGCCATTCCCTTCAGCACAAGCGAAGATGACGCCCTGAGGAATATCCTTGCGATAGTCCTGTCCTTCATTCCCAAGGACTTCAGAGTCCCTATCATAGGGATATTCTCAAAAAGCATTATGAGAAGTCCTGAAATCATATTGAAGCCGGCGACTATCGTCATCAGGACAAGTATGAAAAATACATTGGAATCAATGAGATTAAGCCAGTCATACAGCTGCGGATACCTGTCTATGGAAGATGAAGCTATCACAGATGCTTCATTCTCACCGGCAAATGCCAAGGCAACAGTACCGGCTTCCATCGACGCATCGGCAATCTCTCCGACAGACCTGCAGGACGGTGCCAGACTTATCTCCAGAGCCGAGACACTGTCCCTGCCCCAGCCGTTTACCCTCTGCAGATCATCTATGGATGCATAGATCAGAAGATTGTCATCAGAATCGATTATGCTGTCGTAAAGGGAACGTATATTGAATTTCCTGACTTTGACTTTGTCTCCCACAAAATATATCAGGACGTCGTCACCTTCTGCAAGACCTAGATAAGAGGCCATCCTCACCGGCACTGATATCCCGAGCCCGGAAAGAGTAGAGTCGGCGGCTGTTCCCTTCAGCATGACACCATGTATGTTGTCTCCAGCCTTGAGAATCCCTGCCCGATAGACATACGGTTCAATTCCTGTCACCCCCGGAATGGCCATAAGCCTGTCAAAATATGAAGGATGACGCTCAATCGGAGAGGATTCACCTGTCCAGTTCATATCAGAAGATGTAAGCTGTATATCTCCAGACAGATAAGAAATGCCGTTGCGTATCTCGTGCCGGAAACCGGACGAAATCGCAACGGCGATTATCATTATCAGGAAGCTAACCGCAATCGAAACTGTTGCAATCCTGCCCCTGAACCTTAATTTTCTTGCTATAAAAAGCGAAACATCCATCACATAGGATGACTACCAGATTACTACCCTTTCGCTGGCCGGTCTGTACATCGGATCACCTTCCTTGATACCGAAGGCTTCGAAGAATGTATCGAGATTGCGGAGTGTGACGTTCACCCTGTTTTCACCGAGTGAATGCACATCCAGCTTGGTAAGCCTTGCCTTTTCCTCATCGGTAATGTTCTGGGCCCAGAGAGTAGCATATGAGATATAGAACCTCTGCTCCGGGGTGAAGCCGTCGATAGGATCCGGACGGTTTCCGCCGAAAGAGTTCTCCATGGCAGTGTAAGCGATACGGAGACCGCCCTGGTCAGCAATGTTCTCACCGAGTGAAAGCGCTCCGTTGGCATTGAGTCCAGGAAGTACTTCAACCTCGTCAAACTGCTTTACGAGCACTGCAGTCTTCGCCTTGAAGGCCTCGGCATCAGCTTCTGTCCACCAGTTGACCATATTTCCGTCCTTGTCGAAGTTTCGTCCCTGGTCATCGAAGCCATGCGTCATCTCATGACTTATCACGACACCGATACCGCCATAGTTCACAGCATCATCTGCTTCAGGATTATAGAACGGAGGCTGAAGTATAGCTGCCGGGAAACATATCTCATTTGTGGTAGGATTATAATAAGCATTCACTGTCTGAGGACTCATCTGCCATTCAGTCTTGTCAACAGGCTTGCCGAGCTTTGAGAAATTGTCTGCCACATACCATTTGGATGTATTTCTGATATTCTCGTAGTAACTCAGCGACGGATTGATGATAAGTGTTGAATAATCCTTCCATTTGTCAGGATAACCAATCTTGACAATAAATGAATTGAGCTTCTCATGAGCCTTGATCTTCGTGGAATCACTCATCCAGTCAAGTGAATCCACGTGCTCACCGAGGGCAGTACGTATGTTCTCGACCATCTTCAGCACCCTTTCCTTCTGTTCAGGAGAGAAATACTTGGCGACATACATCTTGCCGACAGCCTCAGAAAGGAGGTTGTTCGGAACCGCCATAGCTCTCTTCCAACGTGGTTTCTGCTGCTGTACACCGGCCATCTGCTTCTGGAAGAAGTCAAATGAAGCCGCATAGTAATCGTCTCCTAGAGATGCACAGGCACCAGAGATGAGCTGTCCTGCGACATAGTTCTTGAGCATCTCGATATCTGCTGAAGCGAACAGGGAATCCAGAGCCTTGAAATAGGATGGCTGACCTACGATAAGCTTATCCTGGTCATCAATACCCAGAGCCCTGAAATACACGGAAAAGTCCATATCAGGATATTGTTTCACAAGCTCTGCCGTAGAAAGAGGATTATACATCTTCGGGATGTCCCTAAGTTCTACACTTGACCAGGAGGCAGCAGCGAGGGCATCTTCCACAGCAAGAGCATCGGAAGCCGCCTTTGCAGGATCATCATAGCCTGACAGAGAGAATATCTTCTCCAGGTATGCCTTGTATCCGGCCTTTAGCTCAGCATTTGCGGTATCCACATAATAGTCTCGGTCTCCCATTCCGAGTCCTGACTGCATGATATAGAGGATCTGGTTCGCATTGTCCATCAGGTCTGCGGAAACATAGGTATTGAAGAACGGGTAATCAGAGGCTGAATGCATATCGGCTACAGCTTCAACAAGTCCTCGCCTATCCTTCACAGCCTTGATCTTCTCTATGAACGGCATCAGCGGAGCAGCACCTTCAGCATTGAGTCTTGTCGAATCAAGTCCCATCTTGTAAAGATCGGAAATCTTCTGTTCAACGCTGCCAGGCATGGCAGTCTGCTGTCCCAGACTCTTGAATATATCGTTTATACGCTGCTGGTTATTGTCGGCAAGGACATCAAATGACCCGTAGCGTGAATATTCAGGCTTCAGCGGATTGTTCTTCTGCCACCCTCCGGTAACATACTGATAGAAATTGTCCGCAGGAGAGACTGAAGTATCGAAGTTCGCAGGATTGATAGCAGGTGTACCCTCCTGTACATGGTTGCATGCCACTGCAAAAGCAGGAATCATAATCAACAACAATTTTTTCATCTGTCCAATCATTATATTTCTTTCACAACCTGCAAAGTTATAAATTTCATCTGTTCGCAGACCATATTTATACAAAAAATCCTCATCTTTGTGAAATAAGTCAGACAAAGTCGCCAAGACTTTCCCTTATGTATATGCAAAATATTGACATTCAAAAGGAATATAATATGAAACGTCTTATCCTGATATTGCTCGGCAGTTCAGTGCTCCTCTCATCGTACTCCATTTCTTCCGATGCCCAGGACAAGGACACGGAAAGATTCGCCAGAAGATATGACCTGCTCGTATCAAAGCTCGGTTATGACGGAATAGGTATAGAGACGCTCCTTGATGCATGGGAGGCAGCAGATTCGACAGACATCAGGATATATGAGGCAAGATTCAGATATTACTTCACAAAATCGAGGAGGGATTCTGTTGTGACAAGGGATTCCCGCAGATACCTCGGCACAGAACCCATTCTGGAGCTGAAGGATTCCACTGGAGCTAAGACTTATTACTACAACGAATATTTCTACAACGATTCACTTTTCGCAATTTCAATGAAGAGCATAGGCAAAGCAATTGAAATGCACCCTGAGAAGCTTGACCTTAAGGCCCTCAGGACAGACGCCCTATGTGCCTACGAAAAAGGAAGTCCCGATATGGCATTGGCAGGGCTCAAGGCTCTGGCAGACTCATATTATTCGAAAAACAGCCCATGGACATATCAGGGCGACACAGTCAACGACAGTTTCTTCAAGGATCTCATCCAGCAATACTGTGCCTTGTTCTACAGCACCGGTACCGCCGAATCCTACGCTGCTTTCAAGGCTCTTTCAGAAAAGATGCTTACATACCGCAAAGATGACCCGACCTTCCTGACGAACATCGGTTCATACATGCTGGTAGCGGAGAACAATCCGAAGGCTGCTGTGAAATGGTACAATAAAGTACTGAAGGTCAGTCCCGGAGATTATGCCGCAATCAAGAACTGCATAATAGCCGCCAGGAAGATGAAGAACACAAAGCTTGAAAAGAAATATCTTCCTCTCCTGATTGAATACGGACCAGAGAACGAGAAAAAAGCAGCCGAGGCAAGGCTTGAGGCCCTGAATTCCTGACATCAGGCACCACCGTCCGGTACGGCTTTCCTTTCAATGTCCATAGTCCTGTCATCTTGCTATGCTGCAACGCTGCAGGAAATCGACATGGAGGAAGCCATCAGCTTCAAGATGTCCCACATATTCCATCATCTGGCTCCATGTAAGTCCAGACTCTGCGCACAGATCATCAAGTGTGATGCCCCTGTGGCCGCGTACAACGGACAATATCCTTGACATTCCATTGATATTCTCCTCACTGGCCCGACCGGCATAAGTCATCTTCATGTCCTCATCAGGCCCAACGGGACGCTTTCTGCAGACTGTCCCCATTCCGCAGCTGCGGACATAGTCTTCCGCCGAGAAAACAGCTTCCGCCCGGCCAGTCCTGATGAGCCAGTTGCACCCTTGTGAACGGGGATCGTCAGCTCTTCCCGGTAACGCATATACCTCCCGGCCGTATGAGAAAGCCAGTCCTGCCGTAACCATGCCTCCGCCCCTGATCCTTGACTCGACAAGAACTATGCTGCGGCACAGGCCGGCAATGATCCGGTTCCTCCTTAGAAAATTCACTTTCAGAGGGCTTGTCCCGAGAGGGAAATCAGATACAAGTGCTCCATGGCAGCATATGTCTTCCGCAACCTGCCTGTGCCGCCACGGATAAACTGAATCGATGCCGGTGGCCATGACCGCCACTGTATCAAGAGATCCGGCAAGAGCACTACGGTGCGCCGCCACGTCAACACCATAGGCCAGACCGCTCACGACAACAGGGGAAGCACCGCAAGCTGCCATTGCAGAAACAATCCGTCCTGTCCACTCCTTTCCATATTCCGAGACATCACGCGTACCGACGACTCCTGCACAGATACGGTCCCCGAATATGCGCTCCACAGGAAGGCTGCTTCTGTAATACAGGCCGGAAGGAGCATCCGGACACTCTTTCAGCAAGGCCGGGAAATGCCTGTCCGTATATCCGATGAAAGATCCACCTGCACGATACGTATTCTCAAGCTCTTCCGCTGCCGAATCGACCGATGCCCGGCAGATCCGGTGCCTGTACTTTGAATAAGGACCGAATATCTCGTCAAGTCCGGCCCTGTCAAGGCCGAATACAGCAGATGCTGATCCCAGAGTATCTATTATCGCATGCGAAATCCTCGGTTCGAAACCGAAAAGCATATTGAGGGCACAGCAGCACACCCTCTCCTCTTCCTCGACTGTCATATCAACATTATCTCGCGCCGCCACCCCTGTCTTCTGCCGGCAAGCCTGACCATGCTGCACAAATCTATGGAAATCTTCCCGTATTTACACAATCAAAGCGGACTTCACCAGCTGATGAAGCCCGCTTTTTTCTCTTTTTTACGACGATTTCTCTTTTTTAAATTTCAAAGAGCCGTCTTATGGAATCCATACTTTCATCAAGCCCGACCAGTCAGACTGTCAGATGATGAGTAGGGCATCTCCGTACGGTCCGAACTTATAGTCTTCCTTCAAGGCTATGTCATAAGCCTTCATGACATTTTCATATCCTCCGAAGGCAGCAACCGACATAAGCATAGTAGAGCATGGGAGATGGAAATTGGACACAATGGAATCCGGCACGGCAAACCTGTAAGGAGGAAAAATGAACTTGTTTGTCCAGCCGTCAAAGGCATTGACCTCATCGTTCGTAGTGACATACGTCTCAAGTCCCCGCATGACGGTAACCCCTACAGCAAGGACATGGTGCTTTTCCCTCTTGGTCCTGTTGATCACTTCAGCTGCCTCCTCGGTAATGATGAGACGTTCGGAATCCATCTTATGCTTCGAAAGATCCTCTACATCCACAGAGCGGAAATGGCCTATCCCCATGTGCAAGGTTATGAATACCTTATTGATATCCTTGAGTATCATTCTGTTGAAAAGCTCACGGCTGAAATGGAGTCCGGCTGCCGGAGCAGACACAGCACCTTCATGGGCGGCAAAGATGGTCTGGAAATTCTCAGCATCCTCAGGAGTGACCTTTTCCTTGACCCACTTCGGTACAGGAATTTCACCGAGGCTGAACAAAGTGTTCTTGAAATCCTCGTAACTTCCGTCGTAAAGGAACCTCAGTGTACGTCCTCTAGAAGTGGTATTGTCGATTACTTCAGCCACAAGACTCTCATCTTCACCGAAATAAAGCTTGTTTCCTATCCTTATTTTCCTTGCCGGATCGACTATGACATCCCAGAGCCTCTGCTCCCGGTTCAGCTCGCGGAGAAGGAATACCTCTATATCTGCACCTGTCTTCTCCTTGTTGCCATATAGCCTGGCCGGAAAGACCTTGGTGTCGTTAAGGACAAACGTATCCCCTTTTCCGAAATAGTCGATGATGTTCTTGAAGAGCTTGTGTTCGATTTCCCCGGTCTTTCTGTTCAGGACCATCAGCTTGCATTCATCGCGCCACCTCGGCGGTTCCGATGCAATCTTGCTCTTGGGAAGGTTGAATTGGAATTGTGATAATTTCATGATATGTTGCCTGACATTTTTGCATGCAGTTTATTATACGATTTCTGTCAGAATTTGTTTCAACATAATGCAAAAAATATCAATATTTTCAACACTCAGGACAAAAGATCCCGCTCAGATCACGCCTGCTTCCCTGAAGACTTCCACAATCGAAGGATATGTATTGAGCAGGAACGGAGTAAGGCTTGACCTTGCTACCCAGGCCGCCTTGGATATATCTTCCTCCCTCTGCGGGGTAAGGTCCAGCGGAGCATCATAAAGCATGTCAAACCACCAGGTGTGCTTGAGATGCCAGATCCCGTCCCTCCTGTAGCAGTGATCCGTCACACATATGAGTCTTCCAGCCTTCAGGCTGCCTATGCCTGTCTCCTCCTGGACTTCACGCAGAGAAGTCTCCTTTATGTCCTCCCCGGCTTCCTGATGCCCCTTGGGCAGATCCCACAGGCCGTTGCGGTTTATCAGAAGATAGTCACCCCTTCTGTTAGAGACAAGGCCGCCTCCGGCATTGACTTCCCTGAACTCGGAACATATTCTCCTGTAGGCTGACTCCATGTCATCCGCAGGGATATATATACGGCCGAGAGAGCCGGAACATTCGAACATGTTCACCAATGAGTGTATATCCGGTGTATCCCCCATCCTGTATTGCACGGCATTGGGATCAGAGAGGGCCGGTTCCGATGGAGGACAGATGATTATACATCTCTTTTCAAGGTATATCTTGTGCATTTCGATGTTTAATTATTATCTTTGCAGGGATATAGTAAAAAACCTGGAGATTCCAGGTGCAAGTATATACAAGAAATAGACAGAAACATTTGTCATAAGAACGAAAATTGAAACAAGAACAATATGGACAACATGGAATCCATTGACAGAAAAGTTGCAAAGGCACTGCTCGACATCAAGGCCGTGATGCTTCGTCCTGATGAGCCTTTCAAGTGGGCCTCAGGATGGCTTTCTCCTATCTACTGCGACAACAGGCGCATCCTGTCTTATCCTGAACTCAGGGAAAACATCTGCAGATGGATGGCAGACATCATAACGAAGAAATTCCCTGAAGTGGAAGTCATAGCAGGCGTTGCCACAGGAGCTATCGCCCACGGCATGCTCATCGCCCACCTGCTCAACAAACCATTCATATATGTCAGGCCTAAGCCGAAGGACCACGGCACCGGTTCACAGATAGAAGGATATGTCGAGAAAGGAGCCAAGACAGTCGTTGTGGAAGACCTCATATCGACAGGCTCAAGCAGCCTGTCAGCCACATCCGCACTCCTCGCGGCCGGTGTAAACGTCCTGGGGATGACAGCCATATTCTCATACAATTTCAACCAGGCAAGAAGAGCATTCGAGGAGGCCAATGTCGAACTCTATACACTGACAAACTACGACACTCTCGTTGAAGTAGCACATGAGACAGGGTACATAAAGGACTCTGACATCGAACTTCTGAAAGAATGGAGATTTTCCCCGGCTACATGGGGCAAGACTGAGCAGTAATGGCCATACAGATAAAAAGCAAGCATGCTACCGTATCGAGGGCGCCATATATCCTCTATATGATGTTCGTCGATATGCGCAACTTCGTACAGTTCCTGCCTGAAGACAAGAAAAGTGAAGTGACCGCAGACTATGATTCCCTCAAGACCTCTGTCCAAGGATTCAATATCGGCATAAGGATATCTTCCAGGGTGCCATATTCACGGATAGATTTCAAGGATGACGGCGCACCGTTTGAATTCACAGTATCAATGCATTTTGATGCTGCCGGCGGTGACCCTGACAAGACAGATTTCCATATCGAAATGTCAGCCGAACTGAATTTCATGATGAAGATGGTACTCGGTTCAAAGCTTCAGGAAGCCCTTGACAAGATAGTGGATGCACTTGCAGCCGTCTCGGAGGGCAAGATTCCGGAAGGGATTGATCCGGAAATGCTGAAAAAAGCAAAGGAGAACGGATATTTCAATTGAAATCACCTGTCTGCAATGGACAAAAGCGGATTCGTAAAATATCTTGAAGAAGCGATCGGCAAAGAAAATGCAAGGATCGCTTTTTCTGCATTCGGGCAGGCCCCTTCAGTCTCGATAAGGAGAAATCCCGAGAAAGGTCCCGGCAGCCCACTGCCGTCAGGTCAGCCTGTACCATGGAATCCGTTGGGAACCATACTGGAAAACCGTCCTAACTTTACCCTGGATCCAATATTTCACGCCGGAGGCTATTACGTCCAGGACTCGTCTTCCATGTTTGTCGGACATATATTCAGAGATATCCTTGACGATTTCCGCGACAAGCTTCCTGAAAGGCCGCTACGCGTCCTGGACCTGTGCGCCGCACCTGGAGGAAAGACAACCGACCTTGCGGCATCGATGAGGATGGCCCTGGGGGACAACTTCATACTCGTGTCAAACGAAGTGATGAAGCAGCGCTCAGGAATCCTGGCTGACAACGTTGCCATCTGGGGTGATCCGAATTTAATGGTGACATCCGCTGACCCGTCTTGCTTTCCGAGACTCGGCAGATACTTCGACATTGTCGCCGCAGATGTCCCATGCTCAGGAGAAGGGATGTTCCGCAAAGATGAAGAAGCCCTGGCACAATGGTCCGAGGACAATGTCGCCCTATGTCAGTCACGGCAACGCAGGATAATTGCAGACATGTGGGACAGTCTCGCAGAAGGCGGCATCCTCATATATTCCACCTGTACTTTCAACCGCCTCGAGAACGACCTGAACATCAAGTGGATCTGCGACAATCTCGGGGCTGAGCCATATTTTGCCGGCAACAGAGCCTCAGGAGACTTTCCGGGGGTCCTCAAGACTCAGTACGGCTACCTGCTTGTACCCGGCCTTGTAAAGGGCGAAGGACAGTATTGCAGCGCTGTGATAAAGACCTCAGGACGCAGCAGTGAGACGGGCCGAAGACCGTCAAGGAAGTCAGCAGGCAACACGACTGCCGAAAGGCAAATCAGATCCATGCTCCCGGAAGGGCTCTTCCGGATTCCGGCAAGGCTCTACGCACACAACGGATATATTGACGCAGTACCGCAGCAGGCCGCAGATGAATTCGAGACAGTTTCAGCCCTGATAAAGCCTATTGGCGGCGGATGCCGCATCGGGATGCCCAAGGGCAAGGACTTCATACCGTCAGCCGACCTGGCGCTTTCACTTATGCTGGCTCCCGGGATCTACCCGGAATATGAAGCCGACCTTCAGACAGCGCTGCGGTTCCTTCACAGGGATTCAGTCAGCGCATCAGGGCCAAAAGGCTTCATCTGCATGAAATACGACGGTCTGAGACTGGGATTTGTGAAAAACATAGGCAACAGATGCAACAATCTGCACCCGGCGTCCAGAAGGATAAGGATGGATATACTATGACACACAGGATAAGGATGTAAAAACTATGATACAATATACCGATACCCATACGCATCTATACGAAGAAGCGTTTGACGGAGAGACAGATGAAGCCATCCGGAGGGCAGCCGATGCCGGAGTGACAAGGCTCGTCTTTCCGGACATCGACAGCAAGACCAGAGCTGCGATGTTCGATGCTGCCGGCAGGCATGAAGGGACAGTATTCCCCTGCCTCGGGCTTCATCCGACCTCAGTCGGGGCCGACTGGAAGACTGAATACGGCAGGATGGAAGAGTGGATCGGGAAGAAAAGGATATATGCCATCGGAGAAATCGGGATAGACTGCCACTGGTCGAGGGAATTCCTCCAGGAGCAGAAGACAGTATTCGAGATGCAGCTCAAGCTCGCCCATGAGAAAGACCTTCCGGTGATAATACACTCCAGGGAAGCCACAGAGCAGATCTTCGAAGTGCTTGAAAAATGCAGACATCTGTCACTCAGAGGAGTATTCCATGCCTACAGCGGCAGCATAGAGACCTTCAGCAGGCTCCAGAAATACGGTGACTGGTATGTCGGGATCGGAGGAGTCGTCACCTACAGGAATGCATCAATAGCAGAGACAGTAAAGTCGATTCCGCTTGAAAGGATACTGCTGGAGACAGACTCGCCATACCTGACCCCCGTACCGAAGAGAGGATCAAGGAACGAGAGCAGCTACATCCCGTTCATAGCGGGAAAAATAGCCGTACAGAAAAATACAGAGACAGAAGAGATAGCAGAAGTGACAACAGTAAACGCAAGGACACTGTTCGCTTTCTGAGCCGGATCAGTCAAACGGTCCGGATACCTCCGATATCGGCATAACCCCAAATACACCAGGCAGATGATTACAACCAGGAACACAGGCAGTGCAAAAGAAAAGGCTTCTATCCTGCTGATATATACAGGCGGGACAATAGGCATGAAACAGGATCCTGCCGACATGACACTCAAGCCATTCAACTTCGGACAGATCCTGGAGGAAGTACCGGAGCTCGGAAAATTCGCCTACAGGATAGATTCAGTTTCATTCGACCCCATAATAGACTCTTCCGACATAGAACCTGCATCATGGCAGACCATGGCAGAGATGATCTACAGCAGATATGACGACTATGACGGATTCATAATACTCCACGGGACAGATACTATGTCATACTCGGCATCGGCGCTGAGCTTCATGCTTGAAGGACTGACCAAGCCAGTGATATTCACAGGCAGCCAGCTGCCGATCGGAGTCCCGAGGACAGACGGCAAGGAGAACCTGATTTCAGCTGTAGAGATAGCAGCAGAGAAAGACCACGAAGGCCATGCCAGGGTTCCTGAAGTATGTATCTGCTTTGACAACATGCTAATGCGCGGCAACAGGACCACCAAGGTCAACGCCGACAATTTCAGAGCCTTCAGATCAGAAAACCTGCAGCCGCTCGCAGAAGCCGGCATCCAGATAAAATACAATGACGCCCTCATCATGAAGCCGGCCTGCTGGGAAGGGAAACCTCGGCTGCACCTGGATCTCGACACAAGGGTGTCCATACTGAAGATACATCCGGGCATAACCCCACAGGTCGTCAGCGACATCCTCTGCGGGGAAGGGACACGGGCAGTGATCCTCGAGACCTACGGCTCCGGGAATGCCCCGTCCAGGCCATGGTTCATCGACATGATACGGCGGGCCACCGGGATGGGCAAGATATTGCTCAATGTCACCCAATGCCTTGCAGGCTCAGTGGACATGAACATCTACGCCAACGGGAAAATACTTCAGGACTCCGGTGTATCAAGCGGTTATGACAGCACCACCGAAAGTGCGCTGGCAAAACTGTTCTTCCTGCTCGGGAAAACACGGGACAATGACGAGGCGAGAAAAATGCTCGACTGCAACCTGCGGGGAGAAATATCAAAATAATTATTGCCATATGAAAATTAATTGCTAAATTGCACCGGTTTTAGAGCGGAAAGACACTGAAATCAAGTTCATTGATGAGTATAACAATTTAATACATTATTAATTAAACACACAAAAACAATTATGAAAAAAATTTTCATGTTTTTGGCAGTTATCGGCGTAATGGCCTTTACTGCACAGTATGCAGCAGCACAGGACCAGGCTGCCGCTGAAGACACTACTGCAACAGAGGCTGCTGCTCCGGCTGCAGGTGAGGCCGGTTCACTTGCTGACCTCGTCGCTGCAACACAGCAGGACGTCCCTCTCCACCAGCAGATCAAGACCCAGTTCATCGACGGAGGCCCTGGCTTCATGTCCCTGATCGTACTGTGTCTTATCCTCGGTCTTGCAGTCTGCATCGAGAGGATCATCTACCTCAGCCTTTCCAAGACCAACACGAAGAAACTCCTTGCCAAAATCGAAGAAGCACTCAACAATGGCGGAATTGAAGCAGCGAAGGAAGTATGCCGCAACACACGCGGACCAGTCGCAAGCATCTTCTATCAGGGCCTTCTCCGCGCTGACCAGGGTATAGAAGTCGTTGAGAAGACTATCGTATCCTACGGTTCAGTCCAGATGAGCCTTATGGAGAACGGACTTTCATGGATCGGCCTCTTCATCTCTGTAGGACCTTCTCTCGGATTCCTCGGAACAGTCGTAGGTATGGTGCAGGCATTCGATGCCATCCAGGTTGCCGGTGATATTTCTCCTAACGTTGTGGCCGGTGGTATGAAGGTTGCCTTGATCACGACAGTCGGCGGTCTTATCGTGGCCATCATCCTCCAGATTTTCTACAACTACATCGTTTCAAGGATTGATGCCATCTCCATCGAAATGGAAGACACTTCAATCTCACTTGTAGACATGCTGACAAAATATCAGGAGAAAAAATAATTCACTGAAATGGGATACTCTAAAATAGTAAAAATAGTACTTTGGGTATTGATGGTAATCGGTATTGCCATCGGAGTATGGGGATTTGTCGCAGACTTCAACAGTGCGTCTGTAGATGCCCTTCTCAGATGGGGATACATCATGGTGATCGCCGGGATTGCAATCGCAGTCCTCATGGGCTTCATCGTCGCCATCATCAATAATCCCAAGAGCCTCATCAAGATGCTTCTCGCTCTTGTAGGCTGTGCAATAGTAGTGGGTGTTGCCTACTTCCTCGCAAGCGGGGACGAACTTGTAGGATACATCGGCACCCAGCCTGACGCAAATACACTGAAAATGACGGATACGATACTGAACCTTGCTTACATTGCCTGCGGCGGATCAATCCTCGCAATTATTTTCGGAGCATGCTTCACTGCGTATCGTAACAGCAAATAACACTGTATCAATATGGCAAAGAAATTACCAGAGATTAATTCAAGTTCAACGGCCGATATAGCGTTCCTGTTGCTGTCCTTCTTCCTGATGACATCGAACATGGAGCAGAATTCGGGGTTGCAGCGCCGTCTGCCGCCTATGCCGGATGAAAACCAGAAAGTCCAGAATCAGCAGATCAACCGCCGTAACATCGTTATAGTGAAGATCAACTCTGCTGACAGACTTATGGCTGGGAATGAGCCTATTGATGTAAGCCTATTGAAATACAAGATCAAGGAATTCCTCGTCAACCCGAACAATGACCCTAAGCTTCCGGAAAAGGAGATGAAGGATATTGAAGGGTTCGGACAGTGCGAAGTATCAAAGGGGGTCATCTCGCTCCAGAACGACCGCGGTACCAGTTATCAGGCATATATCGCCGTACAGAACGAGATCGTGAAGGCAATCGATGAACTCCGTGATGAGTTTGCAAAGGCCCACTACGGAAAACCGTACCTCAGTCTCGACGAGGAGAGACAGAAGATTGTAAGAGAGGCTGTACCGCAGAACATATCTGAGGCCGAGCCTAAGGATGTAAGCAAAAGGTAAAGGAGGTTAAAATGGCAAAATTCGGAAGAAGCGGAAAAAAAGATGTTCCGGGACTGACCACAGCGTCAATGTCCGACATTGTCTTCATGTTGCTGTTTTTCTTCATGGTGACAACACAGTTGAGAGAGACTGAAAACAAGGTCATAGTAAGACTGCCGGAGGCTTCTCAGGCAGCCAAACTTGAAAGGAAGGATCTCGCTGCTTACATCAATGTAGGCCCACCGGTTCAGCATCTGCAGGCTCAATTCGGAAACGATGCCCGCATCCAGCTCAACGACTCATTCAGAAGTATCGATGACATACGTGACTTCATCGCCACTGAGAGGGAGTCAAAGAGCGAGGCAGACAGGCAGTTCATGACAGTTTCCATCAAGGCTGACGAAAACGTGAGAATGGGTATCATCACTGATATCAAACAGGAGTTGAGAAGATGCTCGGCACTGAAGATCATGTACGCAGCAAGGAAACCGAAAGCAGAATAACTGTAGACAACACAATAAAGAAAGCAGCCTTCTCAGGCTGCTTTTTTTATACTCACGAATCAGCAAGATAAGAGAAAAAATAGTAAATTTGCAGAATGCTAAGTAAAAAGATTATGAAGAAATTATCCATAATGGCAAAAGCGGCAGTTGCAGCAATGATGGCATTGTCTGCAATTGCAATCAATTCATGCAGTCCACAAGATAAAGACATTGCAGATGCTCCGGGGGCACCGAAATATATATTTCTGTTCATCGGCGACGGTATGGGGGCGGCACAAGCAGCCGTGACAGAATCATATCTGTCATACACGAAAGGCGAGCTCGGAGGAGAAGAGCTCTGCTTCAGCGGATTCCCTGTACTAGGGACATGTACCACCTACTCTGCAGACCATCAGATAACATGTTCTTCGGCATCAGGTACAGCAATCTCATGCGGACAGAAGACTAAGAACGGATATCTTGGAGTAGACACACTCGGCAATGAACTTACGAGCATCGCATATATACTCAAGGACAAGGGTTACAAGATCGGCATAATGTCGTCAGTTCCCGTTAACCATGCTACACCAGGAGCTTTCTATGCTCACAACTCGGATAGAGAAGACTATTACAGCATAAGCATGGAGATTCCTGAAAGCGGGTTCGATTTCTTCGGAGGCTCCGGGTTCCTGCAGTTCAGCGGTAAGGACGGCGAGGCGAAACCTACACCTGAAGTCCTCGAAAGCAAAGGATATGAAGTGTGCTTCGGAGAAAAGGAATTCAGGGAGAACATGGACTCTACAGCACATATAGTCTTCATACAGCCTAGCGGGAAGGACAGCAATGCAGACAACTATGAAGTGGAGGATATCAAGGAAGAGGACTGCAGACTTGCCCAGATGCTGCAGATGGGATTGGATTTCATAACAGACAAACAGCCGTTCTTCATAATGTGTGAAGGCGGAGAAATCGACTGGGCGGCACACGCAAACCAGACAATGCCGATGGTTGACGCTGTCCTGAGATTCAATGAAGCAGTGGAAAAAGCATACAGTTTCTACCTTGAACATCCGGACGAAACACTTATCCTGGTGACAGCCGACCACGAGACAGGAGGAATAACCCTCGGATGCAACGGAAGCTATGGAGTAGACTGGAAGACAATAGACGAGGCCTACAAAGCCAACGGAGCTCCTTCAGACAAAACTGAGAACGACAGGCTAAATGCCGCCGGGATAGGCTGGACGACTGATAACCACACAGGCTCACCTGTTCCGATTTATGCAATCGGCTACGGTTCGCACAGATTCGCAGGAAGGATGGACAACACAGAAATCAAAGACAAGATACTGGACATCCACTGAAGTTCTTCGAAGAAAAGGAATTCCGCACAGAAGGAAAGGATAGAATTGAATAAAGGCACCGGACAAAGAAATCCGGAAAAGGCAAAATAATAGAGACAATAATGGAAAAAGTGACAAGGACGAAAGTCAAGGATCTGCTCAAAAGTGAGCCAGGCAAAGATGTTATTGCTAAAGGTTGGGTAAGGACAAGAAGAGGTAACAAGAATGTATCGTTCATAGCACTTAATGACGGTTCTACAATAAACAATATCCAGATTGTTGCCGATACAGCATCATTTGATGAGAATCTGCTGAAAAAGATAACAACCGGTGCCTGCATAGGTGTCTCTGGCAGACTGGTCGAATCTCTGGGAAGCGGACAGAAAGTCGAGATACAGGCAAAGGAAATCACCCTGTACGGGGAAGCCGATCCTGCGACATACCCGTTGCAGAAGAAAGGACATACACTTGAATTCCTGAGGACAATAGCACACCTCCGTCCAAGGACGAACACATTCGGTGCAGTGCTCAGAATCAGGCATGCAATGGCTTTTGCAATACACAAGTACTTCAATGACAAAGGGTTCGTATATCTCCACACCCCACTCATCACAGCATCTGACTGTGAAGGCGCAGGAGAAATGTTCCAGGTGACCACACTTGACCTCAACAATATCCCACGCACTGAAGACGGCAAAGTCGACTACAGCCAGGACTTCTTCGGAAAGCAGACAAGCCTTACAGTCAGCGGTCAGCTGGAGGGTGAACTTGGTGCGATGGCACTCGGAGAGATCTACACGTTCGGACCTACATTCAGGGCCGAGAATTCAAATACTCCGCGTCATCTGGCCGAATTCTGGATGGTTGAACCTGAAATGGCTTTCTATGAGATCGAGGACAATATGGAGCTTGCAGAAGACTTCATCAAATATCTTGTAAAATACGCACTCGAACATTGCGGAGATGATCTCAAGTTCCTCAATGACATGTTTGACAAAGAGCTGATTTCAAGGCTCGAAAGTGTTGTCAACACAACTTTCGTAAGACTGACTTACACTGAAGGCATCAAGATACTTGAGGCATCCGGAGAAAAGTTTGAATTCCCGGTAAGCTGGGGAGTTGATCTTCAGAGTGAGCATGAAAGATATCTTGTGGAGAAGCATTTCGGGAAACCGGTCATAATGACTGACTACCCTAAGGAGATCAAGGCATTCTACATGAAGCAGAACGAAGACGGCAAGACTGTCCGCGGAATGGATGTCCTCTTCCCTAAGATCGGAGAAATCATCGGAGGATCGGAAAGAGAAGCTTCGCTTGAAAAACTCGAAGCAAGGATAAATGAACTCGGGATGAAGAGAGACACCCTCGAATGGTACATTGACACCAGAAGGTTCGGTTCCGCGCCTCACAGCGGATTCGGGCTCGGATTCGAAAGGCTGCTGCTCTTTGTGACAGGCATGTCCAACATAAGGGACGTAATACCATTCCCGAGAACACCTAAGAGCGCTGAATTCTAGGAGCAGGCACAATTGATCTTCTGAATATATAATCTTCTGGAGGAATGTTAGTAATTGGAATTGCCGGAGGTTCCGGATCAGGAAAGACAACAGTCGTCAGGGCACTTACCGAACGACTTAAGGAAAAGGTAGTTGTACTGCCGCAGGATTCGTATTACAAGGACTCAAGCCATCTTCCGCTTGAAGAAAGGCAGAAAGTCAACTTTGACCATCCTGACTCTATCGATTTTCCTCTGCTGATCCGCCAGCTGTCACAGCTCAAGAACGGCGAGACAATAGAACAGCCGGTATATTCCTACCTTACCTGTTCAAGATCAAAGACAGAGACAGTGACTGTCACCCCGGCAGAAGTGATAATAATTGAGGGCATCCTCATCTTCACATGTGCAGAGCTACGCAACCAGATGGATATCAAGATCTTTGTGGATGCCGATGACGATGACCGCCTTATGAGGGTAATGACCCGGGATATTCAGGAAAGAGGCAGGGACATGGCGGCTGTAATGGACAGATACAGCAAAGTTGTCAAGCCGATGTACCTGCAGTTCATCGAGCCGAGCAAACGCTACGCAGATATAATAATCCCTCAGGGCGGACACAACAAGGTTGCCATAGAAATCATCGCGGCAACTATAGAGAAGGCTCTCCACCAGAAGAAATAATAACTTTCCGTATCTCCTGAATTGAACAAAAGCAGATTCATACGGGTCTTGACAGACAACGCCTTTGTCAGATACATACGTCGTACCTTTGTTTCACGCATAGGCAGACTCAAAAAAGAAGACAAGGCCGGATTTTATATCACCGTCATATTCCATCTGGCGGTGATTATTGTCTTGCTTGCCGGTGGACTTACTGCCGCCCTTAGAGGCGAATCTTCATTCATGATGGACTTCAGTAAGCAGGAAGCAGAAGAAAAGATCCGGAAGGAAAGCGAATTCAAAGAAGAGATAAGCCGCAGGCTCGATGAACTCATATATGGAGATGCTGCACCGGCGCCATCCGCATCTGAAATAAGGAACATTGCCGTAGATGCATCGTCCCCTCTCAAGGATGACCGGAATACCGATGCCGACAAGCTTTACGAAGACGCTGAAAGGCTAAGGCAGGATCTTACCGGGAGCAGGAATCCAGCACTCCAGGATGAAGATATGAGGAATGATGCCGTTGATCTCGGACAGGAAAGCAAAAAGAACAAAGACCATGATGGGAAAGAATATAAAGGTCCGTCTGTAGTCTCCTACAACCTTGACGGAAGAAAAGCCAGCAGACTCAGCATTCCGGCGTACAGATGTATTGGCGGCGGTGATGTGACTGTGATAATCACTGTAGACAACGCCGGCTATGTAGTCAATGCAAAAGTCCTTGAAGAAGTATCATCGTCAGACAGATGTCTGCAGGATTTCGCCGTCAGGGCTGCCAGGATGTCAAGATTTTCATCATCATCTTCAGCACCACTCAAACAACGCGGAGAAATAGTCTACCGCTTCATTCCGCAGGAATGAAATCCACCGGCCTGCTCTGAGTATCATATGATATCCACAGGTCCACGCTGCACCAAATGATATGCAGACCTACTCTGCATCCGCTGGAGATACAGAAGCATCCACAGGTACCTGGACTTCTGAAGATGCCTGATAGGCTGCTTTTATTGTCTCATCTATCGCAAGATAGAATCTGTAGAAAGCCTCGTCGTCAAGTTTTGAATATCGGCCTACAAGAGCATAGATCTGAGGCAGCATATATTCCTTAGACTTCTCCCATTCACCACCGGAAGGACGGATACCGTCAGTCTTTGCTGCATATCCGAGGAATCCGTTCCCAAGGTCAAGGGAATCAAGATAAGCCTCCAGTCGGCCGAAATCATCAATTGCAGAGAGCTGGGACTTATAGCGGTCAAAGACAGACGAAGCATAGCGCATCTGGGTAGCTTTCCTGTTGCACTTCAGATAGAAATCTGTGGCCCTGGTTGTATCCATAGGGACGAATAGATCAGGGACGATACCGCCTCCTCCATACACAGCCCTTCCACCTGCAGTATGATACTCGATGCTCTTGTCTATCTTCATGCTGTCTGCATCAATAAACTCACCGTGGACATATCTTTCATATATATCGTAGGCATAGTCCTTTGAATATGGCTTCTGGATACACCTGCCGGAAGGAGTATAGAATCTTGCTACAGTAAGCCTTATTCCCGAGCCGTCTGTGAAATTGACCGGTTCCTGGACAAGACCCTTTCCATATGTCCTGCGTCCTACAATCACTCCCCTGTCATTGTCCTGCATAGCTCCGGCAAAAATCTCGCTGGATGATGCAGTGGATTCATCGGTAAGTACAGACAATGATATATCCTGAAGTTTTCCTTTTCCGTCCGCTTTGAAATCACGTCTCGGACGATGCAGGCCTTCCATATATACAATCAGAGCGTCTTTCGGAAGGAATTCGTTGCACAGAAGGAATGCCTGGTCAAAATACCCTCCGGTATTTCCTCTCAGGTCAAATATAAGCCTTCGCATTCCCTGTCCCAGAAGTTTGTCGGATGCCGCAGAAAATTCCTCATAAGTTGTCCTTGTGAACTTTGAAAGCCTTATATATCCTGTAGTATCATCAATCATGAATGCTGCATCGACACAATGTACCGGAATCTTGCCCCTTGTTATCTCAAAGGGGATCATGGAACCGTCTCTGCTGACCTCTATCTTTACCTTTGTATCCGACGGCCCCTTCATAAGGCTGACCATGGTATCCTGCGGAGTCTTCGTACCGGCGATATTGCGGTCATCGACCTTGATGATCCTGTCGCCCTGCATAAGGCCGGCCTTCTCAGACGGGCCTCCTGGAATGACATTCAGCACTATGGCTGTATCATTAGGGACGTTGAACTGTATTCCGATGCCGTCAAAATTGCCTGCCAGCTCTGTCTCGGACGCTTCCAGTACTACAGGGGGAAGATATACTGAATGAGGATCAAGCTCCGCCAATGCTGCTACCACGGCAGCATCAGTCATCTTTTCCATATCAATGGTATCTACATAATTTTCCTGGACCTGTTCGAGTATAAGGTTCAGTTTCCGCCATCTGTTATAGTCTCCGTCAAAGCGTACATTCCTGTCCACTACCCTGATAACAGTGATAGTGGCCAGGACTCCTATGATCACACCGAACAATGCAACTGCCAGACTTTCCTTCTTCATCTTTCGTCAATCTACTTTTTCAACTTCAATTCCGGCTGCGCGCAGGAGATCAACTCCATCAGTAAGCCGATACTCATCCCTATAGACAACCCGTTTAATTCCGGCCTGTATAATGAGCTTTGAACACTCAAGGCAAGGAGCCGCTGTCACATAAAGCGTCGCCCCCAGGCTGCTGTTGCCTGATTTAGCCACCTTGGTGATGGCATTTGCCTCCGCATGGAGGACGTACGGCTTGGTGACACCGTTCTCATCCTCACAGATATTTTCAAAACCTGACGGCGTACCGTTGTAGCCGTCAGATATTATCATCTTGTCCTTAACGAGCAATGCCCCGACCTGCCTGCGCTTGCAATATGAATTCCTGGCCCAGATCGCGGCCATATCAAGATAACTCTGGTCGAATTTTTCCATATCAGGTATTTCCGAACTAATTACGCTGGTAGAGATACCTCTTTATACTGCGCTTAGGAGTCCTCTCGAAGTCCTCCGGCATAATCTCTACCTTCTTTATCCTTGCATAGTTAGGGAGCTCATGGTTTGCCTGGACGAGAGACTCTTCAATATGCTGCTTAAGTGAATCTGAATTCAGACCGTCAAGCTCACCCTGATGGAAATCAGGATAGATCAGAGCAGTGAGCGAACCTTTGTCCTCTACGACAAGCGAATCAACTACATAAGGCATATTATTGAGGACAGACTCAATCTCTTCCGGATATATGTTCTGTCCGGAAGGGCCCAGAATCATACATTTTGAGCGTCCCTTGAGATACAGATAACCGTCCTTGTCCATTACCCCCATGTCTCCGGTCCTGAACCATCCGTCCTTGGTAAAAGCGGACTCCGTAGCCTCAGGATTCTTGAAATATCCGAGGAACACATTCATTCCCTTGACCAGCACCTCTCCCGGTATATTCTCAGGATCTTCTGAATCTATCCTGATCTCCATGTTAGGAGCTACCTGACCGCAGGAATACAGTCTGGATACCTTCCAGTCGGCATAAGTTATTATCGGAGCGCATTCTGTCATTCCGTATCCGACAGTAAACGGGAAAGCAATCTTCTTGAAGAATGATTCGACTTCCTTATTGAATGCAGCACCGCCTATGATGACTTCCTCGAACTGACCGCCGAATGCTGAAATGAGCTCATTGCATATCTTCTTCATCACCATGTGGTCAAGCACAGGAAGATGCATCAGGAACTTGATTCCGTTCTTCTCCAGTATCGGCTTGAGTTTGCTCTTGTACACCTTCTCAATGATCAACGGCACAGCGATGACAATGTTTGGACGGACTTCTGACAATGCCTGCATGATGATCTTCGGACTCGGTACCCTTGTCAGGAAATGGACATGAGCTCCGACTGTCAGCTCAAAAAGGAGCTCGAACATCATCCCGTACATATGGGCAGAAGGGAGCATAGCCACTACATTCGATGTCTCGTTGATCATCGGCAGCACTTTGTTGGCAAAGAAGATGTTTGACCACAAAGCCCTGTATGGGATCATGACGCCCTTTGAAAATCCTGAAGTTCCTGAAGTATAGTTTATCAGGGCAAGTTCATCCGGAGAATCCTCATAATAGTCAAGGCTCTCTGGAGTGAAATTCATCGGATACTTCTTGCCGAAAAGTTCATTGAGGTGAGCTCTGACCTCTGTTATCTTGCTCGTCTTGGCAAACAGCAGATGGAAAGTATTTATCTGCACCACTGCTTGAAGGACAGGCATTTCGTTTTCACTGAGGCCTTCCCAGACGACATCATCAACAAAGAGAATCTTTGCCTCAGAATGGTTAACCAGATGATGGATATTCCCTGGCTTGAATTCATGAAGGATAGGCACAGGGACCGCTCCATATGTCAAGGCAGACAGGAATGCCACACCCCAGTTCGCCTGATTTCTGGAACATATCGCCACCTTGTCACCTTTAACAAGACCGCACTCTTCATACATGATGTGCATCTTGGCGATACGTCTTGCGACATCCCTGTAATGCAGTGTCACACCTTGATAGTTTGACAAGGCCGGCCTGTCCCAGTTTTCTCTGAAACTTTTCTCGTAAAGTTTATTGACTGAATGAAATTCCATATATTTTTCTGATGTTATAGTTTTAATGTCCTCTGCTTTCCGTCATAGCATGTGACAGAAACTGATCCGTTTCCTTCAGGCACTACCTTGCTGTCTGACCTTATCATTTTGTCTCCTGTAGCCTTGACCAGGGATTCTCCGCCATAGAACGGGAAAATCAGAGTCTGCAGTGATGTCCTGACTACCCAGAAAGTCTTCCCTCCTACCTTGACAGGCTCAGGAAGTCCTTTGATTGTCTCTTCTGCAGTAATACCTTTCCACTCGGCAGGCTTTTCGCCCTGCAGATTGTACATGTCTATCGTGTTGTCGTCGTGCAGTACCATCACATTATACTTTCTGGAGCCATTGAAATCATAGATATCCGGTCCAAGCAGTATATTCTTCTTGAGATCTATAGGAAACGGCTTTACAAAACGTCCGAGACGGTCGATCAGATAAAGCTTTGACCCTGATGCAAAAAGTATCTGAAGCTTGCCGTTGGCAAAATAATCTATGGTACCGGCCCTTCCGCAGATAGGAGTAGAGAACGGAGCTCCCCACAGGCCTTTTCCGTCTTCCTCCTGCAGACACAGGTACATATTGTCCTGCTGATAGAAGAGATTCATGCGACCGGTGCCGCTGTTCTTGACCCTGAACGGACCTTTAGGGATATTTATTACAGTATCTCGCTCAAACACCGGTGCCTTGCTCTTTGTTACGGTAGTCCTGTCCATTTCTGCATAGAACTGCAGACCATCCTTTGTCTTTTCAATGGAAAAAGTGATAGGCTCGTACGTGACGGACTCCAGGGAATTTTCAAAAGCCTGCGCATACTGTCCGGTGAAGACTTCCTTAAGGAAAGCCGAAGACTCCGATGCGGAGAAATATGAAACAAAGCACCTGTTCTTCATTGACATCCTGTCAGGAAGACCGGCATCCTGCATATACTGTCCCAGAGTGTTTTCCAGAGCTCTGCCTGAAACATATTCTCCGACGCCAGCAGCACTTCCGGAAACGATCCAACCGTTGACAATGGCAAAACAGCTTTCGTCCGGAACACTGAACATCGAGCCGAAATTGACTCCAGCATATCCCTTGAAAAGATAAGTCCGCACCTGAGCCGCACATTCGTCAACAGATCCGGCACCGGTACCCTTGAGCAGTATACTCTCATCTGCCTTACCTGTCCTTACCAGAAGGACATTTTCAAGTGAAGATCCGACATAGAAAGATGCTACAGCCACCTCCTTGACATCAAGCGCAGCATACCAGTCGTCAGGAGAAACACCTGTAGACTTCTCCAGAGACTTGCTTTCAGAAAGAAGTCCAGCTGTCCCTGAGGAGGCATCCTTGAAATGCCTGTAATTTTCAACGTAAGCTGCCGGATCGGACAAAGGGAGAGATGCAGCAAAGACAGTATAGGACGGAAGCATCGATGACACCTGCGGCACAGCCCCCTGAAGTGACCCGAACACAGACAGGAACTTTTCCTCTCCACCTGGGACAGGAAGGCTGCCTTTAAGATATATGTGACCGGCATCAGCTGAATAGAAGGAAAATGCCATCCAGTCTGCTGCATCGGAAATGAAATCAGAATACTTTCTGTATCTTCCGGAGAAGATCTCTTTGGAAAGCTTGTCAGCTTCCTTTGTACACAAAAGCATTATATTCCTGCCATCAGAAGATATGGCTGCCTGTACAAAGCCTTCCGAGTCAAGTACAGAAACTTTTCTGGAAATATGTCTGCGTGAAGACTTGACCAGATCTTCCGAAGGAGATAAAAGCAACAATGTACGCCGTGAAAGCCATGAATCTGAAGACAGGATATCCTTGCAGTCCACAATCTCCGAATACAATCCTGCTGAATCGGCGACTGCAGCAAGCAAGACGGCATCTTCAGATCCCGAAGAGCCTGAACGTCCGGCATCAATGATGACAAGCGGGACAAGCGAGCCTATGGAATGGCTCGACACCACCGTCTGTGATGAATGGAGCGGGAGTCCTCCTTCAGCTGCCATCAGTCCCAATGATGAAACGAATCGGGCAAACGGAGCAGACGGATCAGGGGAGACAAAAGGAGCAACCGAAGGTGTCCCGTGCAGCAGAGAGACCATATCGTCCAGACTGTCAAACCTAAGTACAGCCACGGCATCAGCCGGAACTGCAGGGACAAGCTCATAACGGGAATCATCAAGGCTGCTGCGGCCATCATTACCTACACCCGAATACAGTACAGCTACTGCAGCTGCAACAGCTATGAGCAACACAGCAATTGCAGCAAGGCATATCAATATAGTTTTCTTGCTCATGTGAAAGATGCCGGCGAATTAACGGACCGCTACAGCTTCAATCTCGACCTTTACGCCCATAGGAAGAGCTGCTACCTGGAAGCATGCCCTGGCCGGCTTATCCTCTTTAAAGAATTCAGCATAGACAGCATTCATCGCAGCAAAATCAGCGATATCAGCAAGAAGGACAGTAGTCTTCACTACATCAGAATAAGATAACCCCGCCTCTTTCAATATGGCACCGACATTCTTGAGTGCCTGCCTTGACTGTTCCTCAATGGAAGAAGGGACAGAACCGTCTGAAGGATTCACCGGTATCTGGCCGGACACATAGATTGTTCCATTGACTTCAATTGCCTGGGAATAAGGGCCTACCGCTTTCGGCGCCTCTGGTGTTGCTATTACTTTTTTCATATCTGTCCGATTTATCACATTAAGATGCAAATTTAACTTATTTTCATTATGAAATGAAAGAAAGTGGCTTAAAAGCAACAGCTGAAAACAAAAAAGGCAACCTATATGGTTGCCTCTGATGATAATTTGTAGTCCCGAGCAGAATCGAACTGCTATCTAAAGTTTAGGAAACTTCCATTCTATCCGTTGAACTACGGGACCATTTGCCAAAAGCAGTGCTTACTCAGCGCTCTTCTGGATAATCTGACGGCCTCTGTAGTATCCGCACTCTGGACATACCCTGTGATACAATACGGTTGCACCGCAATTTGAGCATGTTGCCAATGTAGGAACCACAGCCTTGTCATGAGTTCTTCTCTTGTCTCTTCTCTGCTTTGAGACTCTGTGTTTCGGATGTGCCATTGTTCTATATCAATTTAATTATTATTATCATCATTATCTCCGAAGATTCCCTGGAGTGCTTCGAAAGGATTGCCTGAAGGATGCTCACCGCTGACCTTTATGCCGTGAGAAAGGACTTCTACCGTGGCAGGATTGCACTCACCGTCCTCATGGAACCTCTGCATCGGGAGTGAAAGACACACATAGTCGTATATCAGCTGCCGCATGTCCAGCTCCGTCTCCATCGTTCCTATCCAGACTATCTCCCGGTCTCCATCAGCCTCTCCTTCTTCCGGAATCTCATCCGGAGCTTCTCCATACCTGACCGAAATCTTAGCTTCAGTGTCAACTGGAAGCACAAGCTCATCCATGCACCTGTCGCACAATACGGTAACCGTACCGGAGATCCTGCAGTCAACATGGACTTCCTTGCCAGACTTCTCAGCTTCAGCTTCAATCTCAAGATCTGCATCAAGCATCTCTTCATTGCCGAAATCTTCAAAGAACATCTTTCCGGCGTTCCAGAGGAACTCCTTCCTGCCGGAAGCCAATCCATTTAAAGGTATCAAATAATCCTGGTTTTCCATATCCATGAACTCATCTACAACCTATAAACAGATTTGAGCCTGCAAAGATATAAAAAAGTTTTTGAAAATCAATCCAAATTGCCACTTTTTCTTTTACGTTCTATTCCATCAAGAATTATTTTCCTGATTCTCATAGACTTAGGTGTAACCTCAACAAGTTCGTCCTCCTGAATATATTCAAGTGCTTCCTCAAGAGAGAACTTTATAGGCGGCGGAAGCATGACTTTGTCGTCACTTCCGGAAGCCCTCATGTTGGTCAGCTTCTTTGTCTTGCATATATTGATATTGAGGTCTCTCTCCCTTGTATGCTCTCCGACAACCTGTCCTGCATAGATCTCATCTCCAGGCTCCACGAAGAAACGCCCCCTGTCCTGAAGCTTGTCCATTGAATAGGCTACCGCAACTCCTGTCTCCAACGATACGAGAGAACCGTTTGTCCTGCGTTCGATCTCGCCCTTGTACGGTTCATACCCCTTGAACCTGTGTGCTACGACAGCTTCTCCCTGTGTAGCTGTAAGGAGATTGCTTCTGAGACCCATAAGTCCCCTGGCCGGGATATCGAAATCCAGATGCGTACGGTCGCCCCTGGTCTCCATGTGGATAAGTGCACCTTTCCTTCGTGTAGTTATCTCTATGGCCTTTCCGACGAACTCCTCCGGAACTTCAATCGTAAGATTCTCGATAGGCTCGCAGCGTTCTCCATTGATGGTCTTGTCCAGGACCTTAGGCTGGCCTACCTGGAGTTCGAAGCCTTCCCTTCTCATTGTCTCGATGAGCACTGACAGATGAAGCACTCCCCTTCCGTAGACAATGAATGAATCTGCGTTAGGACCCGGTTTCACCCTCAGGGCCAGGTTCTTCTCCAGTTCCTTCTCAAGACGTTCCTTCAGGTGACGGGAAGTGACATATTTTCCTTCACGGCCGAAGAACGGGGAATTGTTGATGCAGAAGAGCATACTCATCGTAGGCTCATCGACTGAGATCGGAGGAAGCGGCTCCGGATTCTCGAAGTCGGCAATCGTGTCACCGATCTCAAATCCTTCAAGTCCTACGACTGCACATATGTCGCCGCACTGGACCCTGTCTACCTTTGTCTTGCCGAGGCCATCGAAGACCATAAGGTCCTTGATCTTCTGCTTCTGGACTATGTCATATCTCTTGCACAGGCTTATGTTCATTCCGGCATAGAGCTCTCCTCTGGTGATTCTTCCGATGGCAATACGGCCAACGTAAGGAGAATATTCAAGCGACGAAATCAGCATCTGCGGCGTACCCGGATTGTGGGTCGGCGCAGGTATGACTTCCAGTATCGTATCCAGCAGAGCCGTGATGTCGCTGGTCGGCTTACGCCAGTCTGTTGACATCCATCCCTGCTTTGCACTTCCGTAAATTGTGCGGAAATCGAGCTGGTCTTCTGTAGCATTGAGTGAAAACATCAGATCGAACACCTCTTCCTGGACCTCGTCCGGACGGCAGTTCTGCTTGTCGACCTTGTTGATGACCACGATAGGTTTCTTACCCATCTCGATGGCCTTCTGGAGCACGAAACGGGTCTGCGGCATACAGCCTTCGAATGCATCCACAAGCAGGAGCACACCGTCAGCCATGTTGAGCACCCTCTCGACCTCGCCGCCGAAATCACTATGCCCCGGAGTATCTATGATATTGATCTTTACTCCCTTGTATGTAACTGAAACGTTCTTTGCGAGGATTGTTATACCTCTCTCTCTTTCAAGGTCATTGTTGTCAAGAATCAGTTCTCCCAACTTCTCCTGGTCCCTCACCAGACGCGCCTGGTAAATCATCCTGTCGACAAGTGTAGTCTTTCCGTGGTCGACGTGCGCGATAATTGCAATGTTTCTTATCTCCTGCATAACCAACACGGTATTTTCTCTAAAAAGCACTGCAAAAATAGACATTTCTCCCGTCTTTATAAAGTTTTTATATTATTTTTGCGCGGATAACCCAACAAAGTATGACAGAAAAAATAATAATCCTGGACTCTGGATCCCAGGTGACACAGCTCATAGGCCGCCGGCTGAGAGAGCTGAATGTCTACTGTGAGATCTTCCCGTTCAACAAGATACCGGAACTCGGCCCGGACGTCAAGGGCGTGATTCTCTCCGGCAGTCCGTTCTCCGTAAGGGATGCCAATGCCCCGCAGATAGACCTGACAAACATCAAAGGCAAGCTGCCTCTCCTGGGAATCTGCTATGGCGCCCAGTACCTGGCCCATAAGTTCGGAGGAGAAGTCAATGCATCGATTGCACGTGAATACGGACGTGCCATGCTTGATGTCACAATGCCGGACTCGCCGCTTCTCAAAGGCGTGGCACAGCACTCTCAGGTCTGGATGTCGCACGGGGATACCATTGCAAGACTCCCGGAAGGAGGAGAAGTGATAGCTTCCACCCATGATGTCGTCAACGCTGCTTTCCACATCAAGGGAGAGGACACATATGCGGTACAGTTCCATCCGGAAGTCTATCACACGAAGGAAGGCAGCAAGATACTTGCGAACTTCGCATTCGGCATCTGCGGTTGCAAGGGAGACTGGACACCTGCATCATTCATAGAGACCACGATCGCAAGCCTGAAGGAAAAGATAGGTGACGACAAGGTGATCCTCGGGCTCAGCGGCGGAGTCGATTCCACAGTAGCATCTGTCCTCCTCCACAAGGCAATCGGACATAACCTCACATGTATCTTCGTAAACAACGGACTTCTGAGGAAGAACGAGTTCGAAGATGTACTTGCCTCCTACAAGGACATGGGGCTGAATGTCATCGGAGCCGATGCATCCAAGGAATTCATCTCAGAGCTTGCCGGAGTGACCGACCCTGAGAAGAAGAGAAAGATAATCGGAAGACTCTTCATCGAGACCTTCGACAAATATGCCCGCAGCATCGAGAACGCACGCTGGCTAGCCCAGGGGACAATATATCCGGATGTAATCGAATCTGCTTCTGTCAACGGGCCGTCATCAACAATCAAATCCCACCACAATGTCGGAGGACTTCCGGAGAAGATGGACCTCAAGATCGTAGAGCCGCTCAGATCACTTTTCAAGGATGAGGTAAGGCGCGTTGGCAGGGCCCTCGGGATAAAGGACGAGCTTATCAACAGGCATCCGTTCCCGGGACCGTCACTCGGCATAAGGATCCTCGGCGACGTGACCGAAGAAAAGCTCAGAATACTCCGCGAAGCTGATGACATCTTCATCAGAGGACTTAGGGAATACCAGCTGGAAGGAAACAGGACAGCCATTGAAGCCCTCGCAGGGCCTGGTGCTGAAGAGGTAATATCCGCAGCAGACCCTACCATGAAAGCGAAGACCTTGTATGAGGCCATATGGCAGGCCGGAGCGATCCTGCTACCTGTACGCAGCGTGGGAGTGATGGGAGACGAAAGGACATACGAGAACACAATCGCCCTGAGGGCAGTCATCTCAACCGACGGCATGACAGCAGACTGGGTGCATCTTCCTTACGATTTCCTCGCCAAGACAAGCAATGACATCATAAACAAGGTGCGCGGAGTCAACAGAGTCGTCTACGACATAAGTTCAAAACCGCCTGCCACAATCGAATGGGAATAAGATTTAGACTGCAGAAAAGCGAAGACAGGCTGAGACAGGTCTGATTCTTATCCTCTGACGGTGTACATGCCAAATGAAATTTCAAGGGCTGGACTTGGATTCAAGTCAGCCCTTTTTCCATATGATACGGTCACGTGCTGTCGCAAATAATGAGTATCTTTGGGACAACCCTCAAAAGTTCCCGGAAATGGAAAAAATCATAATAGCATCCGATTCGTTCAAGGGGTCGCTATCATCGGAGGAAGTTTCCGATGCTGCCGCCATGGCGATACATGAAGTCTTCCCGGACTGCACGGTAGAAAAAATCCCCGTTGCAGACGGGGGTGAAGGCACTAGCGAGGCACTTATGAAGATCCTAGGGGGTGAAATGGTACATCTTACTGTACACGACCCGCTCATGAGGCCTGTACATGCCTCATATGGGATCACCGTTGACGGACATACGGCTATAATCGATATGGCGCAGGCCAGCGGACTGGATCTTCTGTCCAAAGAGGAACGCAATCCCATGGAAGCCACAAGCTTCGGCACAGGGGAGATCATAGCCGATGCCATCCGGAGAGGATGCAAGAAGATAATCACAGGCCTAGGTGGGAGTGCTACCAATGATGCAGGAATGGGCCTGCTGTCCGCCCTTGGGGTCAGATTCCTGGACAAGGACGGTCATGTGATCGAAGGAAAAGGCAAGGAAATGGAGTCTGTGGCGGACATTGATTTATCACAAGTTCCCGATGATGTAGGCGGAACTGAATTTGTCATTGCCTGTGATGTCCGGAACCCGTTCTGCGGGCCCTGCGGAGCAGCGGCCGTCTTCGCACCTCAGAAAGGCGCGGACAAAATGACTGTTAATCTGCTAGACAAAGGAATGGAAACCCTTGCAAAGACAATACTCCGGAAATACGGGAAAGACATAAGCAGGATTCAAGGCTCAGGGGCCGCAGGAGGCACAGCCGGCACGATGGCGGCACTGCTCGATGCAAAGATAGTCCCAGGAGCAGAACTCGTACTCGGCGCTGCCGGTTTCGACGCAAGGCTCAAGGATGCAGATCTCGTCATCACGGGAGAAGGAAGAATCGACAGACAGACGCAAATGGGCAAGATCCCTTATGCTGTCCTGCTCCATGCAAAGGAATACGGTATCCCTGTCATAGCAATAGCCGGCAGTGTAGAAGACGGACTTGAAGACAACCTCGGATTCGACGCCATAATCCCTGCGGCCAAAGGCCCGGCGACACTTGAAGAATCAATGCAGAAAACCAAGGCTGCCGAAAATGTCCGTAACGCAGTGTTCCAGGTCATGAGACTCATTAAGACAGTCCGACTGAGGAAATCTTCGCAGTAAAAGGGCGAAGCTCATCAAGATGAAAAAACACATCAAGATGACAAAATACAGACTTTTCAACGTCAAATGACAATTAAAGGCCAATGACTATATAAAGACGACAATATAAAGGAGAATGCCAATATGATAACAAAAGAAATCAACGGGAAAAAGCCATCCGTAGGCAACGGGACCTTCGTTGCCGAAAATGCAGTCTTGCTGGGCGATGTCACCATAGGTGACAACTGCAGCATCTGGTATGGAGCAGTACTGCGCGGTGACGTAGGAGCTATCAGGATCGGTAACAACAGCAACATCCAGGATGGAGCCGTGCTGCACGGCACTCTAGGTGTCTCAGAAACCGTGCTTGGAGAATATGTATCAGTAGGACACAATGCTGTAGTACATGGGGCCAGAATAGGGAATGATGTACTTGTCGGCATGGGAGCTGTAGTGATGGACAACGCTGTTGTCCCTGACGGTACAATAATCGCAGCCGGTGCAGTCGTACTCTCCGGCAGCGTACTTGAACCAGGTATTTATGCTGGAGTCCCGGCAAAGAAAGTCAAGGACGGATCGGAAAGGACAATAAAAATGGCCCACGGCAATGCCGCAGGCTATCTCGAATACAAAGAGTGGTACAAGTAACCGTCTGTCGGACCGGCCATTGCCAGATTTCCCACGTACCGGATGATCACCAGCCCTTTGCAATATTTTCAGCGATAAGGTCAGTCAGTCTCTGCCTGGCCTCTTCTGATGCCCATGCTATGTGAGGCGAAAAGCTGAACCTCTCAGGATGACTTACGTGCAGGAGCGGACTGTCCTGAGGAAGCGGCTCCGAAACGAACACATCAAGCGCGGCTCCGGCTATTGAACCGGCATCTACAGCTTCAGCAAGAGCCTTTTCATCCACAATGCCACCTCGGCCCATATTGACAAGGATTGAGGTCGGTTTCATGAGACTGAGCTCAGCGGCCCCTATCAGACCAGCTGTCCTTTCATTGTAAGGAGCATGTATCGACACAATATCCGATGTCTTGAGCAGCTCACCTAGAGGAAGGCTCGGATACTCCTTGCAATGTGATGTACCAGAAGTAGAGAAATAGCAGACTTTCATTCCGAAGGCCTCTGCCACCCTGGCTACACGGCTGCCGATGTTCCCCATACCGATTATACCCATTGTCTTGCCTGACAATTCATGATAAGAGACAGATGCTTCAGTGAAGATACCGCTTCCGGAATATCTTCCGTCCTTGACATAGCTGTCGAAATAACGGGCATTACCTATGAGGGACAGGATATGCATGAATGTGCACTGGACGACCGAATCAGTGGAATAACCTGCGACATTCCGCACCGGAATCCCCTTTTCCTGAGCATAGGCAAGATCAATGTTGTTTACTCCGGTTGCGGCCTCACAGATGAGCCTGAGACGGGGAGCTGCATCAATGAGTTCTTTCGTTACTTTAACTTTGTTGATGATCAGCACGTCACAGTCTGCCACTCGTTCCAGAGCCTCCTCCGGAGAAGATAGAGGATAAAGGGAAAGTTCACCGAATCTTTCAATTGCATCGAATGAGACATTGCCCATGGTCGCTGCGTCAAGGAATACGATTTTCATGATCTTATGATGTCATTATGATACAGAAAAGGCGGTCCCAGAAGAACCGCCATCCGGAGTGCGCAGGATCAGACTCGAACTGACATGCCATCTCTGGCACTACCTCCTGAGAGTAGCGCGTCTACCAATTTCGCCACCTGCGCCTCAGTAAAGTGGGGACAAAGATACAAAAGTTTTTCAAAATACGAACTGTTTTCGCCAAAATTATTCCACCTTGGACTCAGATTGTGATGTCGAACGTAAACTCCTTTTCCCAGCCGTTGACAATGAAGGTTACATCAGTCTTTGAATAGTCTACTGTGAGTTCGATATCCTCAAGATTCCTTGCACTCCAGTCATATCCGGACTCAATTATGATGCTTCCCAAAGCGAAAGTTCTGAGGATCCTGTCATCTTCAACAACGTCAAGCTTCAATGACGCATCCTTCTGCCTGGGAAGGCGGACTTCCGAGCGTCCGTCCTTACCGATTTCCGGGACAAACGAAAATTTACCGTCAGAAGGCTCTCCGGACAAGCCGTACCCATCAACATTTCCCCTTATCCTCAACGAAAAAGGCAGTTCAGCCGCATCATCACACACCAGAAGAATTCGAGCAAGACAATAATTCTTTGAAAGGACAGGACGGCTGAAACAATATTCACCATAAGCCTCTATCCTTTCTGAAAACATGTACACTGCCGGACATTGTTCCCCTTCAGGTATAATGATTCCGTTGGAATCCGAGAAAAATCCCTGGTCTCCACAGTATATGTTGGAAAGATAAAGGCCTTTCCGCACATCAAAAGAATGGCAGGACGACTCATTGCCGAGAGGCAGAGCAGTGTTCAAAAGAAAGCCGTCCGTGGATACCAGACTGAGACATACAGAGTCAGCGGCATCACCAATCCCACTGAGGTCAAACACGATGCGGCATGGACATTCCCCTCTATCTTCCTTCACCGAACATGCCGGGATACACATGATGACCGACACCCACAACAACACGGACGACATTCCTGTTTTCATATAGCTGCTTCTTATCTTGATTGCACTACTTCCAGACGTCTGGAATCACTTCCTATATTTCAAATGAACCGCTGTATCCATCCTCCCAGTCTTCGACTTCTATCGTAAATGAGGCATCCCCAGGCAATACAGGCAGCTCCGGATCCGAAGAGCCCGGTCTGGTAATCCTGAGTTCCTTGACAGTATAGATATGATTGGATTCTATGGCAGGCATTGTCATGGTATAATAGCATGTCCTTCCTGCAAGCTCCGTCTCGACCACCAGCCTTGTATGACGTTGACACCAATCGACTGAAAAAGAATCCTCAACGGTTGGATTCGGATAACAGTAGAAGTGGTGGACTGTCTGATAAGCTGTACCATTGGCAAGCTGGACTGACATATCTCCTGTCTTTATGAGATCAATGCCTAGGACATCATCATGCATCTTATTATACCATATCGAAGGTTCACTTGTCCCGATGAAACTAATATCGCCTACGACATTGGTAAGATATATCCCGGTAATCCTGAAATCCGCATTCCTGTACTGTTCAAGCGAAAAATCCGGGACAATGCTTTCTATTGACACTCTGGCGACCAGTCTCTCTACAGGTACAAAAACACTTGACGACGCCTTGAGTTCAACTGACTTTCTTCCGAACATAACAAGAGATCCAGGTCTATTGTCCTGCAATACAGTGATTTCTTTCTCAAGATCCTCCATATCGAAGATATTCGATATCCTTGGAGCATTCACTATTGCAACCACTTCCCTCAAGCCTGCCGTGCAGTCGATGATCATGTCCCTTGAATCCGAGATTGTCCATGCGTCTATTTTCCCGTCTTCCCTGAAGACAAATACCTGGGCATGGTCCACCGCAGCCTCATCACCAGTATCCGTAATTCTGGTCATTTCAGAAACAGGAATAGACACATTCAACTTCACATTAGGCGCACTGCATGCCGCAGGAGTCTGCTCTTTCGCGCAGGATGACAGTACGGCTGCCACCAGCGCAGTGATTATAGATATTCTTTTCATATAATATTGTATTGATTCTTGTATCATTTTTATATCGTTTTACTTCTTTTATCCCACAACAGATTGCCATCCGGAATTGCAACAGCTCACTACTGGCCTCCTCTACTTCGCAATTTCACCCGCAGACCATTGTTTGACCAGCTGCGAAAGCTCAGGATCAAGATTTGCCCTGAAACGCAATGCCGGATCCATTGCAATACTTCTGAAGTAATGCTGTTCTGCTTCCTTTTCACGGTCCAGTCTTGCTAAAGCCACTGCTGCCAGATATTCTGCTTTGGCAGATCTTTCGCTCAAGCCGGACAATATCTCAACGGCAGCATCTTCATATCCAGCCGACAGACAAGCCAGCGCACTGTTATAATCGGAATAAGGCTGGAGAAGGGCCACTGCCCTCCTGTAGTCAAGATCCCTTATTGCTGCGACTCCAGCCATATAGGTGGAATCAAGTTCTTCCGTATGCACCGTGTCCTTCTGCTGGCCAGGACGGTGCAGCCAGAATTCAAATCTGACGTTTCTCAGCTTAGGATATATTTTCTCCCTGAGATAACGGTATCCCGGCAATGACGACAAGATTGTCTCTACTGAATCCTTGTCCTGTGATGCCCTGACTGACAGGATGGATGAGCATAGTTCAGGCTGCAGCAAGGTATCTGTCTCGGCAAGCAGCTGGAGCCGATCCCAGTTTTCCGGGACAGATCCATATTTCAATCTTTGCCTCAGGCTGTCAGGGAAATCATGTCTGATATAACTGAGGACAGCTGCCGCACGGTCTCCGGCAAGTCTCGAATTGAGGGCATATGCTCCTTCAGGGGAACATGATGCTGTCACCACCATGGAATCCAATATATACTCAACCCTACCTGATATGTCCCTTATGCACCGCCTGACTCTGGAAAGCTCAGAACTGTTGCCTTCAAGCAAGGTATCTATATCTGAGCATCCTTGTCTGAAATCGATGAATGCGCTAGTATTGTCATAGACTGTACGGGAAAGTATTCTGGTCCTGTAGCGCGGAGTATCGTCAACCAGTGAAGAAAGGCTGCTTACGTAGAATGTAAGTGAATCCGGGTGTCTGAGAGAGAGGATTTTCCTGCCGCCGGCATATACTTCACCGTCCATGGAAACAACTATCTTCTTCATTCCAGGGCTGTAAGCCGCTGTCTGGACATACCGGTACCTCAGACCTCCGTCTGATCCTGCCATGACTGTATCAAGCCTGATTCCCTCAGAAATCACAGGATCCTTTACATATCTGCTGAACATCTTTCCCGAGGCCTTCCTCCTGTTTTCATTCCTCAACATAAGTCCATGCCTTGTATAATGGTCCAATGCTTCAAGCTGGCTCACTCCGAAAAGATTTTCTGCTTCAGGCGATGAAATGAAAGAAGTATCTGATTTCATAGCATAGGTCTCAGGAAAATATCTCTCCAGGAATTTCTCCAGCTGACTGATCCTTATGAAGCGCGCCGAATCAGTTATTATGGATGCTACAAAAGCCGCATATCGTTCATATCCTCTCATCTGGGCTTCCCTGTAACGTCTGCCGGTGACATACAGTGGCTCAAGTAGAGTCTCCTGTCCCATCGTCTCCATCTTTGGAGAAAGCTTCAGCTTCCATCCGGACCCTATCATCTCCGGCGGGACATCTATGTCAAACTCCATCGATACAATGCCGTTCCGCTCAGCTACATTCCGGAATCTTGCTACGACAAGTGACGCAGATATCACATCAGTAGCCACCATCTCTCCAGTGGACATCTCCCTGATTGCATTCATTATCAAAGGCTCTCCATCATCATATCCGTCCGTGTCCACAATACGGCCAAGATCAGCCTCCGATCCATAGTCCGACTCCTTTGGCGGAGCTGTGATGTCCTCAGGCATATACATACTGACATTGACAGCTCCTGCAGCAATCTCAGATACTGCTCTGGTCATTGTACAGGAAGCCAAAGCCAGGCCAACAGGCAAAAGCGCCATACAGACCTTTCCGGATATTTCCATGATCATGCAGATCTTTTCAATACATATTCCCATAAGACTAGAACACATAAGAAATAGAGACAATGAGATCGTCTGGAAGTATGAAGCCCTTTATTCCGGATGCCACAGTCACTCCGCAAGTCGGACAGGTATATTCCGTATATTTTTTCACGCCTCCCCAGAATCCGAGTCCGAACTCGAGATTGAGGTTTTCACTCAGCATATAGGCGTATCCCGCAGTAAATCCCACTCCTGCACGGTCTCCCTCCTCTGTCCTGCGGGATATGATTCCGCCCATATTGTATTCCTGATACTGAAGCTTACCTGCTATCCACCAGCCTGAATACACATGCCATGGCCAGAATCTGGCACCCAATGCATATGACTGCTGACGCATCTGGAACTGCTTCCTCTGGCCAGATGTCCGGAAGGTCCACGGATTGTATCGGGCTCCTGCCGTGACACTCCAATGTCTGGCAGGAGAGTATGACAGTTCTGCATTCAGTGTTCCCAGGCATGCATATCCGATGAGATTTGCAGAAGCTGAAAACTTCCTTGCCTGGCAAGGTATGCAGCCGATCATGGCAGCTGCTGCCGCCGAAAGGAAATACTCCAGTATTTTCATGATTTATATCGTAAATGAAGGGTATCAATTGTATCTGCTGAATGCCTGTTCTATGACTGTTTCCTTTCCAGGGCACACAGCTATGAGCTTTTCTTTCAGGACATCTCTATCTATGGCCTCATTGTCAATGGCCTCGAATATATCCGAACGGGAAATGCCCCTGTTGTCAAGGTATCTGAAGATCTGCGGACGGAACCAGAACGATGTACCGAATGAAGGTACCTGCCCTCCGTAACGTTCCTTATACATCATGCTTTCCAGATAATAGGCCCACATTTCCCCGACTTCACAATATCCGGCATCCTGTTCATCACCGTTTCCGTATGTCATGCCTCCTGATGTCAGATACGATGTCAGGATAAACATTATATACTTGTTCCAGTAGCTGTTCCCGACCTTGGCATAATGGCTGGCATGGGCCAGTTCATGGCAGGTCTCGCTATACAGGTCCCTATAATCAGGAGAATCCGCTGTCCCGATTGTAATATCAGGTGCAAAAAATGCTATGATGGCAGAAAATACTCCGAGGAAATTAGAAAGAAGCCTACTTTCGACAAAGGCTCCGTGATGCACCATGACCGCACTGCTTGCTGTCATCCCTGAAAAGAGCCATATCCTGAGGTCCGAAGGAGGAGGGTCAATGCCCATGTCATCATCGGTACAGCGTGATATATAGTCATAGGCGGCATTGTTTACCACACATCTGTTGAAGAGTTTGCTGTCCGAGGATTTTGACACTGTTACAGAAAGTCCCTGCGGCGATGATTTCCCGAGAGCGGAGGTAGAAGCCGGAACAATGACCAGATTGAACCCTATGGCAAAGCTTTTTTCGTTCTTGAATACAAGCCTGTAGTTTACTTTTGCAGAAAAATTCTTCTGCATCTGATAATATCCGTCACGGTCTGTATAGGCTGTCGCTATCTTTACAAATGTATTGCAGCGCACCCGGACACCTGCGACACCGAAAGGTTTACCTCCGTCGGCATGTTCATCAATTATCGTGATACGGCCGGAAGGCTTATACTTGGTAGCCTTCGTCTGAGGTACGAGCCGGTCTCCGTTACCTGTGATCCGATATGCTTCAGCTTCAAGGGCTGCCCAGTCAATAGTCTCACCGGAACGGGTAGTGATATTGCTGTCCGCGATGAAACATTCGTCCAGAATCTCATATCTGATGTCCGGGAATTCAAAATCAGCCGGTACCACAGTATACTGCCATGTAATGTCATCTTCACCGACAGAGGGATCCTGATAATAGTCCCCGTCCACAATTACGGCATAATCTACAGGATGGTCGACAAGCTCCAGACCCATATCTTCAAGAGCTTCATATTCAGAAGTATTTTCCGGAAGAAATCTCACATAGAGATCAGTAGTGCTGATGTCATCCCTGGAACGAGTAGGATAAAGTGAGGTATAAGCCCTTCTGACATTCTCTGTCTTGTAGGGGTTCTCAAGTTTCTCACCAAGCACAATCATATCGTGAGAAAGTGTGTAGCCAGGATCTGACGGCAGATTCCCGGCATCAGGTCCAGAAGGACCGTCCTTGCTGCATGAGACCATTGCCAGCAGCATCAAAGGAAATGCAAGATATCGTTTCATGGCATCTTTTGTTTTTCAGATGCAAAAGTATCCTGCATTATCCGTGTTCAGGAAAAACAAACGTTTAACTTGAAAACGGGCCTCCGGCGCCGTCTCATGGCAGACTGATGGAAGCAAAAGAGACAAAAAAAGCAGAAATCCGGAGCCAAGTGGCTGGCAGCCGGATCTCTGCATCAAAACAAATTTATGTAATAAGTCCAGTAACCGATATATCAAATATAAAAATATATCAGTTCAACATATCAGTCTAAAAATATGTCACAGTCTTGTGCTCCACTGCAGACAGGATATTGTTCGCCAGACGGCTTACCCCCAGACGGAACAGGCTCTTGTCAAGCCATTCCTTTCCAAGGACAGTCGAGACTATAGAATAGTAGCTTACAGCATCCATAGCTGAAGAAATTCCACCTGCAGGCTTGAATCCCACCTTTCTTCCTGTCTTCGCATGATATGCAGCAATTGCCTCACACATGACGTATGCAGCGGCAGGCGTAGCATTGACGCTCACCTTTCCTGTTGAAGTCTTTATGAAATCTGCTCCAGCTTCCATCGCCAGAAACGAGGCCTCGGCAATCTTCTCAAGACTCATTATTACACCGGTCTCCAGGATCACCTTCAGATGCACCTTACGGCCCTGACGGGCAGCAGCCTCATCAATACATCTGCGGACCTGTCGGATCTCTTCTGCAGCCGTCTCTTCGTCTCCTGCCAGAAAGGCATTCAAGGCAAGGACGATGTCTACTTCATCAGCACCGCCCTCTACTGCCAGCTCACATTCACGCAGCTTCACTTCCAGGAAACTCTGTGATGACGGGAAGCATGCAGCAACCACTGTCACATGTACCTCATCCGTAGCACGGGTAGCCTTCACCGTCGAAGCAAAGTTCGGATACACACAGATTGATGCAGGAAGCGGATAGCCCGGAAAACTGTTCCTGAAGTCATTCACTTTTTCTGTCAGCCTGGCGATCGACAGCTTTGTGTCATCAGTTTTGAGAGATGTAAGATCCATGACAGAGAAACATTCCTTCAGAACCTGTTCTGAAACCACGTTGTCAAGATTGGCTGCAATCATTTCAAGAGCATGGTCAATCTTCATCTTGTCCGGAACATATCCGTATTTTTTCAGCAAGTTGCACATAGTATTGGGTTTTATCAGTTAATTTTTCTATTCCTTTATCTTGGAGTCAATTATGATTGTCACAGGTCCATCGTTGAGAAGTTCGACCTTCATATCTGCGCCAAAGATGCCTGTCTTCACAGGCTTTCCCAACCTTTCCGAGAGCATTGCGATGAACCTCTCATAAAGCGGAACAGCCACATCTGGCTTTGCAGCCTTTATATATGACGGGCGGTTACCTCTGGCTGTAGAAGCATACAAGGTGAACTGGCTGACAAGGAGAATCTCTCCGGCCACATCAGTCAAAGGCTTGTTCATCACCCCATTGTCATCATCGAACACCCTGAGCGAAACTATCTTCCTTGCCATCCACTCCAGATCCTCTTCCGTGTCTTCATCGACAAATGCGGCAAGGACAAGAAGGCCCGTACCTATCTCTGCCCTGTAGTCTTCATCCGGCACTGATACCGAAGCATTTCTGACTCTCTGTATGACTGTTCTCATCGTACTATCCCCTGATCTGTATCATGAAGCCTTCATCGGCAAGCGGCCTCACCATTTCTTCCATCTGGGCAGCAGTGAATTTCTGAAGCCCTTTCATAGGAGTCTCCCTGTCGATCGTATATACCATTATTTCCCTTGGACGGAGCCTCCTCACGATATCTATCCATCCTGACAGCTCCTCCGGTGAAGAAGAATCAAAATCCGGACTCTTCAGGAACATGGTCTGCAGGATAAAGTTTCCTTTGAAACGTTCCAGGGCACAGATGACCTTCTCCAGAGAATATCCGCCTGCGGGACGGTTGATTGCCTTTACAGCAGCATCAGTAGCCGCATCTATCTTCATGATAGGGTTATCGACTTTTTCAAGAGCTGAGAAGATTTCTTCCCGGCACGCCATGACAGCATTTGATAGCACCGACACCTTGGACTGTGGATAATACCTGTCCCTGAGCTCCAGGGTAACATCTATTATAGCCGGGAAATACGGATTGAGAGTAGGCTCCCCGTTGCCTGAAAATGTTATTGAATCTATAGCTATTCCATCCTCTGAACATTTTTCAAGCTTTGACGACAAGGCCTTCCGGACATCATCCGGACCGGGGAATATACGTCTGCCTGCCGGCATTCCGTCCCTGTTCCAGCCGCATTCACAATATATGCAGTCGAAATTGCACAACTTGCCCTCAACAGGCAGGACATTCACCCCCAGGGATGACCCCAGACGTCTGCTGTGGATCGGTCCGAAAGCAATCTGTTCAAAATGGAGCATTGCTGTTATTCAGTTTAACATCATAGCCGTTCCCAACGGCCATACCTTATTGACCATTCAACTTATATTGTATTCTTCCTTACTATTCCGTCCTCTTTGCACGGTTTATCCCACCGGGATATACAGGCACTGCACTTACTCAGACAAGCCTTGTGGATGTGCTTTCACTTGTGAGCCTGCCTTCCGGAGAAAGTGATCCTATCATCACGAGTCCGGGACGCTTCCCGGGAGCTATCGTACCGAGGATATCTTCCTTGGAGAGGAATTCAGCACCATTGCGTCCTGACCATATGATCATCTCTCCAAGCGGAACCTCAGGGAATGCTTCCTGCAGGCAATAAAGCTCCTTCACCATATCCAGAGTATCATTGCTTGAGAGTGAATCTGTCCCCACAGTCAGCTTCAGTCCATTGCGCCGCATAAGTCTGACAGGAGGCAAGGCATTGTGTATGAATATATTTGAAAGAGGACACAAAGCCCACCAGACATTCTTGAGCACAGGCAAAGCCGCATCTATAGCTTCTTGAGTAAGACATACGTTGTGGACAAGCAGAACATGTTCATTGAACGGTGGCCTGTGGACTGCCTCAAGCCTGTCGAGGAAATAAATCAGTGACGGCTTCCCGGTGACCGGAGGAGTACTCATGCCTGCGCGCTTGCGGTTGTCATACATTGCACCCTTCCCATACATGATCATATCTTCCTCTTCCTGGCTTTCCTGTGAATGGTAAGAGAGGTATCCTGCACGCAATGCTTCAGCCGATGCCGCTGAGAGAAGCTCAGGGCTCATCGTATAGCATGCATGAGGAGTAGGAGCAGCATCTATTCCTGCCTCATCAGCCTCCTTCTTCAGCTCCATGACAGAAGCCATGACATCAGCACAGTCCTTAGGTTCAGTACCGAAAACCTCAAGAAATGTCCTTGTATACATAGGAGATTCAGCTTTCACAGCAAAACTGTCGCTGCAGTTGCTGATGTCTGCCATCGCAGAAACTCCCTGCGTCCACATGGTATCCATCCACCGTGACAGGCACTTTATCTTGTCTTCACGGCTCGCACTGTCCCTGAGCTCATTTATCTGGTCGATGAACCCGGCCATTCCGGTACCTTTCCTGAACTTGCCCTGAAGATGTGACAGCTCCACATGACAATGTGAATTGACAAAGCCTGGCACTATTGCCCCTTCATAGAATACCTGTTCTGCCTCCGGATCATCACAGATACCTGTGCGGATGACAGTACCGTCATCCTCATATTCGACGAAGCCGTTCCTGAGAGGCTCCGGAGTCACTGAAGTATAGATATAAGATGCTGCTGCTCTTTTCATTCTTTATCGTCTTTAACTGTCTTTGGAAACATTACCATATGGTCCATGTAATTATCTGCGCCTCGGGGGGACCTTTTCCGCCCCATGATACTCTCTCGAGACAGCCTTGAATGGCTGTGATGGCCTAATGGCCGGACTGTCATTGCCGGCATTCGGTATTATGACTGCAGAACCGGCACCATCTGGCTTGCCCACAACAACCGGTATTGTCAGGTCCTTGCCTGCCGGAACTGCATTTCCGAGACTGTCTGATACAGCCGTACTGTCAGATACGGCCAAAGAATCAACAGCCGGGATCAGAGCCGGACCGTCAAACAATGTGTCCAGAGGGACAAGCTGACGCACCTTGAGCACACAGCCGGAAGTATCCGTATAGAATTCTATGCTGTCGCGTATGTCATATTGATATCCTGAATCCCTGCCGAAATCATATTCCACTGCATATAGAAGCTTGTTTTCAGCAATCCGGTCAAGGCTTGTAAGCATATCCTTCTCCTGGCGGAGTTCCTTAAGACGGTCTTCAAGTATCAAAGATGTCTCCTTCAGAATACGGGCAAATTTGTCCGGATCCTTCAGATAATAATCCATGCTTGTCCTGAAGTCATCCGATGTGTAGCCGTACTTCTCGAATATCGGTTCATATACAAAAGATGTATCGGCACTTCGTCTGGCTTCGGGATGAGAGAAAATCCACTGGTCCATAAGGAACATCTCTGCATATATCTCAGACAGATCGTCCTTTGGAATGACCTTTTCCTCCCTTCCGCAGGATATGACGGCTGCAAAAGAGAACACAAAGGCCACGATATATGACAAAGCTTTTCTCATGACAGACTCAATCTCTCAGGATTGCACCATATTCGTTTGTAAATGTAGAGAGAAGCTTTGACATGACCTTCTCTACATCATTGTCTGTAAGTGTCTTGTCTACATCCTGGAGGACGAAGCTCATCGCATACTGCTTCTTGCCTTCCGGAATCTTGTCCCCGCGGTATACATCGAAGAGGCTTACGCTCTTGAGAAGTTTCTTGCCGGCTCTGAAGGCACTCTTGCGAAGATCGGCATAGGATACGTTCTCATCAAGCAGAATGGCAAGATCCCTCTTGACCTCTGGATACTTAGGGAGTTCCTTATACTTGATCTTGTCTCTCTTGACAAGCTCGAAGAATACAGGCCATATGATCTCTGCTGCAAATACCGGCTGGCGGATGGAGAACTGCTTCAGAAGCGAAGGAGCTACAGTCCCCATTACGGCAAGCTTCTCTCCTGAGCCCGGCAGTCTGTAGACAAGTCCCTCAGAGAAGAGATCGGAAGGAGCAGGCTCATACTGCATTGAATAAATGTCAGCGCCGAAACGTCTAAGAAGAAGCTCAAGATATCCCTTCAGCTGGAAATAGCTGCCCTTGTGAGGCTCACTGCACCAGGACTTTTCGCCCGGACCGGTAATGAACATTGCATAGGCCGTCTTCTCGTCATAGGATGCGAGAGTACTTCCGTCCATACCAGGCTTAAGTGAATATACAGAGCCGTATTCAAAGGTCTTCATTGTGTTCACCTGCCTGTTGATATTGTATGCTATGACCTCAAGTCCGCCAAGGATAAGTGTCTGCCTCATGACATTCAGGTCTGAGCTCAGAGGATTGAGTATCTTCACGCACCTGTCCTCAGGGAAGGTCTTCAGATGTGAATAATAGGCTGACTTAGTCAGAGAATTGTTCATTGTCTCCACGAAACCGTTTGCTGCGAGGAAATCAGAGACCGCGTTCCTCACTTTCTCCGGTTCCGGCTGTTCTATGGCATTAACCGACCCCCTCACGGAAGACGGAAGCTCGATATTGTTGTAGCCGTAGATCCTAAGGATTTCTTCCACTACGTCACACTCACGGTACACATCGGACATATATGATGGCACTGCGACTTTCGCTCCGGCAGAATGTCCTTCGGCATCTGTCCTTTTCTCCAGGAATTCATAAGAAAGCCACGTGAGGATATTCTCTATGACATCGTGTCCTATCTTCTTCCCGATGAACTTCTCTATACGGTCATAATCAAGATCTACAGTCTTTTTCCTGAACGGCTCCGGACAGAATTCCTGGATCTTGCCGACTACATGGCCGCCGGCCAGTTCCTGGATCAGCAGTGCAGCCCTTCTGCGGGCATAGTCAACAGCGAGCGGATCGGCCGTCCTTTCATACCTGAACGAAGCATCTGTCTTGAGGCCGTGCCTCTTTGAAGTTTTCCTGATTGAAACAGGGTTGAACCATGCGCTCTCAAGGAACATGTCGACCGTCGAATCTGTGATACCCGACTCCTCCCCGCCGAACACACCGGCAAGACACAGAGGTCTCTGTGTATCCGCTATCATAAGATCTTCCGAAGAAAGAGTCCTCTCTACTCCGTCAAGCGTGACGAACTTTTCACCTTCGGCAGCCCTGCGTACGATTATCCTGTTGCCTTTTATCTTCGAAGCATCAAATGCATGGAGAGGGAGTCCGATCTCATTCATCACGAAATTGGTGATGTCCACGACATTGTTGATAGGTCTGAGTCCTATGGCAAGCAGCTTCTTCTGCAGCCATTCCGGAGACGGAGCCACTTTGATGCCTTTGATGGTTATACCGGAATACCGCGGTGCGAGTTCAGTCGCGACAACCTCCACAGGTATAGCTCCATTGATTTCTGACTCTGACGTGCAGACGCCCTCCGGTCCCTCTACGAAAGCCGAGACATCAGGAATATCAAGGCTGCAAGGCACATTGTTCAGCTTAAGCCAGGCATAGAGATCTCTCGCGACACCGATATGGGAAGCTGCATCTACGCGATTTGCCGTAAGGCCGATCTCGATGATCCAGTCTGTCTCAAGATGAAGATAATCCTTTGCCGGAGTCCCCGGGACAGCAGATGGCTCAAGCACCATGATACCGTCATGCGAGGTACCGATGCCGAGTTCGTCTTCTGCGCATATCATACCGAAAGACTCGACACCGCGGATCTTTGACTTCTTGATCTTGAAATCTTCGCCAAGCACCGTACCGATTGTGGCTAGCAGTACCTTCTGTCCCGCCGCTACATTCGGAGCGCCGCATACGACCTGCAGAAGAGGGCCTTCACCAGTATTGAGCTCGGTAATGTGGAGATGGTCTGAGTCAGGATGCTCACGGCATGTCACGACTTCCGCCACAATCACTCCGGCAAGACCGCCGGGTATGGACTCGACCTGCTCAAGTGAGTCGACTTCAAGTCCTATTGATGTCAGCGCATCAGCTATCTGTCCGGCCGTAAGGTCACACTTGAGGTAATCCTTAAGCCAATTGTATGAAATCTTCATATCTGGTAATTTTATTTCTTCAAATCTTCTTTTGAAAACAGAGAATTTACGAATTCCTGCTTGTCAAATGTCTTCAGGTCATCTATCCCCTCTCCGATGCCGATGAACTTGATCGGAATACGGAACTGGTCGACAATGCCGATGACAACACCGCCCTTTGCCGTACCGTCCAGCTTTGTCACAGCCAGAGATGTGACGTCAGTAGCCTTTGAGAATTCCTTCGCCTGCTGGAAAGCATTCTGCCCGGTCGACCCGTCAAGCACAAGAAGGACCTCATGCGGAGCATCAGGAATCACCTTGCGCATCACATTGCGGATCTTGGTGAGCTCATTCATCAGATCTATCCTATTATGCAGACGGCCTGCTGTATCTATCAGGACGACATCAGCATCCTTAGCGACCGCTGACTTCACGGCATCGTATGCTACGGAAGCCGGATCAGAGCCCATCTCCTGCTTCACGATATCCACTCCTGCTCGCTCGGCCCAGATGACAAGCTGATCCACTGCAGCAGCCCTGAATGTGTCGGCAGCCCCCAGAACGACCTTCTTTCCTTGAGCCTTGAGCCTTGCGGCCAGCTTGCCGATAGTGGTAGTCTTGCCGACTCCGTTCACTCCGACGACCATCACGACATAAGGCTTTTTGCTGAAGTCAAAAGGGATTTCCCCGGCAGAATAGCCGGAGACCTTGCCGGAAGTCTGGATATCCAGAAGACGCGAAATCTCATCTCTGAGAAGCTCTACGAGCTCATCGAATGAGACGAACTTATCGCGGCTCACCCTTTCCTCGAGATTGTCAATGATCTTGAGGGTCGTGTCAACTCCCATGTCAGTAGCAACAAGAGCTTCTTCAATCGCATCGAGAGTGTCGTCATCGACCTTGGATTTGCCGACGACTGCCCTTGACAGTTTCTCAAAGAAACTGCGCTTGGTCTTCTGTACTCCTTTGTCGAATATTCCCATAAGTGAACAGATTTGTTAAAATCATACAAAGTTATACAAAAATAGCGTTAAAACGAAAAAAAGAAGACGGCCCTTAGGACCGTCTTCCTGATATCGTTCTGAAGCCAGAGTCAGTTCTTTGCGAAGTATTCCTTCACTTTCTCAGCTTCTACAAGCTCTTCTTTGAATACATATGCACCAGTCTTAGGAGACTTGTCCATACGGATGCATTTCACCATGCTCTTTGCGCCTGATTTGGCACTGAAGGTTGCGACTGCTTTCTTTGCCATTACTCAATTCCTCCTTATTTGATCTCGCGGTGAAGAGTGACCTTCTTAAGGAACGGATTGTATTTCATACGTTCCAGACGCTGAGTCGTATTTTTCTTATTCTTGGTAGTGATATATCTTGAAATGCCGGGTACTCCGCTTTCTCTCTGTTCAGTGCACTCCAATATGACCTGAACCCTGTTGCCTTTTGCTTTCTTTGCCATAACTCACTGAATTAAACAAGATTAATATATCCTTTCTTCTGAGCGTCCTTGACAACTGCGTCGAGACCGTTTTTCTCGATATCCCTTATGCCTTTGCAAGATACCTTCAAAGTTACGAACCTCTGCTCTGCCTCCGACCAGAACTTCTTGGTCTTGAGGTTCAGGGCAAAAATGCGCTTTGTGCGCCTCTTGGAATGGGAAACATTGTTTCCGACCATTCTCTTTCTACCTGTTACTTGACAAACCTTTGCCATTATATCTACTTTTTAATTATTTCTGTGTAAATCCGTCTGTCCCAAAGAAATCACAGGCTCACACCTGATACGGAGGGCTGCAAATATCGTATAATTTTTTCTAAATTACAAGAAAACTATACAAATTTGAAAATCCTTCTCCACCTTATGTTCCCCGGGAAACTCTTGTTCCTGTCAGATGAGAACCATATCACAACCGGCTTTCCTACAATGTGGTCTTCAGGGACAAAGCCCCAATACCTTGAGTCAAGGGAGTTGTGTCTGTTGTCTCCCATCATGAAATAGTAATTCTGTCTGAAAGTATAGCTCTGAGTCTCTTCCCCATTGATAAGGATCTTTCCGTCGGCAGTAACCTCGAGATCATTGCCTTCATAGACCCTTATGATCCTTTCATATAGAGGGAGGTTGTCAGGTGTCAGCTGCACCGTCGCTCCCTTCTCAGGAATCCAGATCGGTCCGTAATTGTCCCTCGTCCACCTGAACTGCTCCGCAAAAGGAAACAGCATAAGATAGGATTCAGGATAATCAGGTGGATAGACATCAATGTTCTGCTCTACTGAGACAACATTGGAATATCCCTTTACTGTCTCAAGCATCGAAGCTGTCAGAGGGAGGTCATGATACCCCGGAAGGCGGGGATCGAAGAACACCTCAGACGGATTGATGCCGAGCACATCCAGATTCTTGGGATTGATCCTCTGACCGTCTGTCCTGACAGTATACGTGCTCTGCACACCAGGATAGATCTCCTGCATCTGCGAATCAATATAGACGTTGCCGTCCTTGATCTCGAGCGTATCGCCAGGTACAGCTACGCATCTCTTGACATAGTGGTCCTTCTTGTCCATAGGGCGGACCTTAACAGGGCCGAGCTGCGAGATTGTGTAGTCTCTGCCGTTTATGCGGACCATCGCATAATAGTCCTCGGCAGGAGCCTTGGTGAGGACTGTATCTCCATTTGGAAATCCAAAGACCACATAGTCTCCTCTCTTGACATGCCCGAATCCCTTGAGACGTCTGTAGTCACTCTGGATAAGAGTGGAATATGACTCCTTGCCGTTGGGAAGGACATTGTGGGTGAAAGGTATTGTCAGAGGCGTCTGCGGCACACGTGGTCCGTAGGCAAGCTTGCTGACAAAAAGATGGTCTCCGGTCAGGAGAGAACTTTCCATCGAGGATGAAGGAATCTTGAAGGCCTGGAAAAAGAAGATGTTGATGAATGTAACAACCACTACGGCAAAGATGATCGCATCAAGCCAGTCGAGCAGAACATTCCTCTTCTCGCCTTCCTTGTAGTATTTCTTCCAGAACAGCCACTTCACTTTCTTTGTGATATGGTGGTCGAAGATCACGACAAGGCCGAAGAGCCACCAGTAGTTTCCGAGCCATATTACCCACAGCAGATACAGCACGGCCCAGAATGTGAACCTTGTCCATCTGTTGTGATATAATTCCTTCAGACTCATCAGCCGGAACTATTTTACAGAATTGATGATGGCTTCAAATGCCTGCGGATTGTTCATGGCAAGGTCTGCAAGAACCTTACGGTTCAGACCGATGTTCTGTTTTGACAATCTGCCCATAAACTGAGAATAAGTCATGCCATACTGACGTGCAGCAGCATTGATTCTCTGGATCCAGAGAGCGCGGAAAGAGCGCTTCTTGGCTTTACGGTCACGGTAAGCATAGGTAAGACCTTTCTCGTAGGTGTTCTTTGCTACCGTCCAAACATTTCTTCTTGCAAGAAAATATCCACGTGTCTGCTTAAGGATTTTCTTGCGGCGTGCCCTTGAGGCAACAGCATTTACCGATCTTGGCATAAATTCAATTTTTTATGGATACAGTGTCCTTCAACCAGGAGCTTCCGACTGTATTCCAAGTTAAACTTGATGTTGATAAACTAGATGGCCAACAAAGCCTTGACTCTCTTCTGGTCAACAGAATCAATAAGACCGAAATGAGTCAAATTCCTTTTCTGCTTCTTGGTCTTCTTTGTGAGAATGTGGCTCTTGTAAGCGTGTTTTCTCTTGATCTTTCCCGTTCCGGTAAGCGTGAAACGCTTTTTTGAACCGGAGTTGGTCTTCATTTTTGGCATAATTGAATTATTTGACTGTTAATAATATATAATCATCCATCACACGACGGATCATTTCTTCTTCACAGGAGTGATCATCATCATCATCCTCTTGCCTTCAAGCTTAGGCATCTGTTCGGCACGTCCGTAGTCCTCAAGCTCAACTGCAAAACGGAGAAGCAGCTTCTCGCCCTGGTCGGAGTACAGGATCGAACGTCCCTTGAAGAAGACAGAGGCCTTGACTTTCGAACCTTCCTGAAGGAATTCGATGGCATGCTTCAGCTTGAACTGGAAATCATGTTCATCAGTATTCGGTCCGAAGCGTATCTCCTTGATGACTATCTTCGCCGAATTGGACTTCATCTCCTTGGCTTTCTTCTTCTGCTGATAGAGATATTTCTGATAGTCAATGATCTTGCACACCGGAGGGTCTGCCTTTGCACTTATCTCTACCAGATCAAGTCCGAGCTCTTCAGCCATATGGATGGCCTGCGTAATAGGATAGATACCCTGTTCTTCAATGTTCTCGCCTACAAGACGTACTTTTGAAGCGGTAATCTCTTCATTGATTCTCAATCCGTTCTCGTCCTTAGCCGGTTTTCTTGGGCCAAATCTGTCAGGACGGCCTGCTCCCTGACCTGATGGCCTCGGGCCATTGAATCTAGGGGCAGATGGTTTGAATGGTGCTGCGATAGGTGTGTCCTCCTAAAATTTAAATTTATACTTAATATGCATATAAGGTCATGAGAGCTGAGCCTTCACCTCTGCATTAACCAGAGCTGCAAAGTCCTCAGCAGACATTGAACCTTCATCTTTTCCTCCCTGTCTTCTGACAGAAACCTTGTTTTCTGTCATTTCCTTCTCGCCGACAATCAGAATAAAAGGTATCCTCTTGAGCTCACTCTCGCGGATCCTCTTGCCGATCGTCTCGTTGCGATCATCCATTGAGGCGCGAATATCGGAATTATTCAGCAAATCACAAACTTTTTTTGCATAATCTGTAAATTTTTCACTTACAGGGAGTATGATAGCTTGATCCGGTGTAAGCCAGAGAGGAAGTTTTCCTGCAGTATGCTCAAGGAGCACAGCAACGAACCTCTCAAGAGAACCGAACGGAGCCCTGTGGATCATCACAGGACGGTGCTTCTGTCCATCGCTTCCGGTATATTCGAGCTCGAATCGTTCAGGGAGGTTGTAGTCGACCTGAATCGTACCCAGCTGCCACCTTCTTCCGATGGCATCCTTGACCATGAAGTCTAGTTTAGGACCATAGAAAGCAGCCTCGCCATATTCAACTACAGTGTTGAGACCTTTCTCCGCAGCTGCATCGATGATGGCCTGCTCTGCCTTGGCCCAGTTCTCGTCCGAGCCAATGTATTTCTCCTTATTGTCTGGGTCACGCAAAGATATCTGGGCAATGTATTCGTTGAAATTCAATGTCTTGAATACATAGAGGATGATATCGATCACTTTACAGAACTCCTCCTTGAGCTGGTCTGGACGGCAGAAAAGGTGTGCATCATCCTGTGTAAATCCACGGACTCTTGTCAATCCGTGCAGCTCACCGCTCTGCTCATAGCGGTACACTGTACCGAACTCTGCGAATCTCAGAGGAAGATCCTTGTATGACCTTGGCTTTACCCTGTATATCTCACAGTGGTGAGGGCAGTTCATAGGCTTGAGAAGGAACTCTTCTCCTTCCTGCGGAGTATGGATCGGCTGGAACGAATCCTTGCCGTATTTTGCATAATGCCCTGAAGTGACATAGAGCTCCTTGTTTCCGATATGAGGAGTAATGACAGGAAGATATCCGTATGATTTCTGGATCTTCTTCAGGAAATTTTCAAGACGCTCGCGGAGTTCAGCGCCCTTAGGCAGCCACAGAGGAAGTCCCTGGCCTACCCTTGAAGAAAATGCGAAAAGTTCCATCTCCTTTCCGAGCTTCCTGTGGTCACGTTTCTTTGCTTCCTCGAGCATAGCGACATACTCGTCAAGCATCGACTTCTTAGGGAAGGTGATACCGTAGATACGGGTAAGCATCTGACGCTTCTCGTCGCCTCTCCAGTATGCTCCTGCGATAGAAGTCAGCTTCACTGCCTTGATGACTGAAGTGTCACGCAGATGCGGGCCACGGCAAAGATCTGTGAAATGGCCGTTCGTATAGAACGTTATGGTCCCGTCCTGAAGCTCGCTGATAAGCTCACATTTATATTCATCGCCCTTCTCCTGGAAAGCCTTCATTGCATCTGCCTTGGAGACCTCTTTCCTTTCAAAGACTTCCTTGGTGCGGGCAAGCTCGATCATCTTGTCCTCGATGGCCTTGAGGTCAGACTCTGCGATCTGGCGTCCTTCAAGGTCCACATCATAATAGAATCCGTTCTCAATGGCTGGACCGATACCGAACTTCACTCCCGGATACAGGCTTTCAAGAGCCTCTGCCATAAGGTGTGAAGAAGAATGCCAGAAGACATGCTTCGCTTCGTCATCCTCCCATTTGAGCAGTCTGACAGAGGAATTCTCCTCGATCGGACGTGTGAGATCGTATGTTGTTCCTTTCCCTGTCGTGTCTGATGCCGGTGTAACATGCACGGCAAGAACCTCTGCCGCAAGCTTAGGACTGATACTCTGTGCAATCTCGTAGCCTGTGATCCCTTTCTCATAGGACCTTACGCTACCGTCAGGAAATGTAATGTCTATCATAACTAAGTAATTAACGTACTCTAATGCATTATAGGTCTGCAAAGGTATAAATTTTTTTCTATCTTTGCTCTTCCTAATGCCAAGAATGATCCATAAGACTGCCACAGACGAGTTTTCACTGAAGGCCGGCAACGGCAGCCATGTGACTTCATTGATAAAGGCATATCATCATAGACAATGGATATCATTGTGTTGCAGCATTGACTTCAGAAATCATCGGAGATATCTTCGATATAAGTCGTCATTGGATGTACATGATATCAGTAACCCGATTACCGAAGACGTATAGTTTCATTATGGACGAGACAATCAACCGAAAAATACTCTGGAACAACGCCGGGAAAGCAGGAGCTATCCTTGGCATCGCCACTGCTGCCCTTATGTTCATTGACCAGGCCCTGTCAGGACTGCAGACTATAGGCCTGCTGCTTCGTGCAGTGATCTGGGTCATAAGGTTCGTCGGATGCATCCTTCTCATGAGATACTTCATGCAAAGACTATGTGCCAGATATTCAGGAGTCACGAATTCCGATACATTCAGATACGGGATGATCATAGCCTTTCTTTCAGGACTCATATATTCCGCATTCATTCTTGCCAATATACTTATAATTTCACCGGATCTAATAGACAAGCAGTTTGACCTCATAATACAGTCATACTCAAGTTTCCTTGATTCCAATACATTGTCAAGTGTAGAACAAATGAAATCGATATATCCTCAGACAGCATTTTTCTCACAGCTGATCTATTGCTTCCTCTATGGTACAGCGCTGTCCGCGATACTGTCCAGATATATCCCGAAAACCGATCCTTTCGCCAACTACACAGGGACAGACAATGACAGCTACAGGAAAGGCAATGGAGAGAACTGAAAAGATCCCGATAAACAGACGGAAACAAAAACTTCACTGAAAACAGATGGAACAGCAGCAGTACAGTAAAGATATTTCAATAGTGATTTCCCTCCTCAATGAGAAGGACTCCCTGCCGGAACTTGTCTCCTGGATAAGAAGAGTAATGGCAGACAACGGGTACAGCTATGAAATAATAATGGTAGACGACGGTAGCACAGACGGCTCATGGGAACTCATCCAGAAACTCGCCTCCGAAGGTGACATACATGCGATATCTTTCCGGAGGAACTACGGCAAGTCTGCCGCACTGTATTGGGGGTTCAGGACAGCAACAGGAAAAGTTGTGATTACAATGGATGCCGACCTGCAGGACTCACCTGATGAAATCCCGGCACTTTACCATATGGTAACTGAAAACGGATATGACATAGTGTCCGGATGGAAGCAGCACAGGAAAGACAACAAGCTCACCAAGAACATTCCTTCAAAGATCTATAATGCTGCTGCCAGATGGATTACCGGCATAAGGCTACATGACATGAACTGCGGTCTGAAAGCATACAAGAACGTTGTCGTCAAAAATATCGAGGTATACGGGGAAATGCACCGGTTCATCCCTTACCTGGCCAAAAACGCCGGCTTCGTAAAAATCGGCGAAAAACCGGTAGTTCATCAGAAAAGGAAATACGGCAAAAGTAAATTCGGCATGAGCCGTTTCGTAAACGGATTCCTTGACCTGCTGTCAATATGGTTCCTATGCACCTTCGGCAAGAATCCGATGCATTTCTTTGGTCTGACTGGCATAATTATGTTCCTTGCCGGAGGAATAATCGCTGTCTGGATAATCATTGACAAACTTATCCAGCAGGCCCAAGGGCTCGGATTCAGGCCCGTAACAGACCAGCCTCTCTTCTACCTTGCCCTTGTTGCAGTTGTAATGGGCGTAATGCTCTTCCTGACAGGCTTCACATGCGAGCTCGTATCTAGAAACAGCCCGACACGCAACAACTACAACATCAAGGATCGCATCTGACAAGAGGCGCCAAGGCCGGAAAGCAAAAGATTGATATAAAATAATGCCAAAGTTGCTGCCCTGAAGACAGTATCACAAATGCCAGGTTCTTCTCAGAGCCTGGCATTTTAAGTTCAGGATTCAGCATTATCCTGCATCCGGATTACAGATACTGCATATATCTACACAACTCCGTCTCCCTTCTGAAGACATGGAGCAGGAGCCAGGAATTTCCGCTGCCTGAAGGAATGAAGGGGCAATATTTTCCGCTGGCATAAGCAAAGGTATATCAAAGATTTTCCGCTGGCATAAGCAACGGTATATCAAAGATTTTCCGCTGGCATAAGCAACGGAGTAGCAAGGAATTTCCGCTGGCATAAGC
>JADIMK010000089.1 GCA_017694785.1 Candidatus Cryptobacteroides intestinigallinarum
AATGAGTACCTTCCCGCAACAGGCATTCTGCAGGAGACGGGACATGGCTCCGCACCTTGATTCCGCGAAGGTGTTGAAGTCCAGGCAGAATATCAGTCCGGCTGAATCTACGGCTCTGCCGGCCTCTTCCGGCCGGTCATGTGCGGAGATGACAAGTCCTTTTTCGTCTTCGGATGTCATGAATGCAAGATTGGCCGGATACATGTCCGGAAGCACGACCTTGGCGCTTTTGCCGATGTTCCTGAGAAAACGCATCAGGGCAAGGGTGCTCCCCATCGCATCTCCGTCCGGCCTCATGTGGGCAGTGATGATGAAGTTGTCATTGCTGTCTATAAGTGAGGCCAATCTGTCTATATTGTGCAAGTCCGGATTATTCATGTATGTTCAGATAAAAATGGTTTGCAAAATTACAAATTATATTGCATATCATAAATCAAATTTTTAACTTTGTCCGGAATTTGAAATAAACAAAAAACTGACATACAATGAAATTATTAAAGTCTCTTCTCACCTATTTAATTTTCCCTGTAATTATTATAGGATTGTTCTATGCCATTGTCCAGAGTGTTATGGAGCCGGTGAACTTCAACAAGGACAGGGAGGCCAGAGAGGTTGTCGGTATCCAGAGGCTCAAGGATATCCGCGACCTTCAGGTTGCATTCAAGGGCCAGTACGGCAGGTTCACTCCGTCGCTCGATTCTCTCAAGGACTTCTATAACAACGGGAAGATCAAGCTTGTGATGCAGGTAGGTTCGCAGGATGACTCTGTAGCTGTAGAGCATACCAAGCAGATCAGGAAAAGAAATCCGAGGATTACTCCTCAGCAGCTTTATGAAATGTATCTCAACGGTGACCACAAGCTGGTGTTCCAGATTGAGCGCGATACTCTTGTAAGACAGGCCATGTTCCTTGACCGTCCGGATTTCAACATCGATTCGCTTGCACTGGTTCCGTTCAGCGGGGGAGACTCTATCTATATGAATTCTGCTGTCAAGACAGTCTCTGGTGTGAAGGTTCCTCTCTTTGAGGCAAGCATGACATATAAGTCTCTTCTCAAGGGACTTGACAAGCAGCTTATCATCAACTTGAATGCTGAAAGGGAAGATACAGGGCGTTTCCCTGGTCTTAAGGTCGGCAGCATCGATGCTCCTAACAACAACGCAGGAAACTGGGAGTAGTCTCCCTTTCCTGATGTCAGGAATATCATAATATGACATATGATGACAGAATATCCATTCAAGTGTGCTTGAGTGGATATTCTTTTAGAATACGGACTGGAGAAGAGACCAGATATTCCGGATGGATGAGCCCCGACCGTATCTTTACAGCCCCGGAATTCCAGTCCAGATATGATGAGGTGGAGATATCTCTGCTGACACCGAAATGTACTCTTGTACCGGAACACTTCTTTGACAAGTCAGTTGCAAGAGATATTTTGGGTGACGCAGTCGAACTCAAGGATACAGACCAGGTAGATTTCATCCAGGAACCGGCTTCCGGTGCCGTTCTTGTCTATTCCCTATCAATAGGTGAGACGATGTCAAGGCTTATCTCCGGGACTGTGCTGCGCAAGGACGGAAGTACATCACCTGTGCTCCCCGAATTCCATTATATGCTTGCTGCGGCTTCGCGGCTCTCTGACTACAACAGGATCGTAGCATCCTATGCGGACGGCCGATTGTATCTTGTTGTCTCCCAGGGTCGCTCGCTTATGCTGTGCAATTCCTTTGATGCAGTTGATTTCACTACTGCACAATATTATATTTTCATGGTCATGAAGCGTCTTCAGCTCAATCCTGAGCAGTCTGTCATATATTTCAGGACTCCGCTGGAACAGCACGAGGAAATGTCCCTCTACAGGTATTTCAGAGGAGTTGAGGTGATCTGAGGCGCATCTGCCATTGCACAATCTGTATACAGTTATTATATGAGGATAATAGGTGGAACCCTCAGAGGACGGAACATTGTACCGCCTCCAGGCTACAAGGCCAGACCGACGACTGATTTTGCCCGGGAGGGCCTGTTCAATATACTCAGCAATGAGTATGAACTGGAGGGTCTTTCTGTGCTGGATCTTTTCGGCGGTACGGGTGCCGTATCCTTCGAGTTCGCTTCGAGGGGGGCGGCAGAAGTGTATTGTGTGGAGATGGCTCCGGCCAATGCGTCGTTCATAAAGTCCACAGCGGCATCTCTCGGACTGGACAATGTGACAGTGGTAAGACACAATGTCTTTGATTTCATCAGGATCTGCCGCAAGAGCTTTGACCTGATCTTCGCGGATCCCCCTTATGCAATGGAAGGTCTGGACACGCTTCCTGACAGGATTCTTGAAGCCGGTATCCTCAATTCTGGAATGTATTTTGTACTCGAGCACCCCTCGGCTTATTCATTCTCCGGACATAGATATTTTGTGAAAGAGAAGAAATATGGCAATGTCCATTTCTCATTCTTTGAAAAGAATGGGGAATGAGTACGTTGAAAAACTGGGGAATGATTGTGTTTGTTTATATTGTAGTTTTCTTATAGTGGGATTGTAAAATGGAATTTACTTCTGAAGAAAGGGAAAGACGGATACAGAAAGTGACTCTGATAGGTTCGCTTGTAAATCTGCTGCTTTCTGCCGGAAAGATCGCGGCTGGAGTACTCGGCCGGAGTGCCGCTATGATTACCGACGGTATCCATTCATTGTCGGATCTGCTGAGTGATATCGTCGTCCTGGTGTTCGTAAGGATATCTTCCAAGAAGATTGACCATGACCATGAGTATGGCCATGGAAAATTCGAGACCCTTGCTACCCTTATAGTGAGTATGCTTCTTCTTGTAGTCGGTGCCGTGTTCCTGGCATCTGGAGTGAAGAGCATCCTTGCTGTCATCTCGGGAGAGATACTGCCGAAACCGGGATATGTGGCCCTCATCGCTGCCATCGTTTCCATTGTCCTCAAGGAATGGCTCTACAGATATACTGTGGCGGAAGGCAGGAAAGTCGACAGTCCGGTCATGATTGCAAATGCCTGGCACCACCGTTCGGATGCCTTTTCTTCCGTGGCTTCGCTGCTCGGTATAGGAGGCGCGATCATACTCGGTGAGAAATGGACACTTCTCGACCCTCTTGTATCCTGTGCCATAAGCATAGCCATCATAGTTGTTGCTGTGAAGATGGCGGGGCCTTCATTGAATGAACTCCTTGACGGTTCGCTGCCCAAGAGCATGGAGGATGATATCCTCAGGCTTGCATCAGGAGTTGCCGGAGTACGCAATGTCCACAATCTCAAGACAAGACGCAACGGCTCTTCTGTGATAATAGATGCACATGTGGTTGTGGATCCTGAAATGCATGTCCGTCAGGCTCATCAGATTTCCACTTCCGTAGAAAGGGCACTCAAGAGCAGATTCGGTGCATCAACCCAGATTTCCATACACATCGAACCTGATGTGGATGCTGAGTAGATTTTATCTGAATTTTGTATATTTACCGTTTGTATAATCCTAGTCCAAAGAAAATGAAAAGCACACGAATCATCGTTTCCTGTCTGGCAGTAATGCTATGTTCCGTTCATGCGATGGATGCGCAGACGGCAAAGAGCCTTTACCTTAAGTCTGACGGCAAGCAGGTAAGCCAGATCTTTTCCGAATCAGGCAATGAATACAAGACTGTGGGACATCACGGTCCTGCTGTAGAGAATGCCTATATGGCACTCAGGATATATTTCAATGACAGTGGAGCCATTGATGTGTATTCAAAGACCGGCCGTGGAATGGAGCTTGAGAAATACAAGTGGTATCCGACGGAAGAGCAGCAGGCAAAGTTCGGCCTAGGTTGCGATGAATACCGTGTAGGGTCTACCGTAGGTCTAGGCGGAATCTCGCTCTGGGACGGGACTTCGGAGGTCAAGCTGAAGGCTACAAAGGGCCGTCTTGCCAAGGTAGGAGAGACACGGAAAGGAAAATATGCCGAGATGATTTCATACGGCGTACCGTACAAAGGTGATACTGTAGACATCAAGGTGAGGGTAGACGTATCGTACAAGACCCGCAATGCAAAGATTACCGCCCAGGAACTTTCCGGTAAGAAAGTCCAGTTCCTTACCGGGGTCAATTTCCCTGAGGATGCTTCAGTCAATTTCGGTGAGGAATATATATGTGTATGGGGAGTGCATCCTGCAGATGTGTCTAAGAACCCTTGTCCTGTAGGTGCAGGAATGTTCTTCAAAAAAGGTACATTCGGTGCTCCGGAGAAGACTGATGACATGGTACGGATCATATCCAAGCCGGCATCGAAGATCACTACACAGGTTGTGGCCGCTTCTACAAAGGAAGCTGAGCTGAACAGCCAGGCACGGTTCGAGGCCTATATGACAAAGTGATCTGCCACCGGCATCCTGGCCATATAGTACGGACATATTGTATATGGCCATTGTTTACGAACATATTGTACAAGAGATATGTCAAAGAAAGAGAAGATTGAAAAGACCAATGCTGCACGCCTGCTTGATAAAGCGGGCGTGCATTATGAACTGATACCTTACGAGGTCGATGAGAATGACCTTGCTGCCGGTCATGTGGCCGCCGAACTGCATGAGTCTGTCGAGCAGGTTTTCAAGACTCTTGTCATGGAAGGTGACAAGACAGGGCATTTCGTATGTGTAGTACCAGGAAATGCCGAGGTCGACCTTAAGGCTGCCGCCAGGATATCGGGCAACAAGAAGTGTGACCTCATCCCGATGAAGGAACTTCTGCCTGTCACAGGATATATAAGGGGAGGATGTTCTCCTGTCGGGATGAAGAAGCCGTTCCCTACCTATATCCATTCTACAGCTGAGGATTTCCCTTATATCTATGTAAGTGCCGGCGTCCGCGGACTGCAGCTCAAGGTGGCTCCGGAAGACCTTGCCGGATATGTCGGTGCCGTATTCGCCGACATCATCAGGCATGCTGTAGACTGAAGTGCAGGTGCGCTATAGGCTGAAGTGGTGGTAATGTGGCCCGAAGCGTTCGAAGGCTGCCCTGTCCAGCATTTCCCTGTGGTCCGGGTGCGCTACGCTTATGACAAGCTTTGCCCTTTCCTGAAGGGATTTGCCGTAGAGGTCCACAGCCCCGTATTCTGTCACGAACCAGTGGATATGTGCCCTAGATGTGACTACTCCTGCTCCCTGAAGAAGGACCGGAGCAATCTTGCTTTCTCCTTTCTTCGTGCATGAAGGCATGGCTATTATGGCCTTGCCTCCTTTTGACAGGGATGCTCCATAGATGAAGTCGATCTGCCCGCCTGTCCCGGAGTAGAATTTTGTGCCCAGGGAGTCTGCGCATACCTGACCTGTCAGGTCTACCTGGAGAGCGGAATTGATGGCGGTGGTTTTCGGATTCTTTGCAATCAGGAACGGGTCATTGGTATAGCCTACATCCATCATGGCCACCATAGGATTGTCGTCTATGAAATCGTAGCATTCCTGTGAACCCATGAGGAATGTTGATACAAGTTTTCCTTTGTCTATTCCTTTGCAGGAACCGTCGATTACTCCTTCTTCGACAAGTCCTAGTACGCCGTCGGCGAACATTTCCGTATGGATGCCCAGATGTCTGTGTCCGTGGAGTTGGGCAAGTACTGCATTAGGTATGGCTCCTATGCCCATCTGCAGGCATGCCCCGTCTTCTATAAGCTCTGCACAGTGTTTGCCTATGGCTGTCTCTATCTCGTCAGGCTGTGCGAAATGTGCCGGCATGAGCGGAGTATCGTCCTGTACAAAGATATCTATCAGGTCCATCGGTATCATGGCCTGTCCCCATGCTCTTGGAACATGCGGGTTGACAACAGCTATGACGGTCTTGGCGCATTCAATGGCTGCAAGTGTCGCATCAACAGACGTGCCCAGGGAGACGAATCCGTGCTTGTCCGGAGGGCAGACCTGGATCATGGCTACATCGCAAGGCAGAGCTCCGCATCTGTAGAGTTTCTGGGTCTCGCTCAGAAGTACCGGGATATAGTCGGAATATCCGCTCTGTACGCTTTTCCTTACGTTCGCTCCGACGAAGAATGCCTGGTGGAAGAATACCCCGTCAAATTTCGGATCTGAATAAGGTGCTTCGCCTTCCGTGTGGAGATGGTGTATCCTGACATTCTTCAGTTCTCCGCTTTCACCTCTTCTGCATAGGGCCTCGATCAGGATCTTCGGTGCACTTGCGACACTGCTGAGATGTATGTGGTCCCCTGATTTGACGACTTTTACGGCTTCATCTGCCGACACGAAACGGATTTCCTTTCTCATTCCTTTCTTCTGGATTATGAATAATTCGAGTTTGTGATTTCAAATCTGTTCGCCAAATATAGTATTTTTCTTTATGATTATGCTTTTGTGACGGAAATTTGTTAAAAAATGTATTTGCGTTATGTTTGCGGAAATAATTGTAAATTTGTGCCCTGATTCTAAATCCAGGCAGCATATATGAAATCAAGGGAAGAAAAACTTGCCGCATTCGGCAGGATATTGGACATACTGGACGAACTCCGTGTGAAATGTCCTTGGGACAGGGCTCAGACAACAGAGTCACTCCGGCCCCAGACAATTGAAGAAGTCTATGAACTCAGTGACGCTATACTCAAGGAAGATGACCACAATATCTCCAAGGAGCTGGGCGATGTGCTTCTTCATGTGCTCTTCTATGCGAAGATAGGGGAGGAAAAAGGAACATACGATATTGTGGATGTGATCAATTTTCTGTGTGACAAGCTTGTATACAGACATCCGCATGTGTTTTCCACAGCCAGTGTAGCTGATGCTGCGGAGGTTGTGAAGAACTGGGAGATGCTGAAGACAAAGGAAAAGGACGGGAACAGGAGGGTGCTTTCAGGGGTCCCTGATACCTTGCCACCTCTGCTGAAAGCCTACAGGATGCAGGACAAGGCCCGAGGTGTTGGCTTTGACTGGGAAGACAAGTCCCAGGTATGGGACAAGGTAAGTGAAGAGCGCTCTGAGTTCCAGACGGAGCTGGCCGCTATGGAAAGCGCTCCGGATGACCAGGCCCGCAAGGCTGCTGCTGACAGGGCTGAAGCCGAGCTCGGTGACTATATCTTCTCGGTGGTCAATGCTGCCCGCCTCTATGGACTCAATCCGGATACGGCGCTGGAACGTACATGTGCCAAGTTCAAGAGACGTTTCACGTATCTTGAGGAGCATACCATCAGGCAGGGAAAGGATCTCAAGGACATGAGCCTTGCCGAGATGGACGCCATCTGGAATGAGGCGAAGGCAAAAGGACTTTAACGGACAAAGGCAATAGAGGACTTTATATGATAGAGGAATGGAAGGAGAGGACCGGCATGATCGCCGGTGAGGAAGGCATGCGGAGACTTGAGGCTGCTCATGTGGCTGTGATTGGAGCCGGTGGGGTAGGAGGTTATGCTGCTGAGATGATTGCACGGGCCGGGGTAGGGCATCTGATAGTCCTGGACAGCGATTCTGTGTCCGTGACCAACAAGAACCGGCAGATCCTTGCCCTGGATTCCACTGTTGGCCGTCCTAAATGCGATGTGCTTAAGGAGCGCCTTATGGATATCAATCCGTCGCTTGACCTTACCGTATTGAAGACATATCTTGATGTCGATGATGTGGAGCCGGTGCTCGGAGGGTACAGGATAGATTTCCTCGTGGATGCGATAGATACTCTTTCTCCTAAGATGGCTCTGATAAAATATTGCATGGACAAGGGGATACCTCTTGTCTCTTCGATGGGGGCTGGAGCAAAGCTTGATGCAACGAAGGTACGTATCGCAGATATATCCAAGTCTTTCAATTGTCCCCTCGCTTTCGTAGTACGCAAACGGCTGCGCAGAATGGGGATAAGAAAAGGTTTCAATGTCGTGTTTTCTGAGGAGCTTCCAATAAGGGAGGCTATAGTCGAATGTGACGAAAGAAACAAGAAGTCCCTTGTGGGGACAATCTCATATATGCCGGCTGTCTTCGGCTGTCTCTGTGCGCAGGCTGCCTTGCGTCATCTGCTGGGCCCTGAAGTACCTGTGCCCGCTGGAAATATGGATATCTGAGAAATAACTTTTTATTGATTGAAAGCTTTTTGTTAATTTTGCACTTCATGTGCAAAGACATGCCCTGCATGTCAGTAAATATTCATAGAAATGGCTGATTATAGAATCGTTGAAGTCAAGACCCGCAGGGACTTGAAGAAATTCATCTCTTTCCCGGACAAGCTCTACAAGGACTGTCCTCAATATGTTCCTGCCCTTCATTCTGATCAGGTGAAGTCATTGACCAAAGTGTCATCACTGAAGTACTGTACCAGGACCATGTGGCTGGCGATGGACGGAAACAAGGTGGTCGGACGCATCTGCGGGATGATCAATCCTCGCTACAATGAGAGATATTCCAAGAAGAGAGCCCGTTTCGGGTGGTTTGACACCATCAACGACATCGGGGTGGCACGGCTTCTTCTCGGCACTGCGGAGAAATGGGCCAAGGACCACGGCATGAATGAGATTCATGGACCTCTCTACTACAATACTCTCGGAAAGCAGGGTATGCTTGTGGAGGGCTTCGAGAATCTTGCTCCGTTCAACTGCATCTATAATTATCCTTATTACAATGATCTTGTGACTGCCTTAGGCTATGTGAAGGAGTGTGACTGGCTCCAGTACAAGATGAAGGCAGACCAGGGTGTCCCGGAGAAGATGACGGCTATTGCAGGCCGTCTGAAGGAAAGATACAAGCTGAAGGAAGGTGACATTGACTCTCTCAAGCATGACCACGCGCTAGTCAGGGAGTTCTTCCGCATATACAATGAAAGCTTTGCTGAAAGTGTATATAATTTCGTTCCGTTTACAGATGAGGAGATAGAGGAGGAAGCTGCACAGACGATAGGTTTCCTTGACAAGCGACTCTGTTGCTTCCTTCTTGACGAGCACAATGAGATAGCTGCCTTCGGTATTTCCTTTCCGAGCATTTCAAAGGCCCTGCAGAAAGCGAAGGGGTCGCTTTTCCCGTTCGGCTGGTTCCACATGCTCAGGGCTATGAAGAGGTTCGATACCATCGACCTGATGCTGAACGGAGCCGCCCCGAAATGGCAGAATACGGGCGTCTCATCCGTATATCACTGCATCATGGCACAGAAATACAAGGATGCGAATGTCAAGTGGGCCATCGCAAATCCTCAGATCGAGACAAACCTTGCTGTCAATGTCTGGGACCGTTATGAGCATGAGCTGTACATGAGGCGGCGCTGTTATGTAAAATCAATCTGATATGGCAGAAAACAATACTTTATTGGACAAGGTCCTGGGACTCCAGGACAAATATAATTCACTCCAGGAGCAGCTTTCGGATCCTGCAGTGATCTCGGACATGAAGAAATATGTCCAGCTCAACAAGGAATACAAGGAGCTCTCTCCTATCATCAAGGCCGGACAGGACTACAAGAAGATGATGGACGAATATGCATCGGCCAAGGATATCCTCGCACACGAGAAGGATGAGGAGCTGAGGGAGATGGCAAAGGAGGAGATAGTGGAGATAGAGCAGAAGATTCCGGAGGTCGAGCAGAACATCAAGCTTCTTCTGATTCCTGCCGATCCTCAGGACAGCAAGAATGCGATTGTAGAGATCCGTGGCGGTACAGGCGGAGATGAGGCGGCGATCTTTGCAGGTGACCTCTTCCGTATGTATTCGAAATATGTTGAGCGCCGGGGCTGGAAGCTGGAGGTGACCAGCCAGTCTGAAGGTGCTGCAGGCGGATTCAAGGAAATAGTGTTCAAGGTGTCAGGAGAAGGCGTGTACGGAGTTCTCAAATATGAGTCCGGTGTGCACCGTGTACAGAGGGTGCCTCAGACTGAGACCCAGGGACGCGTACATACCTCAGCTGCGTCTGTAGCCGTGCTTCCGGAAGCGGACGAGTTTGACATAGAGCTGAACATGAATGATATACGTAAGGATACCTTCTGCTCGTCAGGGCCTGGCGGACAGTCTGTCAACACCACTTATTCAGCGATACGTCTTACCCATATTCCTTCAGGTATCGTAGTGCAGTGCCAGGATGAGAAGTCTCAGCTTAAGAACTTTGACAAGGCTCTTGCCGAGCTCCGTACAAGGCTCTACAACATGGAGTATGAGAAATATCTCAACGAGATTTCCGCAAAAAGGAAGACAATGGTATCCACTGGAGACCGTTCAGCGAAGATCCGTACGTACAACTATCCTCAGTCACGCGTGACAGACCACAGAATCAACTACACCATGTACAATCTTCCTGTGTTCATGGACGGTGACATCCAGGAGCTTCTTGACCAGCTTCAGATAGCGGAGAATGCAGAACGTCTGAAGGCGGCTGAGTAGCCTGTCCTGAGGCCTGTCATGAACAGTTTGTCTGGAATAGCTTATCCGGAATAGCTTGTCCAAAGTCGCGTTCCCGGATGCAGCTTGCAAGGATTGGACTTTCCCGCTGCCCCATAATGGACGGGATTGACAAGTGTGCTTGGTAACCACTTAAAAAACAAGAAAATGCAGAATAATCAAGGAGGAACACCTGTCCCTGGGCAGCGTACCATGCTGTCTGTTCCTTTTGTGCTGATGGCGATATTGTTCAATGTATGCCTGATAGCATCCAATCTTTTTGAAACAAAGGTATTTGAGGCCGGCCCCCTGGCATTGACAGGGGGAGTCCTCATATTTCCTGTATCATATATCCTCAATGACTGCATAGTCGAGGTATGGGGCTACAGGAAAGCGAGGCTTGTCATATGGACCGGTTTCGCCATGAATTTCTTTGTCGTGGCCATGGCCCAGATAGTGAGACTTCTGCCTCCGGCCGATTTCTGGGACGGGGGAGAACACTTTGACTATATCTTCACTATGGCTCCGCGTGTAACCGCTGCTTCATTGCTGGCCTTTCTTGCCGGTTCTACTGTAAATGCATATGTGATGAGCAAGATGAAGGTGGCTTCGGACGGCAAGAGGTTTTCCCTGAGGGCTGTAGTGTCGTCTGTCTTCGGCGAGGCTGTGGATTCCATCATTTTCTTCCCGATAGCATTCTGGGGCATAGAATTCGGCAATATGCTTAAGCTGATGGTCCTTCAGATTGTCCTCAAGACTGCCTACGAAGTCGTGATACTTCCTGTGACCATACGTGTGGTGGCGGCTGTGAAGAAATACGAAAAGACCGATACATTTGACAGGAACATATCCTACAATCCGTTTAAGATCAGAGATATAGGATAATCATAATATTAGGATAAATCATCTATCATACATATTATAGGAGAGACATATTGCCATGAAACTTGATAAAGAGAAGGCCCTGGTAGTATTCAGCGGAGGACAGGATTCTTCGACCTGTCTGTTCTGGGCATTGAAGAAGTTCAAGGAAGTCCATACAGTGACATTCAGCTACGGTCAGAAACATAGCCTTGAGGTAAAGATGGCGGAGAAACTTGCTGCAAACTCAGGCGTAGATTTCCATCTGCTGGATATGCCGCTTATAGGTCATCTCGGGGCCAATTCGTTGACGGATACATCTATGACCATGGACCAGGAGAAGCCGGAAGCGTCATTCCCGAATACCTTTGTGCCTGGCCGTAACCTGTTCTTCCTAAGTGTCGCAGCTGTAATTGCCCGCGAGCACGGCATCATGAACATAGTGACCGGAGTATCACAGACGGACTTCAGCGGATATCCTGACTGCAGGGATTCATTCATCAGATCCCTGAATGTGACCCTCAATCTTGCGATGGACGAGCAGTTTGTCATCCATACTCCTCTCATGTGGCTGGACAAGGCCGAGACCTGGGCTCTGGCAGACAGTCTGGGAGTACTTGACATAATCAGAAACGAGACTCTCACATGCTACAACGGAATACCTGGAGACGGGTGCGGACATTGCCCGTCATGCAAGCTCCGCCGGGCCGGCCTTGAGAAGTATCTTGCTTCAAAGGACGGTAAAGAGTTTCACGTAGCCGATGGCAATTCCGTGGAAATCTGATATCTTTGATGTAAAATCCTATCTCAACAAAGAAAATATCTGAAGATGGAAAACAGAGAACAGGAGGGGCTCAAGGCCCTTGGTAAAAAGACTGTATACAGAAGCGACTATGCACCTGAGGTATTGGAGACTTTCGAGAACAGACACAAGGAAAACGACTATTGGGTACGGTTCAACTGTCCTGAATTCACAAGCCTATGTCCGATAACGGGACAGCCGGACTTTGCTGAGATACGTATCAGCTATATCCCGGATGTGCGTATGGTCGAGAGCAAGAGCCTCAAGCTCTATCTTTTCAGTTTCCGCAACCATGGCGATTTCCATGAGGACTGCGTGAACAAGATAATGAAGGATCTGGTGCGTCTCATGGATCCCAAATATATCGAGGTCACCGGCTATTTCACTCCTAGAGGCGGTATATCGATCTGGCCTTACGCCAACTACGGACGTCCTGGGACGAAGTATGAGGCGCTTGCCGAGAAAAGGATGCAGGAGCATGAATAGTATTATATCTTGAATATTATGGAAGGATACATTGAAAAGAGCTACGGCAGGCCGTTCAAGAGATACTGCCGTACGATGGACCTGAGAGATGATCCTGAGCTTATGGCTGAGTATCGCCGCCGTCATGCGGAAGGCAACATATGGCCTGAAATCATAGCTGGAATCAGGGAAGTAGGCATCCTTGAGATGGAGATCTATATACTTGATACACGGCTTTTCATGATAATGGACACCGAGATTGACTTTGACTGGGACACTGCCATGGCCAGGCTTGCCGGCCTGCCGCGGCAGCAGGAATGGGAAGACTATATGTCCATGTTCCAGAAGGCGGAGAAGGGTATGACTGCCGACAGGAAGTGGCGTCTGATGGAAAGGATGTTCCATCTTTATCAGTGACAATTGGGAATCCCGTGCATGTGATATGTACAGAGTATATTAATGATGTCGGTAAGTTACTATAGTTATCAATAAGATATGAAAAAGATAATCAATCCATGGCTGGGACTTGTCGATGACGGATACAACTGTTTCGGCTGTGCCCCATGCAACAAACTGGGACTCAAGATGGAGTTCTATGAAGACGGGGATGAGATAGTTTCATTCTGGAATGCTTCTGACGATTACCAGGGATGGCTCCATACCTTGCATGGCGGTATCCAGGCATCTCTTATGGATGAGATAGCCGCCTGGGTCATGGCGAGGAAACTGCAGTGTGCAGGAATGACTACAAACCTCAATATCAGATATCGTCATCCTGTCCCTACAGGTCCGGATGTGACTCTTGAAATAAGAGCTCATGTCAAGGAGCTTAAACGCAATTTTGCCATCATTGATGCCAGGATATTGCATGAAGGTACGGAATGCTCCACAGCGGAGATGACATACTACTGCTTCAGCAAGGAAAAGTCGGCATCGGATTTCTATTTCAAAGGTTGTGAAGTAGAGGACTGATCCGTGTCCGCGAGGCGGTCCTTGCCGGTATCAATGGCAGAAAAACAAAGCCGGTCCCAGGCTCATTGAGCGGGACCGGCTTATTGTGTGGATAGAGGATAGCTTATTTCTCTTCCTTCTTGTTGTCTACCAGAGCAAAGGAGAGATTTCCCTTGCAGCAGAGCTTTCCGTTGACCTTGAGTGACGCTTCTGTGAAGAAGAGCATTCCTCTTCTGCCTGTAAGCTTTGCTGTGATCTCGCAAAGGTCTCCAGGGCGTACTATATTCTTGAAACGGACATTGTCGATGCCGCTATAAAGAGTAGTGCGGCCTTTCAGCTCATCCTTTACAAGAAGGGCACAGCTCTGTGCCATGATTTCACATTGGATCACCCCAGGTACAATCGGGTTTCCAGGGAAGTGTCCTCTGCAGAAGAATTCATCTTCTCTGATCCTGTACTTAGCGTGTGCAACACCTTCAGGATCGATTTCAATCTCATCAACCAGAAGCATCGGCTCACGGTGAGGCAGGTATTCCTTAAGTTCTTCTCTGTTCATTTTGTCGATATTTTAGGATCAGGTTCAAGTACTTGTTCGTCTTATTCTGCTTTTCTGAATGCAACGCATCCGTTGTGACCGCCGAATCCGAGCGAGTCTGAGATGGCGATAGTGATGTCTGCCTTCACAGCCTTGTTCGGTGTGTAGTTGAGGTCACACTCAGGATCCGGCGCATCAAGATGGATTGTAGGAGGCACGATGCCGGTGGTAAGAGCTAGCACTGCTGCAATTGCTTCTACCGCTCCTGTAGCTCCGAGCATATGTCCGGTCATTGACTTGGTCGAACAGATGTGGGCCTTGTAAGCGTCTTCTCCGAGGGCAATCTTGAATGTCTTGGTCTCAAGAGAGTCGTTGAGCGCAGTTCCTGTACCGTGGGCATTGATGTGGAGGACATCTGAAGAGTTGTATCCGGCCTCGTCGAGAGCCATCTTCACTGCTGCTGCCTGGGTCTTGCAGTCTGTCCTAGGTGCTGTCATGTGGTATGCGTCGCATGTGTTGCCGTAGCCGCATACTTCAGCGATGATCTTCGCACCACGTGCCTTTGCATGCTCATATTCCTCAAGGACAAGCATTGCTGCACCTTCTCCCATCACGAAACCGCCTCTGTTTGCATTGAACGGAAGTGATGCATATGCAGGATCTTCAGATCTTGAAAGGGCCTTCGCATTGGCGAATCCGGCTATTCCGAGAGGAATTGTAGCTGCCTCAGAACCTCCGGCGATGATGGCATCTGCGTAGCCGTGCTTGATTGCCCGGTATGCTTCACCGACTGTATGGGTTGATGTGGCGCACGCTGTCACGACCGGTACGCATGGGCCGCATAGATTGTGTCTGATGGCGATGTTCCCGGCAGCCATGTTTGCTATCATTGTAGGGATGAAGAGAGGAGATATCCATTTCGGACCGTCCTTGATCATCTTCTCGCTTTCCTTGTACTGGGTGCTGAACCCTCCGATTCCTGAGCCTACATATACTCCGAAACGGAGCGGGTCGATGTTGCCGTCTTCTCCGTCAGAAGCTTTCAGTCCTGACTGTCTTATGGCTTCATTTGCTGCAGCTACTGCAAAGACAGAGAACTTGTCCTGTTTCCTTGCAAAAGCCGGCTCGATGCCATAGTCGGCAGGGTTGAAATTCTTGACTTCACCGGCAACTTTGGCTGGAAGGTCATCAGTCGGGAATTCCTTTATGAAATCAATGCCGCATACTCCGTTGACAAGGCTGTCCCAGAGCTCGGCGACACTGTTTCCGACCGGTGTTATCGCTCCCATTCCGGTTATTACTACTCTTCTGTTCATATTCGTCTGATTTGATGATGAAATATTCTGGTTTGATTATGTGGTCAGGCAAGAAGTCCCGGAGCTGTGGCAAGGAGCTTTTCAGCACCGTTCACGAGATCCTCGACAATAGCCTTTGCCGGTTCTATCTTCTTGACCATACCTGCGCATTCTCCTGCCATATAGCTTCCGTTAGGATCTCCTTCCTTTACGGCCTTGCGGAGAGCACCTGTACCGAAGGCAAGGATTTCTTCAGGCTTGACAGAAGGATCTGCCTCCATCTTTGCGAATGTCTTTGAGAAAGGAGTCTTGAGTGAACGTACCGGATGTCCCAGGGTCTTTCCTGTCACGATGGTCGATATGTCAGTAGCCTTCAGGATCTTGTCCTTGTAGTTCTGGTGCACTGTACATTCTTCTGCAGAAAGGAATCTTGTTCCGACCTGTACGGCATCTGCTCCGAGCATGAAGGCTGCTGCGACACCTCTTCCGTCACATATTCCGCCGGCGGCTACAACTGGAATGTCAAGTGCGTCTACAATCTGCGGGATGAGTGCCATCGTGTGAAGTTCTCCGACATGTCCGCCGGACTCTGCACCTTCTGCTACGACTGCTGTAGCGCCTACTGCCTGCATCTTGAGTGCAAGGGCTACGGAAGCAACAACAGGGATGACCTTGATGCCGGCAGCTTTCCATGCCTCCATGTACTGGGCAGGTGAGCCTGCTCCTGTAGTAAGTATCTTCACACCTTCTTCAATTACCATCTGCGCTATTTCTGCCGCATTAGGAGCCTGAAGCATGATGTTTACTCCGAATGGCTTGTCAGTGAGTTCTTTGCATTTTCTGATCTCATTTCTGACGGCTTCTGTGCCTGCGTTGATTGAAGAAATGAGTCCGAGTCCGCCCGCATTTGATACCGCGGCTGCAAGGGATGCATCAGCAACCCAAGCCATTCCACCCTGAAATACAGGATATTTGATTCCAAGTATTTCGCAGATTTTACTTTTTATCATTGCTGTTTGATTTAAGTTTGTTGTACTTTCTGACTTTTGACGGATGTAGCTTGTATGCATCCTTTACCATTCCATTATGGCTGCTCCTGAAATGAATCCCGCACCGAAGGCGCTCATGGCAATCTTTTCACCTCGTTTCAGAAGTCCGTTCCTGTTGCATTCATCGAGCAGGATAGGACAGCTTGCCGATGACGAGTTGCCGTGAGACTCGACGTTTGTAGGGAACTTCGATTCCGGCTGTCCGAGGAATTCCTCTATTGAACGGATGATCCTTATGTTTGCCTGGTGGAGGAGATAGTGGTCGATATCGTCGGCCTTCATCCCCAGCTCGTCAAGAAGATATTTTATGTCTCCTGATGAAGCCTTCACAGCAAACTTGAATACATCCTGTCCTCTCATCTGGAGGGATACGGACTGCTCTTCCTTGGTGATATAAGGCGTTGGCTCAAGTGTCCTTATCTGGTAGAGCTTGTCGGTCGCGCTGGCGGCAGACAGCTTTATACCTTTTATGTTGTCACCTTCTGACAGGACAGCCGCACCGGCACCGTCTCCGAAAAGCACGCAGACATTACGGTCTTTCCAGCTTGTCATCCTGGTAGGCTCTTCTGCGCAGACAATGAGCACATTCTTTACCTTTCCTGCCTTGTAGTGGGTCTCTGCGATATCAAGTGCATAGATGAATCCTGCACAGGCGCAGTTGATGTCCAGGCAAGGGCATGTTGCTCCGATTCCTCCCTGTATGATGCAGCTCAATGAAGGTGTGATATATTCGTTCACCACATTGGAGCAGATTATGAAGTCCAGTTCCTGGGCTGTAATCCCGGCATTTTCAAGGGCTTTCTGAGCAGCGCTTATAGCAAGGTCTTCAAGCTTTTCGTCAGAAATGACATGTCTGTATTTTATTCCTGTCCTCGGGTAGATCCACGCATCGCTTGTATCGAGGAATTCGGACAGCATGTCATTTGTCACAATCTTCTTGGGAATTGCACTTCCCGTTCCTATAATCTTCATCTTTAGAAATATTTAATGATGTCTTGTGATATTTTCAGACATTATCAGGCTTCATAGAAATCAGACAAAATTACTTCCTTAATTTTTCATACGGAAATTATTGTGGCGATTTTTGCTTTCATGTGGCAATAAATCGTGAAAAAATCCCGTTTTGTGGCGAAATTATTCTATTTGTGGCGAAATTTTGTATCTTTGCATGAAATTATATCAGACAGATGGGCAGGAGCAGAGAACTACCGAAATACCTTCTGGAGAGACATCAGCTGACCGGCACTGTGACCTTTGCCGTCCTCTTCTCCATAGTCTATCTGAACCTGTACATACCGTTTTCAGATACTGCTTGGTTCAGGCTGGGCAATTCGGTATTCTTCCTTTTTACGGCAGGCTTCATATCTATCTCCATCCTCTTTCTCACGGCAAGCCGGGTCCTGATGTACAAGACACGGAAGTTTTTCCCTATGACGGTGCTCCAGTATGTGCTGTGGTGTATTGCGGAGGTGATTGTCATCTGTCTTTTCTATACGTTTGTGACAGTTGACATAGTGCGTCCTGAAGGCCTGACTGTGGCTACGGCTTTTCTGAAGGCATTGCTCAACGGCTCGATAGCGCTGCTGATACCATATATGCTTTCAGCTATGTATTTCACGATCAATGAGAAGGAAAAGACAATCCGTCTCATGGCCCTGCAACCTCAGTCTGACATGTCCATGTCTTTCTTTGACAACAGCGGGACTCTCAAGCTTGCGGTCAAGTCTAGTGACCTGTATTATGTCGAGTCCGATGACAATTATATAAAGGTATGGTACGGCGACAGTTCCGGAGAACTGAAGATGTACATGATCAGATGCAGGATGAAGTCTGTCGAAGATGCGTTCCGCGGTACTCCTCTGATGCGCTGCAACAGGAAGTATGTGGTCAATATGTCGAAGGTGAAGACAATGAGAAAGGAGGCGGACGGCTATTATCTGGACATGGACAATACCGGCATACCGCCTATTTCGGTGACAAAGACTTACCAGAAGGACATCCTCGCCTTCTTTTCCGGAAACGGAAAATGATTTTAATGCTCAGGCCGAAGGCTCTCAGATCTCTTCTTGCCTATTTCTTTCTTCGGGAGTCCCGGAGCCTGTATGCTGCCTGGACCATGGCTTCGTCAAGTGCGATGTTCCTTGCAGCCATGACATCAAGTATTGCTGCGATTATCGGGAATACGGCTGTTATCGAGAATACGGCTTCCTTGGCTCCGCTCATCCTGAAGAAATCAACACCGATCCATATCTGGAATGCTGTCATTATGAGTGCTTCGATTATGCAGAGCCTCATCTGTACCGGCCGGGCCTTGTAGGCGAAGATTGTAAATGTGTTGCCGGATATTATTGCTATAATGAAGACCAGATATACTATGTTCTCGTAGTATCTTACATATTCGATGTCCCCTTCCGGACCGATTATGCTCATCACGTTGAAAAAGAGCAGCGAGATGATAAGCATGGTCGCTATCGCAAGGTATAGAGTCTGTATTCTCTGCCACATTTTGCTTAAATTCTATTGATGTCGGATGCAAAAATAGGAAAATTTGTCATAAAAAACTATATTTGATGGCAAATCGCTAATTGACACATCAGTTATGAATACAGAAGAAACAAAGAGAATCCCTGAGTCGGAGCTTATAATCAATGATGACGGCTCGGCGTTCCATATCCATGTCCGTCCTGAGGAACTCGCTGACAATGTCATACTTGTAGGAGACCCCGGCAGGGTGGACATGGTGGCAGAATTCCTCCATGCCAAGGAGTTCCGCCATCAGTCCAGGGAGTTTGTCTCCGTAACTGGCAAATATCATGGGACGCGTATCACTGTCCTTTCCACAGGTATCGGTACAGACAATATCGATATAGTCATGAATGAACTTGATGCCCTGGCCAACATAGATTTCAGCTCAAGGACTGTCAAGGAAAAGAAGCGGTCTCTCAATATCCTGCGTATCGGTACTTCAGGTTCTGTCCAGAAGGATATTCCGTTGGGTGCATTTGTCTTTTCGCATATCTCCATCGGATGTGACGGACTTCTGAACTGGTATGCCGGGCGTGATTCGATTGCTCTTCCAGACTATGAGGAGGCATTCAAGAAGCATGTGTGCTGGGACAGGCATCTGCCGGATCCTTATTTCGTAAGGGCAGGGGAGAAGATGTCATCGCTCTTCAGAGACTGTACAGTACCAGGCATGACGGTTTCCGCATCAGGTTTCTATGGGCCTCAGGGCCGTGTCCTGCGTATGCCTCTCGCTATGCCGGATATGCTTGACAAGTTCGAGAGTTTCTCATTCAATGGAGACAGGATCACCAATTTCGAGATGGAAGGTTCTGCAATAGCCGGCATCGCCTCTCATCTTGGCCACAATGCTGGTACGGTCTGCGCTATCATAGCGAACAGATATCTCAAGCAGAGCAATCCGGACTACAAGTCTGTCGTCCGGAATCTTGTCGAGCTTTCCCTTGAGAAGCTTTCTTCACAGCCGTCTTTCTGACATGACCGGACAAAGATAACGGCCGTCCCTGGCATCAGGAGCGGCCGTTTATTCATTTACCGTAGAGATCTTGTCTTGACTGGCTCATCCCTTCCCCGGAAGGTATGGCGGGATCGGTTATTGTAGCGTCTATGATCCTCGGGATACCTTTCATTATGTTTTCTTCAATGAATGCCCTCTGGTAATCAACTGTCTCGTACATGCTTCCTGAGACTTCGTGTCCATGGCCTGTGAACCTGAGAATATTGTAGCTGCATCCGTATTTATGCAGTCTTCCGGCTATCTTGTCTGATCCGAAGAATCCGAGGTTGAAGAACCGGATCTGGCTGTAAGGCACAAGCCTGTCTTCAGTCCCGTGCATGAGCAAGGTGGGGCTTGCTCCTCCATTGTAGTCAATTGCCCCTTTCCTCGAGAAGATGGCTCCTGCAAATGACATTACTCCTGCATATCTGAATCCTTCCGGAAGGACAGAGCATATGGCTGTCCTGTTGCTCAGCTCGTAGTCTGCCTGCAGGACTGTGATCGCTCCTGCCGAAGATCCGCTTATGACCAGATTGTCCGGGTCAATGCCGAGTGATTCAGCATTGTCAATCAGGAATACCGTTGCGCTGAAAAGGTCTTCTACAGCGATATCTATCGCGTGTTCCAGTTCGTTGACCTGTCCTATGCCTACTTTCCCTGCACCTTTAAGTCCGAGGCGGTAGTCGATGCTGACTACCCTGTAGCCGTTCTCATTCATTGCCCTGAACCACTTTGAGTAGTACGGGTCATTCCTTTGCCCTGCTATGAATCCTCCTCCGAAGACGAAGATTATGGTAGGCTTTCTGTTGCCCAGGGCATCGACTCCCGGGCCAGTCGGATTGTAGACGTCAAGGAAAAGGTCGCAGGTGTCTCTTTCTGCGAACTTGTATGTGCCGTCCGGGTTGTAGATATCAGTCTTTCCGGCTGCCGTCAGTGTCATTGATGATATGCCTGTGGCCAGAGCCATCAGCAGTATTGCAATTACCTTTTTCATGCCATTATCCTTTATTGCTGTTTGAATCAGATCTGTCTTCATGGGGTGAATCCTGTCCTGGTGCCAGGCCTGTCCCGGAGGAGTTGTCTTGTACGGATGCTGCAGCCTGTGTGCCCATGAGCTTCCTTACGAATTTGACATGCCCGAAGAATCTTCCGCCTATTACTCTGAGAACAGTGTAACATGGTATTGCGACGAGCATCCCGATTATTCCTCCGATATGTCCTGCCATGAGCATTACGATGAATATCTCCAGCGGATTGGCCTTTATGCTGCTTGAGTAGACAATAGGCTGGAAGATATAGTTGTCGATTATCTGTGCTGCCCAGAATATCCCGACCAGGATCAGTACGAACACCCAGAAGCTGACGTCAAGGCCGCTTCCGTCCATGCATATATATTTCATGGTAAGGGCAAGCAGTGCTCCGATACCTCCTCCGAGCCATGGACCTACATAAGGGATTATGTTCATTACCCCACATATGAAGGCGATGCCTATTGCCGCGTTGAATCCTATCCTTGCCACGAATACCAGACCTATGAAGTCGACTATCGCGACTCCGGCCATTTCTATTATGAGTCCGACGAAATAGCGTGACAGCAGATGCTCTATGTCCCTGTAGGCTTCTCTTGCATTGGCTTCATGCCTGTCCGGGACAAGTGCCGCGATGATGTCCGGAAACAGGTTGTTGTCCTTGAGGAAGAAGAATGATATGAACATCACAGCGAAGAGCCCGATGCCGAAGCTGGCTATGAAAGAGGCTGCCGAGCTGAATATGGAAGAGAAGACCGATACGTCCGTGAAGTCTTTCACTCCGCCCAGGATGGCCTTTTCTATACGGAAGTCGCTGCCAAGTGCAGGAAAGGTCTCCGAAAGGAATCTGTTCAGATCCTTGAGGGCTGAGACTGCCGAATGGGCGGCACTCTCTATGTTGGCCATGGATATGTCTTTCGCTATTCCGGCGATTATAGGTACCAGAAGAGTGACAGCTGAAAGAAAGATCACAAGTATGATTACAATCGTCAGTATGGCATAGAACCACTGCGGAAGCCCCTTCCCTCTGATCTTTATCCTGTTCAGAAGATCCATGACTGGTCTGCCTATGAGTGCAACGACTCCTGCCAGGAGCATGTATACTATGACATCCCTGAAGAACCAGCACAAGGCCAGTATGACTGCAGCCGCGGCAGTTATCATAGCATATCTTGCAAGCTTGTCTATTTCGCGTTCCTTATCCATGTTGATGTATATTGTCTTGGTAGTAGTCTCTGTTCATCCGAGGATATAGTCACCCAGCTCCTCCGGTGTCCTTGCCAGATGCCATGGGGAGTAGGCAAGGAGTTCGGCTTCCGTCCTGAATCCCCATGTGACGCCTACAGTGCGTACTCCTGCGTTCAGTCCTGTCTGCATGTCAACGTTCGAGTCGCCGGCATATACGACCTCTGATTTGTCTGTGATGCCTGCTGCTGCCATCGCTTCCATGACGATTTCCGGATCCGGCTTTATAGGCATCCCGTCCCGTTGCCCGAGGATCTTCACGAAATCATGTTTCCCGAAGAAGTGCCTGACCAGCTTTTCTGTGCCGTCCTGATACTTGTTCGAGGCGACGGCCAGCTTTATGCCATTGTCTGCCAGTCTGTCCAGCAGCTCCGGTATCCCCTTGTAGGGAACTGTCCTGTCGCACTTGTGCGCATCATAGTACGGGATGAAGTATCCTTTCATCTTCTCGACCATCTCATCTGTCTTCATGCCTTCCGGAAGGGCTCCGCGGAAAAGGTTGTATATGCCCCTTCCTACCAGCATATTGTATTCATTCATCTGATGCTGCGGACATCCGCACATCTTCAGGGCATGGTTGCAGGCTGTGCCCAGGTCTTCTATGGTGTTGATGAGTGTACCGTCAAGATCGAATATTACGAGTTTCGTCATTTTGGGGCGTTTCTTTAAAAAGTCATTCGTTTTTTCTATAAAAAAATCTCTTGTGCCGTAGTCTGGTACATTGCCCCTCTATCTTTGCATCATAAACATAAAGGAACAAGATTATAAAATACTTTTAAAAACATATAGTCATGAAAAAGACAGATTACAGCTTTGATTTTCTCAGTTCATTCATTTCATCAGAAGATTCATGCCGTTCACTTGTCGACATGATCCAGGACATGGACCTCGAGATTCTCGACATCACTGCTGCCTGAGTCCGACGGAAGGAGTACTGCCGCGGTACATTTCCTGTCAGCGGACATGCCTACCCTTATCGTTTCCTGCCCTGAATGGGCTGTCCCGGATGTGCGCATTGAGATGATAAGCTCGGACACAGGGTCTTCCACCAGTCTCTGTATGGCACGTTTCAACGGTCTGGCACCGAATTTCGGGTCATATCCTGCTTCTGCGATCAGTTTCCTTGCCGCAGATGTCACATTGAGACGGTAGCCTTGGCGGACAACCCTCTTCCTGAGGGCTTTCAGCTCAATGTCTATTATCTTCTCCATGTCAGCTCTTGAAAGTGACCTGAAGTGTACTGATTC
>JADIMK010000090.1 GCA_017694785.1 Candidatus Cryptobacteroides intestinigallinarum
TTTATATACAGTTTAAATAATATATGGCTATAATAAGATTGAATTTATTTACATCCGTAAATATAAATATAATTCTTCTAAAATATCACACTTATTATTAATATTTTTTAATAATTAAAGTAATATTATTAAACCACCGGTAATATAACTATTGCCGGTGGTCCATAATAGATTAAAATTCATATACTTTGCCGAAACGGTCGGTAGCCCTGACGGTCAATACGGCGGACGGATCGGAAGGACGGGCCCTGAACAGATGGGATGTAACTGTCGGTGCGATCCAGTCATACCTGACCACTGTCCTGTCTCTGCAGAGGGATGCGGCAAGCGGATCGTAGCCGGTGAAGCGTTCCATTTCCCCCATGACCTTCCCGTCTTCCAGCCATTCGACCTTCCATGAAGGATCCCAGTTCCAGACATTGGCCACCAGGAGATCAGGATATTCCTCTGCTGTTCCCGGCGGATATGAACGGCCCTGATATGACACCGGATGGCCTGCCCCCTTGTAGATCCAGCTGAGGGAATCCCCTTCAGCCATATATATGCCGTAGCCGGAAGGTGTCCCGTCAAGACATACAGGTGTACACCACCAGGTGCCGCAGACAGAAGCTGTATTGTGCTCCATGAGTGAATCAGAGAAGCATATGTTGAGATTGTAGTGCATATGGCCGGATATGATGTGCGCATCGTATCCTGAAAGCACAGAATGGAGAGCCTGGGCGTTGACTGTCCTGTCTGCAAGTGCACCGTAGCTGTAGGAGAAAGGCTCCTCCTCAGGGACAAGCCTTGAAGGGATATGCATCAGCAGCACGACAGTGGATCCTTCCGGCACATAGGACAGGTCCTCTTCAAGCCATCGGAAGGTCGCCTCATCGACATAACCGATATAGAAATAGTCGCGCCCGATATAGAAGTTGTTGTCGATGACCACATAGTGTATCTTTCCCTTGTTGAAGGAATAGCGGGTCGGTCCGAAATATCCCGAGAATGTGCGTGCAGAGGTCTCATGGGAGCGGCCCCAGTAGTCCATGTCATGGTTGCCGATCGCCCTGTAGACCGGCATCTGCAGCACAGCTGCCGCCCCGATGTAGTCCGGATAGAGTGACGGAGTGTCTCCGACAATATCACCGCAGTCAAGTCCGAAGACATCAGGAGCCTTGCCGGCAGGAAAAGAAGCCATGATGCTGTCCCTGGTGGAGACCATATCGTCCAGCAGCAGCGAATATGACTTCAGGTCTGCCCCGGATGTCATCTGGACATCTGCCTGGACGAAGAAGATATGGGAGCTGTCATCCGAAGGATTGCGTCTCAGGCTGAAATCACAGACAGGAGCCTTGTCCTTGAAGAAGACAGGTATGCTTCCTTCAGCAAGTTCAGGCAGATAGCCTGAAGGGACCGACACGAAGACCTGCCCGCTCTCCGGCCAGGCTTCTAGAGTGTATTTTCCCTTCTGGTCTGTAGAGGTGCATGTCATGCCGTCGGAGACGACGACTCCCGCAAGTGGCCGGCCCCCGCAGGTTACGCGGCCGCGGATTGTCTCGGCATCAGCCCGGAACTGAACCGCAGCAAGGAACATTACTGCGGGTAGACAGATAATTATTCTGAAGATTCCTTTCATTTTTCTAAGGGATTTCTCAAGGTGTTCTTAAATGTTTCTCTGGATTTTCCCAAGGGTTTCTGACGGACCTGCCGATGGCTTTTCCCGATGGTCATCGTATGCAACGTCCGGCAGGCATCTCCCAGCCGGTTATCGTAGATATGTACGGGATAAGGCCCATGGCCATCTTCCTCTGGCCAGAATAGTTTGGATGCCAGGAAGATCCGAGGTCGGTAGTGGTGTTGTAGAGGCCTTTGGTAAGGATTATCACATAGATGTTGTCCTTGCCCATCTTCTCCTTGGCCGCGTTGAGATAGCGGTCCAGTGGATCTCCTGTGGTAGGAGGGCATACGCACAGCACAGGCACATCGCCATAGAGCGATGCGATCTGCTCCAGTATCCTGCAGTAACCTTCTGTGAATTCTTCTTCCGAAGGGAACGGAGGGAGGGAGAAGTCGTTGGTCCCGAGGTTGATCACCACGAGGTCAGGTATGTGCAGGCTGTCTTTGTCGACAAGGACCGTATCAGCGTCGAAGAGACGCATCATCCTGTCGCCCATGTTGATGGACGAGACTGTAAGGCTGTCGCCGTAGTTCCTGACTGCGCCCTGTCCTGAATGGGAGACAAGAGTATAGTCCGCATCGAAATACCTTGCTATGATTGTCGCATAGGTGAGGTTGCAGTTTTCTGTGGAAAGCTTGAACGGCTCGTCCCTGTCAAGTCCTTCGGTGCCATAGCCGCATGTGAGTGAATTCCCTATGAATTCAATGTGGCGGGACGGTATATTTTCCTCCGCTGAAAGCGTGGAGCCTGAAGGAAGGATGAATCCCTTGACTGTGGCACGTCCATACTCGCCTTCTGTACGTTTCTGGAGCATTATCGTGTGTGAGCCACCGGCACGGCTGCCGCATGGGGCACAGCCTTCACACTGGGCCTCACCGCTGCTGCACGGGACATCTCTGACGCATAAGGCATCGCCGCTGCACGGGAAGAGCGTCACGACAGTATCTGTGTCGGCTATACTGAACTTTCCTGCAGGCTTTCCGTCGACAATTACATTGAACCAGCACTCCCCTTCTGAAGCTATCCTTGCATCGAGCCTTTCTCCTTTGAGTACCGTAGTCAGATAGGTCCCGGACCAGTCGTATGAGACGCTGCCGTCCTCAGTCCGGAGGACACGCCCTGTGTATCTGACCTGCGGGACATCGGCCCTGAGGGCAGCCCCTGCTTCAATCTCGTCCACGAAGAGGAAGGCACTGCTGCCGGAGAGCCAGCTCCATGAAGGGATAGACTGCTCTGCCTCCGCCCTTACCTTGAGATATCTTGCCTTTACAGGAATGAAGCTTATGAAATGCCTGCGCACTCCGCGGGTCTCCGAGGCGATTGCCGGATAATCTTCAGATGCGACTTCCGTGTACCTGCGTCCGTTGTCTGACACATAGACTTCTATGCGCCGGGCATCGAACACACCGTCAGCCGTGTTGACACAGACTCCGAGCGATACGGACGAGATCTCCTTGGGCTCCCCTAGGTCTATGACGGCTTCCATAGGGATACCTTCAAAGCCTATCCAGCGTCCGCTGCCGTAAACATCACCGCCTTTCAGGCCGTCTGTCAGCATCACCGCACCATCTAAGGTATATCTTTCAGAAGGAGCCGCGGAGAGGGTGACCGGCCGCGCTGTGGCAAGGCTGAACGAAATCTCTTCCCGGACAGGCTCGCCTGCCTTTCCGTCCCTGAATGCGGCAGCGGTCAGGACCGCATTCCGGCGTATCTCCACAGGTCCGTCGTACAATGCCGAAGACGTATCGGGAAGAGAACCGTCAAGAGTATAGCGTAAAGGGCATTGGCCCATGGTCTCCAAGGTAGCCATGACTGCCCCCTTCCTGTAGTCAGGAGCGAAGGACGCCTCAACCCCGAAGACATGGCCTGCATAGTTGTAGCCGAGCAGGCCATAGAGGCCGACAAGGTACTGGAGCCTGTCCAGGAAGGCCTTGTAGTCCTTGTCCTGAGATGGATTCCACTGGTTCTCAGCCAGAGCAGCCCATCTCGGCAGGACCATGTACTGCGCATGCGCAAAGTCTGTGATATATTCTGTCCAGAGGTTGGCCTGGACTCCGATGATATGGCGGCGATCCTTGCCTTTCAGCGCCTTAGGCACAGGACTGTACATGTAGACCGACTCCACTGGGATGTATCCGCCTATGGAGAGAGGTTCCCTGGAGGCATCCTTTCCCTGGCAGAAGTCGAAATACATATATGAATTCGGGGTCATGACAACATCATGGCCGAGCCGTGCCGCGCGGATACCTCCTGATTCGCCTCTCCAGGACATCACAGTCGCACCATCGGCGGCATCTCCTTCGAGGATCTCATCCCAGCCGATTACCTTTCTGCCGTATCCCTTGAGGAAGGCGGCCACGTGCTTCATCACATAGCTCTGGAGCTTCTGCTCCTTTGTAGAGGAAGGGTCATCCGTGAGTCCGAGCTCAGCTGCTTTCTTCTGACAGAGAGGACAGGCCTCCCAGCGTGTCTTGGGACATTCGTCTCCGCCTATATGTATGTATTCCGAAGGGAAGAGGTCCATTATTTCAAGAAATACATTGTCAAGGAATTCAAGGACTTCCGGCTTGCCGGCGCAGAGCACGTCATCGGAGACGCCCCATTTTGTCCACACCTTATAAGGGCCACCAGTGCATCCGAGCTCCGGATAGGCCGCGAGGGCAGCCTGCATATGGCCCGGGAGATCGATTTCAGGGACTATTGTGACATATCTTTCTGCCGCATACCTGACGATGTCCCGGATCTGATCCTTGGTATAGAATCCTCCGTATGGCTTGCCGTCATAGACCTGAGGCCTGTCATTGAGATGGCCGACAAGAGTCTCTTCACGCATCGAGCCGACTGAAGTCAGCTTCGGATACCTGTCTATCTCTACTCTCCAGCCCTGGTCGTCGGTCAGATGCCAGTGGAGACGGTTCATGTTGTGGAGAGCCATCATGTCAATGTATTCCTTCACCTGGTCCACTGTGAAGAAATGCCTGCTCACATCGAAATGCGCCCCGCGGTAGCTGAATTCCGGGGCATCCTTGACTACTGCAGCCGGAAGGCAGGCATAGTCTACTTCCGAGGCCGAAGCTGCATAGAGGGCCTTCCGCAAGGTCTGGATGCCGTAGAAGATCCCGGCCGGATCAGCAGCTGTCACGACCACTCCGTCAGATGAAGCCTCGATGACATAGCCTTCCTGAGGCAGCTTTACCTCTACATCGGTCCTGAGAAGTATCGCAGGGCTCTGGACAGCAACATCTCCTGATGTCTTACGAGAGCCTTGTCCAGAAGAGGCAGAGACAGCCTCTATGCGCGGAGTAAAGCCGAACATTTCTTCAATATATCCTGCCAGGAAAGCGGCATTGCGCAGCATGTCCTCCCCTTCTCCCTCATATAGTACCGGAGTCGAAGACAAAAGCCTGAAAGGTGCCTGGTCTTCCTCAAGCACTATCTCATGCGGGAGCGGGACCGTATGCCAGCATGAGGGCTGCGCACCGGCACTGAAGCACCAGAAAATCAGCATCACCGGCAACAGGAACTTAAGTCCTGCAATCCTGCTGCTCTCTACATCATGTATCATATTCTCAAATAATTACGGGTTATTTTCCTCAACAATTGATTCTTCCTGAAATCCAGGACACCGTCTGGACCAGTGTCTGCTTCCAGTATCACGTCTGGTTCCTGTATCACACCTGATTCCGGTGCTACTCTCCGGACTGTCGTACAGCTTCGGCAAGTTGATCCCAGAGACCGCGGTTGATGATATGGACTATGTCGAACACCATGAGCCCGTCAGTGTCCTTTAGCACCTGCCGTATCGCCTTGCCGAACTGGCTCCAGTCATCCTTGTACTGCTCCACATAGAGCGAACCTGTCACAGGCACGACGCCCTTTGTCAGACTCTTGGCAAGCTCTGCCCCTCCTTCTATGCTGTAGCAGTAGGTCAGGCTGTTGTCCATACCTGATTCGGTCCTCGGCCCGACGATGCCGGTGGCCTTGTCCACTTCATCCTTGGTGACAAGGGTGTAGTAAAGTCCTGTCATATATATGTCCAGCATTTCGGCGTATCCTGTCTTCGAGTATCCGGGGCTTGCCCAGTCATAGTCGGCCGACGGGTCATACCGGCGGCTGGCCCAGTTGACTCCCAGCTGGTAATATGTAGGATACCAGGCACCTGTATAGTCACCGATGAGAAGATCCGGATTGACCTTGCGGAGCAGGTCATGGACTTCTGACACAAAGCTGCTTATGACAGTGGCCCTCCATTCGATCCACTCCTTGAAGCGGATCCCAGGCTTCCACACAGGCTCACCGGAGGCATCTGTCTCCCAGCTGATTATGTCATCAGGCCAATTCTCGACCATCTTTCCTGTGTATTCTTCAAACATCCGCCTCGACAGGTCGCTGAAATCAGAGGTGATGTCGTCATACCTCAACCTGTCCAGTATCACTCCGTCCAGCTCAGGATATTTCAGTGCGAATTCTTCCAGTATGGACAGCTCGTACTGCCGCACCTCGGGATCAGCCGGATTGAGCATCCCATTGTAGGTCTTCCGGTATTCGGATATAGGCTTGAGGACACCGTTGTCGTTGACAACCGACTGCCACTCCGGATGCTCCTTATATATAATGCCGCGGCGGACCCAGTTGTGCCCTCCGGCAAAGACATTCAGTGATGCGAAGACTCCCATCCCAAGCTCATGTCCGTAGCTTATGAAATATGAAAGCATGTCATAGTCCTGCCTGCGGTACCAGCATTCCCATTCACCCATATACGGGGCGATACGGCTGTCATAGAGCACTTCGCCCATGATGGACTTGACATCGACCACGACATTGCCGAAGCCTGCTTCCTTGCATTTTGCCAGATAATGGCGGATAGAGTCAGGAGAAGACAGGCGCTGATAATTGGCCTCGCAGTCAAACCACATGTAGTTTGCTTTCCCGTCCGTCCGCACAGGAGCCTTGACCGGCTTTGCAGCCTCTGCCGTAAATGATATTGAAAAGACTGATATAGAGAGAATCAGTAGTTTCAGGATTTTATTCATTTTCTTAATTTTTATTTTCACGGACAATATTAATAAAATTATTTAATAACAGGAAAAATTTATTTCAGAAATTTTATTATTTATGCTTGCTTTTAAATATTTCTTTATACTTTTGCAGATGTCGAACCACTTCATATCTAGGAACCGGAATGGACAATAACACTGATACCAAGACCAAGGCAGCCCTGGCTACAGACAGGATTGCCACTATAGATGCCCTCAGGGGACTTGCGATCTTCGGCATGATCCTCTGCGCCTACATAGGATGGCAGTCGGGGCTTCCTGCATGGATGTTCCACGCACAGCTTCCACCTCCAGACTATGTCTTCAGTCCGGAGACCAGAGGCATAACATGGGTCGACCTGGTGTTCCCGTTCTTCCTTTTCTCAATGGGTGCGGCTTTCCCGTTTGCCATGAGGAAGAGAGCAGAGAAAGGCATGGGCACCGGCAGGATATGCCTGTCACTTGTCAAGAGATGGGCTATACTGGCATGCTTCAGCATCATACTGGGCAATGCAGGAGCATCATCATCTTCCGATGCAGCACCTCTGTGGAAGAACCTGTTCATGATATTCACATGGGCCGGACTTTTCCTCGCCCTTGTAAGAATAAGGTCAGGCAAAGCATGGAAGGCAGCGGTCACGAACGCCGCCGGAATCATAATGCTGGTCGCAGCAGCCTTCATCCTGCGCTACGGCCTGGATGTCCCTCTCTCCAAGGACAGGTGCGACGCCATCATCATGATCCTTGCATACGTGTCCGTCGCAGGCAGCCTGATATGGTTGGCAACGAGGGATTGCCTGGCGGCCAGATTGTGTATCTTCCTGGCGATAGCGGCAGTGAAGGCCTTGGATTCGTATACCGGGATCTTCAGTTTCATCCCTGACGCGGGGGAAGCAGGATACGGATGGATATTCAAGTTCGAATACCTTCAGTATCTGCTGATAGCCATACCAGGGTCTGTTGCGGGAGACCTTATACTCAGAAGAAAGCATGCACAGACCTTGGACGAAGCTCCTCGCAGTACAAGCAACACCATCGCTGCCGTCCTTGCAGGAGCTGCAGTTGTACTCCAGCTGTGGGGACTCTTCACAAGACATGTGGCAGAAGATCTGGTACTGACATTGCTGCTGTCCGCAGGAGCAGCCTGCCTTGCCCTGCTCCAGGGCGGAAGGAAGGCCGCGCCTAAGCCGGAGACATGGTCGGTGATCATGCTGACCGGACTTGCACTGATGACAGCGGGCATAATCTTCGACCCGATCGACGGCGGCATCAGGAAAGACTGGTGCAACCTCTCCTACCTGCTCACGACCGGAGGGATGGCAGGAGCTACCGCCGGGATCTTCATGTTCCTGGAGACAAAGGCCGGGGTGAAGATGTCATGGCTGTGCAGGTGCGGACAGAATCCGATGCTTGCCTACACTGTCACAGGCTATTTCATCATCCCTGTGCTTTCAATCGCAGGCCTTGCCCAGCTGATGTTCAGGGCATCTGAAGGCTCCCAGGTGATGGGCCTTGTGCAGGGATTCGTGTTCACCGCCCTGATGATGGCCGTGACGATATTCTTCACGGACAGGAAGATATTCTGGCGCAGCTGACAATGATATGACTTTTTACGAAACTACACGGATATGACAAACAGAAGAGATTTCCTCAAGAAAACGGCACTTGCGACAGCCTCGGCCCTCGCTCTGCCAGGCATCATGAAAGCCTCTGACACGATATCGGGACTTGAAAGCACGGCCGGTGCATCCGGCTCAAAGGCGGGTCACGGCCCCAACGGCAAGGACCACCTCATTGTCCCTCATGCGCAGGGGCTCAAGATCACCGGCACATTCCTCGACGAGATCTCCCATGACATCCCGCACCAGAACTGGGGTGAGAAGGAATGGGACATGGATTTCAGGTACATGAAGGCAATCGGGATAGACACTGTCATCTGCATCAGGTCCGGGTACAGGAAATTCATCACCTACCCCTCGCCATACCTTCTGAAGAAAGGCTGCTACATGCCTTCCGTCGACCTGATCGACATGTTCCTGAGACTGGCGTCGAAATACGGCATGAAATTCTGGTTCGGGCTCTATGACTCAGGCAAATACTGGGACACAGGCGACCTCTCGCAGGAGATCGAGGACAACAGGTTCGTCATCGACGAGGTGTGGAAGATGTACGGGGAGAAATACGACAGCTTCGGCGGATGGTACATCAGCGGAGAGATCAGCCGCAAGACCAAAGGTGCCATAGACGCTTTCCGCGCCATGGGCAAGCAGTGCAAGGATGTCTCAGGAGGCCTCCCTACATTCATTTCGCCATGGATAGACGGCAAGAAGGCGATAATGGGAACAGGTAAGCTCACCAATGACCAGGCAGTGTCGGTGGCAGAGCATGAGAGGGAGTGGAACGAGATATTCGACGGGATACACGATGTGGTCGACGCATGTGCATTCCAGGACGGACATATCGACTACGATGAGCTTGACGCCTTCTTCAGTGTCAACAAGAAGCTTGCCGACAAGTACGGGATGCAGTGCTGGACCAATGCGGAGACATTCGACCGCGACATGCCTATCAAGTTCCTCCCGATCAAATTCGACAAGCTGAGGATGAAGCTTGAGGCAGCGGCAAGATGCGGCTATGACAAGGCCATCACCTTCGAGTTCTCGCACTTCATGAGTCCGCAGTCCGCATACCTGCAGGCAGGACACCTCTATGACCGCTACAGGGAATACTTCGACATGTAGGCTCCCGGGGCATCTCCATGGATGGAACATTCCTGACGGAACATCTCCACGGATGGGACACTCCTGACGGGACGGATTCTTCAACAAGACAAGGACATCTGACACGACATGAATAACGGAAACAAAGGCGGAGGATACATCATCTTCCTCGCGACAGTAGCCGCCATAGGCGGCATTCTCTTCGGATATGACACGGCTGTCATATCCGGTACGATAGGCAGTGTGACCGGACAGTTCGGGCTCGACACCATGCAGCAGGGCTGGTACGTAGGCTGTGCCCTCATCGGATCGATAATAGGCGTACTGTTCGCCGGGACGCTGAGTGACACGATCGGCCGAAAGAAGACCATGATCATAGCTGCGGCCCTCTTCAGCATCTGCTCTATCGGGTGTGCATTCAGCGCAAGCTTCATCCAGCTGGTCTGCTTCAGGATAGTCGGAGGCATAGGCATCGGTGTGGTGTCGATTGTTGCCCCGATATATATTTCTGAGGTATCGACCGCCGAGAAAAGAGGTACACTTGTATCCCTCTACCAGCTCGCTGTGACCGTGGGGTTCCTTGCTGCCTATCTGGTCAACTTCTGCATACAGGATGCAGCACAGGGCACGGACTACACCTCGGCGGCTATGCAGCATCTGCTCAAGGACGAGATGTGGAGGGGGATGCTGGGATCGATGGTCTTCCCTGCACTTCTGTATCTTATAGTCATATTCTTTATTCCGGAAAGCCCGAGATGGCAGATAGTCAAAGGCAGAACTGACATGGCGGCAAAGACCCTTGCCAGGATCTACTCGGGCAGTTCCGGCAATAAGACGCACTACGGGACAGGCGCACATGAAAATACAGAAGTAGAGAGACTGATCTCCCAGACAAGGGAGTCCATTGCCGGAGAGACAAAGTCAGAATGGAAGGCTCTTCTGCAGCCAGGCATCCTCAAGGCAGTATTGATCGGCTCGGCGATCGCCATACTCGGCCAGTTCATGGGCGTCAATGCTGTACTTTACTACGGGCCGAGCATATTCGAGCAGGCAGGACTCTCCAGCGGCGACTCGATGTTCTCGCAGGTCCTAGTCGGAGCAGTCAACATGGTCACTACGGTAATAGCCGTATTCATAATCGACAAGGTCGGACGCAAGCAGCTGGTATACTGGGGAGTGTCCGGGATGATACTTTCTCTGCTGATGATCGGGCTGTATTTCCTTGCAGGTGACAGCTGGGGTCTCGGCAACGGCTTCCTGCTGGCATTCTTCCTGTTCTATGTATTCTGCTGTGCCATCTCGATCAGTGCCGTGGTATTTGTTCTCCTGTCGGAAATGTACCCCAACAGCGTCAGGGGCCGCGCAATGTCTGTGGCCGGTCTTGCCCTCTGGGTCGGGACCTATCTCATCGGGCAGCTGACACCTTGGATGCTCGCGAACCTGACTCCTGCCGGGACATTCTTCCTCTTCGCGGCAATGTGTATCCCTTACATGCTCATCATGTGGAAGGCAGTGCCGGAGACAACAGGCAAGACTCTTGAGGAAATTGAAGAATACTGGAGAAAATCTTAAGTACTTTTACGAAAATTCAAGAGGAAATCTTAAAAATTTTTGATAATTTAGCATATTAATTATCAAAAATATAGCCTGCCGAATATATGAAAGATTCTTTTTTGAGCAATATAGAGGGGAAAAGTTCGATTCTTAAGCAAAAGATACTGCGTCTTTGTGTCAATGAAGGTGACTACAGCATCGCAAAACTGAGCAAGGAGCTTAATACCAGCATCCCTACTATCACCAAACTTGTCGGAGAACTGATTGACGACGGATTTCTTGAAGACCTCGGAAAAATGGATACAGCCGGCGGCCGCCGTCCAAGCATATACGGGCTCAACCCTTCAGCCGGATACATAGTCGGGACAGATGTGCGGAGGAATCATATCAGCGTAGCGATAATCAATTTCAAAGGAAACATCATAGACTGCAAGGAAGACATTCCTTTCTCGCTGAAAAGTACAGAGGAATCATTCATCGAGCTCTGCAGGTTTCTAACGGACTACCTCGGCAAGCTATGGATAAGCCCGGAGCAGGTGCTCGCCTACGGGATCAACCTCTCCGGACGCGTTAACGTAAGGACCGGATATAGTTTCTCCTACTTCATAGGCGAGGACAAGCCTCTATCCAGCACGCTTGAAGAAGTCCTTGGGGCTCCAGTGTTCATTGAAAACGATTCCAGAGCAATGGCCTATGGAGAATATATCTGCGGAGAATATTCCAACGAGAAGGACATGCTCTTCATGAATGTCAGCTGGGGTCTCGGTATGGGAATGATAATCGACGGGAAGCTTTTCTACGGCAAATCGGGATTCTCAGGAGAAGTCGGACACTTCCCTATGCTGGGCAACGGACAGATCTGCCACTGCGGCAAGGTCGGCTGCCTGGAGACCGGAGCCTCAGGCTCTGCTCTCTACAGGATAGTGATCGAGAAGCTCAAGCAAGGCAAGGCGTCTGTCCTCTCAGAAAAATACAAGAAAGGTGAAGAGATCACACTTGATGCCATCCTTGATGCACTCAAGGAAGAAGACGTGCTGGCCATCGAATCAGTTGAAGAGGTAGGTGCGACACTCGGTCGCGCGATCGCAGGTCTGATAAACATATTCAACCCGAGCTCAGTGACAATCGGAGGATGGCTTTCCGTTGCTGAAGAATACCTTCTCCTCCCGATAAAGAGCGCCATCAACAAGCACTCGCTCAACATCGTAAGCAAGGACTCTGTGGTGAAATTCTCCAAGCTAGGCAAGAAGGCCGGCCCTATCGGAGCATGCATGCTCAGCCGCAGCCGACTTCTCGGACTCATAGACTAATCGAGTAGGAGGTAAACGAAAGTAATGAAGTTTATCTCCTACTTTCGTTTACCGACCTCTCACACCACCGTACGTGCCGTTCGGCATACGGCGGTTCCTTACATTCTGTGCAATTGAACATAGTAGTCC
>JADIMK010000091.1 GCA_017694785.1 Candidatus Cryptobacteroides intestinigallinarum
CCCCATATAAGGAGCCACCGTGACAGCATCGAAGTCCATCGTCTCGAAGAATGCCTTGGCATACATCTTAGCTGTGTTGCCTATGTCTCCCCTCTTGGCGTCCGCTATAAGAAAAATCTCCGGATAATGCGAACGTATATAGTCCACAGTAGCATCAAGCGCTCGCATTCCGTCTATACCGTAGCATTCGTAGAATGCAAGGTTCGGCTTATATGCCACGCAATGCGCTGCCGTGGCATCGATTATAGCCTTGTTGAACTCAACTATCGACCTCGCTGTACCTTTGAAGGATTCCCCGTCGAAAATAAGTTCCCCGTTTTCTGCCAGTACCTTTATGCATTCCGGCATCTTGGCGAAATCCACGTCCAGGCCGACACAAAGCATTGTCCGCTTCGCCTGGATCTGTCTGTATAGTGCTTCTCTATCCATATTCCGAATATGTTTCTATATCTATTATAAGTATGTCCTATCTGCGGTAGTAGCGGTAGAAGAGTGCTATGGACTCCATACCCTTGAAGAGCTGGCTGAGAAGGTAGCTCTCGTTCGGTGAATGTATGGTGTCTCGCTCAAGTCCGAATCCCATCAGGAGCGGATCTATGCCGAGGATCCTCTGCAGGTCAGCAAGCACAGGTATGCTTCCGCCACCCCTGCTCGGCACAGGCTCTATGCCATAGACCTCGTGGATGGCCCTGGACGCAGCCTTGTATGCAGGTGAAGAGATAGGTATCAGGAATCCGTTGCCCCCATGGCAAGGCTTTACTTCCACAGTCACATAATCCGGAGCGATTGACTTGAAATGGTCGATGAAAAGCTTTGTGATCGTCTCGCTGTCCTGGTTCGGCACAAGCCGCATCGAGATCTTGGCATGTGCGACCGAAGGAAGCACTGTCTTGGCACCTTCGCCAATATAACCGCCCCAGATGCCGTTTACATCAAGACAAGGCCTGATGCCGGTACGTTCAAGGGTCGTATACCCTTTCTCTCCCTTCACATCCTTTATCTTCAGGAATGACTTGTATTCATCCAGGTCAAACGGTGCTCTTGCAAGCTGTGCCCTGTCCTCTGCCGAGAGCTCGACTACATCGTCGTAGAAACCGTTTACTGTGATATGTCCGTCCTTGTCAATGAGGGAAGAGATCATGTCGCAGAGCACATTGATAGGATTGGCTACCGCTCCACCGTAATGTCCTGAATGCAGGTCCTTGTCCGGACCTGTCACAGTGACCTCTACATATGAAAGCCCTCTCATGCCGCAGTTGATTGAAGGCACCGATTCAGAGATCATCGTCGTGTCTGACACAAGTATTATGTCTGCCGCAAGCAGATCCTTGTGCTCAGCTGCCCATTTTGCAAGCGACGGACTGCCTATCTCCTCTTCACCCTCGAAGATAAACTTCACATTGTGGTGGAGTCCGGCTTCCTTTACCATATATTCAAATGCCTTGAGATGCATGAAGAGCTGTCCCTTGTCATCGTCCGCACCCCTGCCGTAGATGGCACCATCTCGGATCTCCGGCTCGAACGGATCGGATTTCCAGAGTTCGAGAGGATCGACAGGCTGTACATCATAATGTCCGTAGATGAGTACGGTAGGAAGCGACGGGTCGACTGTCTTCTGTGCGAATACGACCGGATGGCCCTCTGTCGGAAGGACCTCGGCGCTGTCGGCTCCGGCTTCAAGAAGGAGCTCGGTGAGCCGCTTCGCACAACGGAGCATGTCATCCTTATGAGACTCCAGAGAGCTCACCGAAGGAATCCTTATGAGAGAGAAAAGCTCCTGCAGGAACCTGTCCCTGTTCTTTTCAATATATTCTTTCATATGATTATGGTTTTATCATTATCTGTTCTTTTATGTGGCTGTCCAGGAAATATTGTCTGCAGAACCTGATACAAGCTCCGAGTTCCCTGTAAATTTGCAGCCGGTTTCATTTCAGTCCCAATGCCATGAGTATCTTTGGCTTCAGCAGGGAGATCACGAACTCCTCTTCCATGAAATGAGTCCCGTCATAGACCATATAGGTATCATCCCTACCGAAATACTTTCTCCAGGTCCTGATGCTCACTATCCCGCTTCTGCGGTAATGGTCATGTCTGCCGAAGAAAGCGAAGAAACTGTCCCGGCTGCCCTGCGAAGGCGAGTTTGCAAGGGCCTCTCTGCGAAGAGCCAGATATTTCCGCATGGTGCCTGAGGTAAAGTGGAGCTTCTGGCGGTCCCCTTCCCTAGGCTTGTATACACGGTCAAGCAGCCACGTCACGCCCGGCAATGAGGCCAGGAACGCAAAATGCCCCAGATATAGAGGGGCATTAAGGGACGGAGACACAAGTATGTGCGGAAGACCTTTGATCCTGATCGCATTCAGAGACCCGAGGGATTCACCTACGATCACCGAAGGATGGAGTTCGTCCAGCCATGAAGATATCTGGGTCCATGCTGTCTCCGGATCAAAGCTGTATGTACGCACAATGACATTGACTCCTTCAGGCATATTGTCACGCAGGATGGACGGGATGCGGCTGTCACCGCCACCGCCCATGCCGTGAATATATAAAACATTTTTGTTATCAATCATAACATTAGTGTTTTATAACAATAGCCTCAGTATTTTAGGCTACTTAACTCAGAATTTGAATGAATCCTTGAGCGAAGTGGTTTTGTTGAATACAAAGTGGTCTGGAGTTGAGTCAGGATCCTTGAAGAAGTACCCAACTCTCTCAAACTGGACAGCAATCCCGGACTGGTCTTCCAGAAGAGCTGGCTCAGCATAGCCACCTGTCACAACAAGTGAATCAGGATTGAGATAATCCTTGTAGTCCTTGCCCTCAGGGATAGAATTCATCTGTGGCTCGGTGAAGAGCTTGTCGTAGATACGGAGTTCGACAGGCTTTGCAAACTCGGTAGATACCCAGTGGATGGTTCCCTTGACAGAACGCCACTCGCCGGAGCCCGGACGAGATGCCGGATCATAGGTACACCTGATCTCGGTGATATTGCCGGCTTCATCCTTGACAACTTCCTGACACTTGATTATGTAGGTATATTTGAGACGTACTTCACCGTCCGGCTTGAGCCTGAAATATTTCTTAGGAGGTTCCTCCATGAAGTCAGCCCTCTCGATATATACCTCGCCGGTAAACGGTACCCTACGGGTCGGCCCCTCAGGATCGGCAGGATTGAGAGGAGCATCGAACCATTCGACCTTGCCCGGTTCCCAGTTGGTGATCTTCACCTTCACAGGATCCTGGACGACCATGTAGCGGTTTGACCTTTCGTTCAAGTCCTGGCGCACGCACCATTCCATGAGCTGGAGATCAATGAGCTGCTCCCTCTTGGCTACACCGACTTTCTCAGCAAACATCCTCACAGCTTCCGGAGTGTAGCCTCTTCTGCGGATACCGCAGATGGTCGGCATACGCGGATCATCCCAGCCGCTGACATAATGGTTCTTGACAAGCTCCAGAAGTTTCCTCTTGCTCATCACAGTATAAGTAAGGTTGAGACGGGCGAACTCATACTGATGCGAAGGGAAGATTCCGAGCTTCTCTATGAACCAGTCATAAAGCGGCCTGTGGACATCGAATTCCAAGGTGCAGATGGAGTGTGTGATATGCTCTATGCTGTCGCACTGGCCATGGGCGAAGTCATACATAGGATAGATGCACCACTTGTCTCCTGTGCGGTGGTGATGTGCATGGATGATCCTGTACATCAGAGGGTCGCGGAAAAGCATGTTCGGATGAGCCATATCTATCTTGGCCCTGAGCACCTTCTCGCCGTCGGCATATTTGCCGGCCTTCATCTCTCTGAAGAGCCTGAGGTTCTCCTCTACCGAACGGTCCCTGTAAGGGCTGTTCACGCCTGGGGTCTGCACAGTGCCTCGACCGATGCGTATTTCTTCCTGTGTCTGGTCATCTACATAGGCAAGACCTTTTTTGATAAGCTCCTCGGCCCATTCATAGAGCTGGTCGAAATAGTCTGAAGCATACCTTTCATTCTCCCATTCAAAGCCGAGCCACTTGATGTCTTCCTTGATGGAATCGACATATTCCGTGTCTTCCTTCACCGGATTTGTGTCGTCGAAACGGAGATTTGTCTTTCCGCCATATTTCTTTGCAAGTCCGAAATTGAGGCAGATGCTCTTTGCATGCCCTATATGTAGATAACCGTTAGGTTCAGGCGGGAACCTGGTCATTATGCTCTTACATTTTCCTGAAGCGAGATCCCCTTCAATGATCTCTTCGAGAAAGTTGAGATTCCGTGTCTCATTTGTCTCATTCTTGTTCTCTTCCATATCTGTATATGTTTGATTATATCCTGATTTGTACATCAGATACCATTGCAGATGCAAAGATAGCATTTCACCTCTTAAAATGAAATTCCAGCCACATGTTTAAAATGAAATTCCAGCCACATGCAAGTCAAAAATTATTATCTTTGCGGCTGTATTTTAAAATCAAAGAATATGATACAGTCAATGACAGGCTATGGAAAAGCTGAGGTACAGCTTGAATCAGGAAGAATCTGCATCGAGATACGGACTCTCAACAGCAAGAATGCGGACATCAACATCAAGACCCAGCTTCTGCCGAAGGATAAGGAAATGGCAGTCCGCCACACCCTTGCAGACAAGCTCCATAGAGGCACCATTGACTTCTTCATGACCTTCGAGCCGAATGCAGCTGAAAGCGCAAAGGAAATCAATGCTCCTCTCGCACTCGCCTACTATCGCCAGATTGCAGGTATAGCAGATAGAATCAGCAATGAGTTCCACAGCCATGACAGCATTGACACAGCTGCTGTCCTCGCGGCTATCCTGAGGTTTCCTGATGTGATGGACACCAGGAAACAGGAGATAATCACAGAAGAGAACTGGCCGTCAGTAGAAGCTGGCATAAATGAAGCAATAGACAGGACCAACGAATTCCGCAGCCGCGAAGGTGCCGTTCTATACAAGGACGTCACTTCGAAGGTATCAGCAATACTTTCATATGTTGACCAGGTAGAATCCCTTGAGTCCGAGCGTATTGACGCCATCAAAGAAAAGATCCTGTCCCGCTTTGAAGAACTGTCCCTTGAGGCTGACCAGAGCAGGCTTGAGCAGGAAATGATCTATTATATAGAAAAACTTGACATCAATGAGGAGAAGACGCGCCTGCGCCAGCACTGCCACTACTTCATGGAGACAATAGACAATGAGCCTTACCCTGGCAAGAAACTGGGCTTCATAGCACAGGAGATGGGGCGCGAGATCAACACCACAGGCTCCAAGGCAAACCACAGCGGCATACAGAAAATTGTGGTCAAGATGAAGGATGACCTTGAAAAGATCAAGGAACAGAGCCTGAACATACTCTAGGAGACACATCTTTCAGACTGTATCAGGCCTCTCTGTGGAAATCTCACTCCACCCTTTCGACTCTGAAGACATACTTGCCTTTCAGTCCGGAATCTGGAGGGGACACAAAGGATATCCGCTTGATTGAACTTCCCCATACATTGCTCAGACGGGGATCATCAAGAATCATCTGAGCCACAGATATGGCCATGCCTTCCGGATAATCGAGAGTTATCCTAACCCCGTCAGTCTCAATTGTCACAGCTGACATGTCAGAAGAAATGGATGCGCTTCCCCTCACGAGGAAGTTTACAGTATCAGCCGCAATCCTTTCCGAAAGGGAGAACCTGTCAGTTATCTCAAGTGCGTCATCTTTAAGGGTGTAGCTTCTTGTCCATGAACTGCAGCCCGCAGCTGACGAATAAGCTCCTGCAATATCTGTCGAAAAGGTCCTTTTCCTGATATTGCAATCTGTCCCTCTTGCCCTGAATTCATCTCCGAATATCTGTGAAGTACCGTTTACCTCCGGAAGATTATGCCAGCTGCTCTGCATCGACCATATCGTATAGCGCTCATGGCTGAAGGTCTTCTTCGTATATGTACCGACACCGGCATCTATGAATACCGGGCTTCCGTCGATGAAAAGGATGAATGTTCCCACATCGTTGTGGTTGTGGCTTTCATTGTTGTATCCCCCTTTAGCAGCCAGGAACCAGCCGTCACTGTTGCGCATGTACGCGAACTCCGTCTCAGGATACCAGGTGCATGCAGGGACTTCTGAGCGGAGGGACCTCATGATTTCCGGTGTTCCATAAAGGTCTCCTGAAGCATTTTCGGCTGAGGCGCAAAGTACATTAAGGGAATCCAGCTCATGTATCATCATGCTGCTGTATCTTATGCTCTCGAGAGATCTCCAGATATCATTTCCCAGAGGAATCCTCGGGCGGCGGAAACGTTTGCCGTCATAGAGGAGGCTGAGAGCAAAATCCTCCATCTCCCTGCTGCCGCAATCCTTTCCATAACGGTATACAAGAGGTATGTCAGGAGTCATCTTTGCTGTTGCATCAGCAAAATTCACTACCCAGCCGTCTCCGATACTTGAGCGTGAGATATATTCGCCCATGCTGCGCACCAGACTGTTGCCGAACAGATTGAATTCACCTCCTGTAGCACATTCCAGAATCTTCAGATAGTCATAGAGCTTGCCTGCAGCATGGCCCCAGTATGAGGGCCCCTCCTCACAGGCGCCGTCTCCTTTTACATAATTGAGGAAACGGTCGGTTGACGCAGCAGAAAAACGTATTGCCTTGTCTACAATATTCCTGTCATTTTCCATTAGGAGAAAGCAGAGAAGCACGTTCGAATTGCACCACGGGTTCCAGTTGTTGATGATCTGTCCTGGACGCCAGTCTTCAGCCAGCCACCAGTGTGCCTCATAAAGAGATTTGTCCATATATGGATTAAGTATCTTTTCTTTCACAGCTTGTCTTGCAGCAGCCCTTATCGAAGGGTCGATGGCATCCAGTCTGTCGGCCAGAAGGGTACATATAAGAGAGATTGAAGCTGCATAACCAGCCGAGCCAAGGTCGATTATCTGTTCATTGCAGTCCGGAAGAGAACGCGAGGAAGACTGCCGTGGAAGATGAGCTGAATAGGCCCACGAGAACATCTGGCAGCTGAACCACAATCCATCTGCTATAGCATCCATAAAGCGGCCCTTGCCTTCAGCAAGTTCAGCAAGTGCCAGTATATTGAGGGCCTTCCGGTTGGCTTCATAAGGCCTTTCCATCACCTGCCTGTCTCCTGACCTTTCATATTCAAGATATGCCGAAGCCAGGACCGGCTGCCATCTGTAGTCCAGATATTTCGCCCCTTCGGCTATTATCGTCTGCGAATAATCACCGAACATCTTCTGCCAGGCCGGCCTGTCCTCATATCCTGGATAAGGCAGCCAGCCGGTACTCTCCGGGGCCAGTGAACCTTGACTGAGCTCATCAATGGCAGCAGTAATCAGATTACGTTCCTCATACCCGTCCAGACGGCAAGGTACAAGAGATAGGAAGGCAACAGTGATACAGGTCAGAAGTTTCAGTGAAGTTTTCATTTATCGTCTGTATGAAGCAGGATGGGCATTGAGCCTCATTATCGACAGGCTGGCTCCGATTATGGCCAGGATTCCGCCCAGCAGAAGGGCATTATGCGGGGCTCTCGGCCCGAAAATATTGAACATCAGGGCCACGAGGGCGGCACCGGTTGTCTGCCCTATGAGTCTTGCAGAGGCAAGCATTCCGCTTGCACTTCCGGTCCTGTAAGCCGGGGCTGAAGAAAGCAGTATATGGTTGTTCGGAGACTGGAATAGGCCGAAGCCTGCTCCGAAGCACATGAGTCTCCACACTATCCCGAAATGCGAAATATCTGCAGGAGCGAACGAGAAACTGAAGCACGATACAGAGATCAGTGATATCCCCACGCAGCCAAGTATCCCCGGATGGACCTTACCTATAAGCCAGCCGGCAAGCGGTGCGGCAAAAGCGATCACTATCGGAGATGCCGTCATCAGAAGTCCTGTACCGACCGCATCATAACCATAAGTATGCATCAGCATGAACGGAAGCGACACCATCAGAAGTTGCTGAGTAGTAAAAGAAATGATGCTGGTGCCTACGGACATCGAGAATATCGGTATCCTCAGCAAGTCAAAAGGCAGCATTGGGAAATCCCTGTGAAGCTGCGTCCTTACATATATTGCGGCTACAATGAAGAAAATGACGACAACTATCGCTACACGGTGTATGTCAGTGCCATGTGAATATGCTTCTATGCAGCCTATCATAAGCCCGAATGTGGCCGCATTAAGTATGGCATCATGCCAGTTGAACTTCCTGCCCAGGACCCGTGTCGGATTGTCCGGAAGATATTTCCTTGCAAGGATGAAGGTCGCTATGCCCACAGGTATATTGATGGCGAATATCCATTCCCATGTGGCCACAGAAAGTATGAGAGCCGCAAGGGAAGGACCGGTCACTGAAGCTATCGCAACCACCGTTGCATTGAGACCGACCCCCTTCCCCAGATGCCTTTTCGGGTATATGATCTTTATGAGCGAGGTATTTACGCTCATAATCATCGCAGCACCTATTCCCTGGAGAACCCTGGAAGCGACGAGCATGTGGAAGCCGCCGGATAAGGAACACATTGTAGAACCGAGTGTAAAGACGACCACACCTGTAAGATATACCTTCTTGTAGCCTATCAGCTCCCCGAGCGATGAGAACGGGAGCAGCAGCATCATGATCACAAGCTGGAAAGCATTGATGATCCAGATGGAATCAGACGGTGACACCCCGAGCTCGAGGGCCATCGTAGGAAGGGCTACATTGCAGATTGTACCGTCCAGGACAGAAAGGAAGAGTCCGCAGAAGGTTGTAGCTACTGCATAAAATATTCTGGGACGGTGAAGACCGTCCCATTCAAGATTACCTACTACTTCCCCTGCTTTGCCCGAAATATTCCCGGATTTACCGGAAATCGCGTCATTGCTTCTGTTGTCATTAGCCATACAGTACTCCTCAGGTCTAAACTAACGGCACGCCTTTACCTTGACATTTCCGGCATAAAGGCCCCAGCAACCGTCAGTGACAACAGGTACTGTACGTCCGTCCAGATCCTTGCAGAGGGTCTCCTCTTCAAGGAATGTGTGGGAATGTCCGCCGATTACCAGGTCAACGTTCCTTGTCTTCGAGACAAGATCCATATCTTCATCATAGCCCAGATGGGAAAGACAGATGACCAGATCGCAATGCTTTGTATTCTTCAGATAATCTGCGTAGCTGTTTGTGACTTCAACAGGATCGAGATACCTTGTCTGGTCTGCTATTTTCTTCTCAACCATGCGGGAAAGATCGGTAAGAAGGCCGATGATCCCTATCTTCAAGCCTCCCCGCCTGACTATTACATAAGGATGGACGACGGATGAAAGAGCCTTGCTTGTGAACGTATAGTTGGCACATACCGCAGGGCATCTGAGATTGCGCAGCCTTCTGGCAAGCTCATCGAAGCCGTTGTCAAACTCATGATTCCCAAGACACACTGCGTCATATCCCATTGCATTGATCAGATCCACCTCCAGATCGCCATGAAGTATGGAAAAATATGATGTCCCCTGGCTGAAATCCCCGGCATCGAGCAGAAGTGTATTGCGCTTCCCGTCCGCCATGCGCACACTGTCCACATAGGCTGCTCTCTCTATTACCCCGCCTAGGCCCTTTTCATCGCCAGAGCGCACAGGGTCAATATGGCTGTGCGTATCGTTTGTATGTATTATCGTCAGCTCCTGTGCTGAAATACCGCATGCTGCAATCAGCAGAAGGATAGGGACCAATATTATTCTTTTCATAACTTAGTATCTCTTTTTGCTTTTCTTGATTCCGGATTCTCCCGATACAATCATATCACACTATACATCAGATCATACAACCGTTTTCCAGGTCTTATTCCCCCTCTCCTGAATCCAGGATCACGACACGTCCGTCCCTGCTGTATTCTATCGGCTTTCCTTCAGCGGTATCCCTGGTGATGATATCCATCATTGCATCGTAGATATATACCGGATATTCGATGATCTCAAGAGCATCCTTCGAAAGCGACAGGTCGTCTCCTCCGTTGAGGAGGAAAGAAATGGTGGCAAGACCATAGGTCCTGTCGTCATCTATCGGTTCTCCTCCGATTTCTGCACTTACCAGCTGCCCGTCCTTAGCCACAAGCCTTACGCCGCCGACAACCTGAAAGCCGTGTTCTGCCATGCCGGAGAAGATTTCACGGAGCCTCGAACCTTTGAGAGAAACATAGACAAGATGATTCTTGAACGGGAACATAGACATTATGTCATCGACAAGGACATCTCCCTGAGGCATGTCCACCCTTATGCCGCCGAAATTGACTATGCCCACATCAACAGGCTTTCCGGAGATCGATTCCGTGGCACTCATAAGTTTATCTATGAAATAGTTGGAAAGGTCGCTCTCCGGATATTCCGCCTTCATTACCCGAGGGGAATATCCCACGACCTTTTTCACAGGTGCCATGGCAGGCTGTGCTGCCATGACAAGCTCCGCCGTCTTGCGGACCGTCCTGCTGCGGTAGACATTTCCTGAAGGGGCAAAATATTTTCCACCTTTCACATATCCCAAGGCTTCCGCTGCATTGTCTGCGGAAGGACATTCCACACCGGTCCTTGAGCCGTCAATCACATTGCGGGACCAGCTGAAGCACAAAGTATCCGAACACTCCGCGCCAATGTCAGAGCCTCTTTTGCCTTCAGAAGCGACGTCAGCCGATGCCGAAAGGCTCATGAAAAGCATGCAGGCAATACCTGCTGCCGCCATTATCACAGAAGATCCTGATTTTACCATGACTTTCATCCGATTATTTCTGTTTCAACCATTTGAGAAGATCCTTGAATGTAGTCTTCTTGCCGAACATGAGGATACCTATGCTGTAGATCTTTGCAGACATATAGGCAATTCCTGCAAAAGTCAGGAGAAGCAGCACTATAGAAAGCACGAGCTCCCATACAGGCACCCCGAACGGGATCCTGGCGAGCATGACTATCGGTGAAGTGAACGGAATCATCGATCCCCAGAACACCACCTGGCTGTCAGGAGCCTTGAATGCATAGAAAGCTATGAAGAAGGCAAGCATCAGAGGTATAGTGACCGGAAGCTGGAGCTGCTGGGTATCTGCTTCATTCTCCACTGCAGACCCGATTGCAGCGAAAAGCGAGGCATACAGCAGGTAGCCAAGCACAAAGTATATCACGAATGAGACCAGAAGCATAGGATAGTCGATATCCTTGAGCGTCTGGAGCACCGCAGCCATCTCATTGTCGCCCGACGGCATAGCCGGGGCTGTCGTGATACCGCTCTGCTGCATCATGGCCGGATCGGCTCCGAGGCCCTCCGTCATCTGGTTGATCTGTTCTGTCTGCACCGTGGCGCTGCCGGCAAGCGAATCAAAGCCGATTATCGCTCCTGCGGCAGTTACAAGGATGCCTGTGAGTACTATCCAGAGGAAGAACTGGGTAAGAGCGACGCATGCCACACCGATGATCTTGCCGAACATCAGCTCGGTAGCCTTGACAGATGAGACAAGCACTTCCACTACCCTGCTGCTCTTCTCCTCGATGACACTCTGCA
>JADIMK010000092.1 GCA_017694785.1 Candidatus Cryptobacteroides intestinigallinarum
TCGTGGGCTCGGAGATGTGTATAAGAGACAGACCCTGGCCACGGAGGCAAGGATGCCGGCTGCGTGAGCCGGGACAGGAAGACATACGAGAAGAATCTTACTCTATCCATAGCAAAGCTGCTTGGTGAAAAGATTTCGGCAGCCTATCCCGATGTCAAGGTGGTCTATACCCGTTCAACGGACAAGTACATCACACTTAACGACAGGGCGGAGATAGCTAACAGAAATCATGCCGACCTTTTCATTTCAATCCATATCAACTCTTTTTCAACTTCTACTCCAAACGGATTCTCAGCACATATCCTCGGGCAGTCAAGCAACAAGAACAGGGATCTTTTCTCCTATAATATGGACGTCTGCCGCAGGGAAAACTCCGTGATCCTACTGGAGGATGACTACACGACGAAATACCAGGGCTTTGATCCTAACGACCCGGAGTCTTTCATCTTCTTCAACCTTATGCAGAATGCATTCTACGAGCAGAGTCTCCTGTTTGCAGCAGATGTGGAGAAGGAACTTTCAAAAGGTCCGATAACACACAGCAGGGGAATATCCCAGGATCCTTTCTATGTCCTCTGGAAGACGACTATGCCGGCAGTGCTGATTGAAGTCGGCTTCATATCCAATGCCGCCGACCTCAAGGTCATGAATTCCTCTGCCGGGAAAGCCCAGATAGCGTCCCGCCTGTTCGCCGCCTTCAAGGCATTCAAGACAAGATATGACGGCAGCCTTGACATCTCTTTCGCGGGAGAAGACAGAACCTCGGCAGACGGACAACCTGCAAAGCCTGCTCCGTCCTCTGCGTCAGCATCTGCATCTGCCGGCACATCCTATGGAGTCCAGATACTTGTTTTGAGCAAGAAGCTCAAGGAGACAGACAAGACATTCAAGGGCTACACACCACAGATATATGCCGCAGGCAGAATGTACAAATATATAGTAGGTGTGAGCGGTAGTGAAGAAGAAGCAAGGGATACGTGGAGAACCGTAAAGAAGAAGTTTCCTGACTCGTTCCCTGTCTCCATAAAGGACGGCAAGGTATCACCGCTTCAGTCGCGGTGAACTGAGGTGATGACGGTACCTTGGCAATGATTCACCAGTTTACAGAACATATCCAGAAAAATAACAACCAACAATCGGCAATACGGCAGTCATGAAAATATCTAAGGAACTTAAAATAGGGATTTTTGTTGTCCTCGTACTCGTTATGTCCTTCCTGGTGATAAATTTCCTGAGGCAGAAGGATCTTTTCAACCGAGATCTCGACATCAGCGCGAGATACGGCAATATTCAAGGCCTGACGGTATCCGCACCGGTTTCAATCAAGGGATACAAGGCCGGCGCGGTCAGCGACATCACCTATGATGCCGGGACCGGTACATTCATAGTCACATGTTCGGTCAAGAAATATTTCAATCTTCCGGAAGACACCCGCATGGTCATATACAGTGCTGACATAATGGGCAGCAAAGGTGTTGAACTCGTGCCGGGAACATCAGATGTGCTTCTCGAAGACGGCGCCGAAATCCAGGGAGAGATAAGGACGGATCTTCTGGAATCACTTAAAGGGGACATAGTCCCCCTAGTAGGTAAAGTTTCTGCGGCTGTTGACAGCCTCAATGTGACAGTCGGGAATATCAACAGGGCCCTGGACGATGAAAATCTCGCAGGAATCACTTCTGCGATCCGTCATCTCGACAGGACAATGGCCAATGTGGAGCATATATCATCAGTGCTTGACGGCAGATCCGAGGAGATTGATGCCCTGCTTGCAAATCTCGGCAGCATGTCATCCACTTTGACTTCCGTAGTAGAGAAAGCTGACTCGGCAATGACTGATATCGGAGGTGTAGCAGCGACGTTGAACGAAAGCGATATCGAAGGACTGGTCTCTTCGTTCCGCTCGCTTCTTGCTTCTATCCAGGATCCTGACGGGACAATCGGTAAACTCATTACAGACGGCAAGGTCTATGATTCCTTCGAGTCTCTTCTTTCTGACATTGATTCACTTGTCAAGAAAATCGAAGAAAATCCTAAAAAATATATCCGCATATCGGTATTCTGATGCGCTGGAAGCCGGATTGGGAGCCGAATTTTTAATTTAGAATTATTCTAAATACATATCTGTGCTTTATCAAGACTTTACGAAAAAATGTGTTTGTAAACTATTGAAATTTAGATAATTATAAATTAAACGTTTGAAGATTAACGAAACGGATGGATGTAAAATAAAATTAAAATACAATAGAAATTTTAGTTTTTTATAACATTTTTTTCCTCAATTTTGTCACCGGAATCCAGAGGGGAGTTCCCCCAAGATTTTAATCAAAGACAAGATATGGCGGAAGAGAAATATAATATGGTATGGGACAGGTGTCTGAAGGTGATAAGCCAGATCGTGGAACCGCAGCATTTCAATACGTGGTTCAAGCCGATCAGGCCGGTTGCCATGGACGGCTCTACAATTGAAGTGGAGGTCCCTTCCGAATTCTTCCGTGAATACCTTGAAGAGTATTATCTTGATGTGCTCAAGAAGACCCTCAAGAGGGAAATAGGAGCCGATGCAAGACTTATCTATAGGGTAAGGCCTGTATCTACCGAGCAGGACATCCGTTATCCTGCTGCCCACGGCAATACCCCTGTCAACAAGACAATATCGATACCTACATATCCTCATGGCAATCCGGGTGCTTTCGTATATCCGGGACTGCAGAGAGTGCAGGTAAATCCTCAGCTCAATCCAGTATATTGCTTCGGCAACCTCGTGGAAGGAGAATGCAACAAGATGGGTATCACTGCCGGTGAAAGCATCTCAACAGCCCCTGGCAAGACAGCATTCAATCCGCTTTTCCTCTTCGGGCAGCCGGGACTCGGCAAGACCCATATCGCACAGGCCATAGGTATAGCGATAAAGGAGAAATACCCTGAACTGGTTGTTCTCTATGTGCCGGCGAACAGGTTCAAGACGCAGTACATGGATGCTGTCAATGTCAACAACAAGCTGACAGATTTCCTGGCATTCTACATGAAGATGGATGTCCTTATCGTCGATGATATCCAGGAACTGTCTTCTCCAGGTACTCAGAACGCCTTTTTCCATATATTCAACCATCTGCACCAGCACGGCAAGCAGCTGATCTTCACATCAGACAGGCCGCCGGTAGAGCTGCAGAACTTTGAGGAAAGGCTTCTGTCAAGGCTCAAATGGGGCCTTTCAGTAGAGCTCCAGCGTCCTGACTTCGCCACAAGGCTGGCTATGCTCAAGGCCCGTAGCTTCAGGGAAGGAGTCGAGCTGAGTGAAGATGTACTGATGTTCCTTGCGTCCAGGATCAAGTCGAACTTCAGGGAGCTTGAAGGAGCATTGATATCGCTGATAGCAAATGCCACGCTTGCGCATAAGCCTGTGACTGTCGAGCTGGCAGAAAAGATCACTGACAAGATTGTAGGCGAGCAGAAGAATGAGCTTACGATTGACAAGGTCCAGAAGACTGTCTGCGACTATTTCAACATCACCCGAGATGTGCTGCTGTCAAAGTCACGCAAGAGGCAGATTGTCCAGGCCCGTCAGATATCGATGTACATGAGCCGCAACCTCATAAACTGTTCGCTGGCGACAATCGGAGCCGAGACAGGAGGCAAGGACCATGCTACGGTGCTGCATGCATGCGCGACAGTATCGGATCTGATGACATTTGACAAGACGTTCCGCCAATATGTGACAGATATAGAAAAGATGCTGGCTCCGGGGCGGAAATAGCATAAAGACATTAAGTCACACAAAAATACATAATATGACATCTGATGAAGTACTGTCCATATTCAAGGAGATAACAAAAGTTCCCCGCGAATCAGGACACGAAGAAAAGATCATAGCCTGGCTGCAGTCTTTTGCGGCTAGGCATTCTCTCGTATGCCGTACAGATGAAGCCGGCAATGTCCTCATCATCAAAGAAGCTGATCCAGGCAAGGAAAATGTACCTGTAATAGTGCTCCAGAGCCATTCCGATATGGTCTGCGAGAAAAATTCCGGAGTTGAGCATGATTTCTCCAAGGATCCGATCAGGTATATCATAAAGGACGGCTGGATGATAGCTCCCGACACCACACTCGGTGCCGACTGCGGCATCGGCATGGCTGCCCAGCTGGCTGTCCTTACCAGCCCTATGAAGACCGGCCGTATCGAAGCCTTGTTCACGGTGTCGGAAGAGACAGGCCTTGACGGAGCGAATGCACTCAAGCCTGATTTCATAAGCGGCAAAGTACTCATCAATCTGGACTCAGAGGATGAAGGTGAGCTTTTCATAGGATGCGCCGGAGGTCTTGATACGACAGCTCTCTTCAACTATGAACCGGCTTCAGTGCCAGACGGATACCGGTTCCTGAACGTCAAGGTGTACAATGCAATCGGAGGACACAGCGGAGATGACATCGACAAGGGCAGGGCGAATGCTGTCCTGCTTCTGGCCCGCTTCCTATACAGCCGGCTTTGTGACAAGTATATGCTATGCAGCATAGACGGCGGAAACAAGAGGAATGCCATCGCCCGTGAAGCAGAAGCCGTCGTCGCTATTGCGCCAGAGGCAGAAACAGCTTTCTGCGATGCATTCAAGGCTTTCGCACGCGATGCTGCGGCTGAATTTTCAGTAACCGACCCTGATGTCAGATTCTCATGTGAAGAAACTGCAGAAGTCAACGGAGCGATTGACAACGGGACATCAGCGCGTCTTATTACATCTTTGTTTGCAGCACCTCACGGAGTGCTGGCAATGAGTCCGGACATAAAGGGACTTGTCCAGACATCGACAAATCTCGCCTCAGTAAAGATGAAGGAAGGTGATGTCATACGTGTAGGGACAAGCCAGAGAAGCTCGATAATTTCAGAGATGAGAGCTGCTGCGGCCAAGGTTGAAGCCTGCTTCACTCTTGCCGGGGCCACGGTGACCCATGAATCAGAATATCCGGGATGGAAACCGGACACACATTCCAAACTTCTGGAGCACTGCGTCGCATCATACAGGAAGCTTTTCGGCAAGGAACCTGTGGTCAGGGCCATCCATGCAGGTCTTGAATGCGGACTTTTCCTCGAAAAATACCCGGATCTCGACATGATCTCTTTCGGCCCTACACTCCGTGGAGTACATGCCCCGGGAGAACGGCTTGACCTGGATTCTCTTGACAGATTCGTCAGGCTGCTTGAAGATGTCATTGTAAACTACTGATACAGTTATGGCACTTATAGCACCTTCCATGCTCTCAGCGGATTTCCTCAATCTGGGGAAAGACGTCCGTATGGTCAACGAACACGCCGACCTCTTCCATCTTGACATCATGGACGGTGTCATGGTACCCAACATTTCATATGGCTTCCCGGTAGTGGAAGCTATAGCCCGAGAGGCAAAGAAACCTCTTGATGTACACCTTATGATAGTACATCCTGAAAAATATATCGGACGCTTTGCCAAGGCCGGAGCTGCGATGATAAGTTTCCATGCCGAAGCGGCTGAAGATCCTGCAGCTATACTTGAAATGACAAAAGCTGAGGGGGTAAAGGCCGGACTGGCCTTCAACCCGGACTATCCCATAGATAAGGTCCTGCCTCTTCTCGAAAAATGCGACTTTGCTCTGATAATGTCAGTATTCGCAGGCTTCGGAGGCCAGAAATTCATAGAAGCCACATGGTCAAGGCTTGAGACAGTCAGGAAATGGATAGACAGCCATGGACTCGACTGCAAGATAGAAGTCGACGGGGGAGTGACCCCAGACAATGCAGGAGCCCTGTCCTCTGCAGGAGCTGATATACTTGTGGCCGGGAGTGCGGTTTTCAAGGCCGCGGATCCGGCGGATGTCATAAGACGTATGAAATCTCTTTGAATGCAAAAGACTGCCTGCCTTTATCCGGTCTGTCGACCAGAAGGCAGGCATTTTCATCTATACCTCTGATTATTCCTTCGAATTCCTCCCCGCTGCGGCAGTCTATGAACCTGTGGTGCTCATCCCTCCGGTAAAGAATTGAAACATATCTGTCCTCAAGGGCGGAAAGTGCTGATTCTGAGACTAGAGCATCTGAAAGGATCTTGTAGAATATTCCGGCTATCTGCTCAAGGGATTCTTCCAGTTGGTACGTCTTTCCTGTCAGGAGAGACATGGACACGGGATTCGGGAGCTCCTGAGGAAAATCCGTCTGGTTTACATCCAGACCGATGCCTATGACACTGCCGTCAAGCATGCTGCCGCGGACCTTCTGCTCAATCAGTATCCCGCATATCTTCCTGTCTCCGACATATATGTCGTTCGGCCACTTGATCATGGCATCAATGCCTTTTCCAGAGAGAAAGCTGACAATTGCGAGTGCAGCAGCTTCACTCACAGCAAACTGTCTGACCGCAGGAAGGGCAGGGAACTGTCCTGAGCCGAACCTGACAGCTATGCTGAATGTCAGATTCTTACCTGCTTCACTGGCCCACACATTGCCTTTCTGTCCTCTGCCTGCAGTCTGGAATCCGGCTGCCACAACTGACATTATGTCAATGTCTTCTAGCATCTTGCGGGCTGCATTATTTGTCGAATCAATGCACTCGTACCATATAATTAAATACTTTTCTCCCATTGGTGCAGATTTTGTTGTATATTTGTCCCTGCAAATTTAACAAATTAAAGAATGGACAATACAGTACTTAAGGTTATTGCTGACGCGATGGCCGAAAAGAAAGGGAAGAATATCGTGTCGCTTGACCTAAAGTCTATAGGTACGGCAATATCCGATTATTTCATAGTATGCAACGCAGATTCAACCACTAACGTTGTTGCAATAGCCGACAATATCGAGGATAGGGTAATTGAGAAATGCGGACGCAAGGTACTCCGCTCCCAGGGTAAGGAAAATGCATTCTGGGTCATCCTTGATTACGGCGATATCGTGGTCCATGTCTTCCAGACACCTATGAGGGATTTCTACCGTCTGGAGGATCTTTGGGCTGATGCAGAACGGACAGACTATGATTCTGCAGAATAATTCCGACAGAAAAAGATGAACAGCAAAGGCAATATTCCCGGGAACAGGACTCCACGGGGTAAAAGAGGTTTCTCCTTCAGCATGTCCTGGTTTTATATTATCCTGATATTCGGGATAATATGGATGTTCTTCAATCAAGGCGGCGCCAATCCGCAGAAAATAGAGTGGGATCAGGTCAAGGCCCAGATAGAAGCCGGCGATGTGAAGGAGATAGTGTTCATAAGGAATGACTATGAGGGCAGGGTGACTATCAGGCCTGACAGGCTTGAGAAATATGCCGACATGTTCGGTGGTACAGTCCCTAAGAAATCACCTCATTTCATCTTCCTTGTCACAAGCAATTTCAATGCGGAAGAGACTTTCGAACAGCTGAATGCATCGCTTCCGGAAGAAAGCCGTTTCAAGGTTGTGATAGAAAACGACAACAAGGTATGGAGTTCTATACTTGAATGGCTGCTGTTTCCTATCCTGCTCATAGTCATGTGGATCTTCATGTTCCGCGGTATGAACAGGGGTGCTGGAGGAGCTTCTGGTCCGGGCAGCATATTCAATGTAGGCAAGTCTACCGGCAAGCTGGCAGAAAAAGACAGCATAAAGGTGACATTCAAGGATGTCGCGGGCCTCTACGGTGCCAAGGAGGAAGTCATGGAGATCGTTGATTTCCTCAGGAACCCGAAGAAATACACTACCCTCGGCGGAAAGATACCTAAAGGGGCGCTGCTTGTAGGGCCTCCGGGGACAGGAAAGACACTGCTCGCCAAAGCCGTGGCAGGAGAGGCAAATGTACCTTTCTTCTCCATATCAGGTTCTGACTTCGTCGAGATGTTCGTCGGAGTCGGGGCGTCGAGAGTACGTGACCTTTTCCGTCAGGCAAAGGAAAA
>JADIMK010000093.1 GCA_017694785.1 Candidatus Cryptobacteroides intestinigallinarum
TTCGTCAGGTTCTTCAGGATGCATGCCGGATGTACACCCCTTGTATTCAGGAAACAGCATTGAACTCTGTCTGTTTTTGAATTTAAAATGACAATTGTCCGGAATCTGGAGTACATTTGCAGCCCAAAACAGAATTGCATGAATTACGGGAATGATATTGAGAAAGCTACGGCGGCTGCAATGCCCCGTAAGATGAACAGCAGAATATTCATACTGATATTCCTCGGGATGCTGACAGCATTCGGACCGTTTGTGACGGACATGTATCTCCCTACTCTGCCGTCAATGGCAGGCTACTTCAGTACTTCCGCCTCTATGGTACAGCTTGGACTTACGGCAAGTATGATCGGGCTAGCCGTCGGACAGCTTCTGTTCGGTCCGATGAGTGACCACTACGGAAGGAAACCGTCTCTCGTCGCTGCCATGATACTGTTCCTGATAGCGACGGCAGGGTGCATATTTTCCAATGACATCAGGCAGTTCATCGCATTCAGGCTTGTTCAGGGGATGGCTGGAGCAGGAGGAATAGTCATAGCGAGGTCAGTTGCATCCGACATGTACACAGGACGTGATCTGGCGACAATGCTTGCCGTCATAGGTGCAATCAACGGCGTCGCTCCTGTCACGGCCCCTGTAATAGGAGGCGCACTCGCTTCAGGAGCCGGCTGGCACGGGATATTCTGGTGCCTGTTCGGGATAGGGACCGTACTCCTGCTCGGATCGGTCTATTTCAGGGAGACACACTTTCCTATCGGTTTCAGGGAAACTTCAGGGACTTCAGCCCCGTCCAGGAAAAGCAACCAGCTGATAGACGGATTCAAGGCTCTCGCCAAGAACAGGTTGTATATGCTTTATGTCCTGCAGTTCACCTTTTCCCAGGGGGTTCTGTTCACGAACATATCCTCTGCCCCTTTCATCATGCAGGAACACTACGGATTTTCTCCGCTTGGATTCAGCCTCTGCTTCGGAGCCAACGCCATAGCAATAGGAATATCGGCAGCCTTTTCACTGAAGTTCAAGACAATGGAGCATGCGTTCACGACCGGAAGCATAGGCATGGCCGCAGCTTCAGTCCTGCTCTGCACTGCCATGTGCCTGGAGTGCAGTTTCTGGCTGTATGAGACCTTGCTGCTTGTCCTGCTTCTGATGCTGGGACTTACTTTCACTTCATCAAATACTCTCGCCATGGATGCCGGCAGAGAACATGCCGGAGCAGCTTCAGCTCTGCTCGGAGCGCTGGGATTTGCCATGGGAGGTCTTGTGTCCCCTCTTGCCGGACTAGGCAACATCATGGTCTCATCAGGAATTCTTTTCGCCGCAGGCTCCGTCCTTGCACTTTTGTGTGCGGTCGCTTCTGCACGTATCCGATGCCGTACCAGCCTATAGCAGCCTTGGAGTCAAAGAGATGAAGGTGTGTCATAATACCCGCAGACGACCTCTGCGATATCTGCAATCAGAGCTTCGCACACTTCCGGAGGACAAGAGGCCATGCTTATGAATACGGCAAGGCTGACATGGAGACCGTCTGGGAATTCTATTATGCCGATGTCATTGACCGCCATGATCCTGCCTTCTGGAGTGAAATCTCCAGTACCTGTCTTGTGCAGAATGTCAATAGATTTACCGGAAGTTTCATAAGCAGCCCTTATCTTTCCCGGGATCCTTGAGTTTCCTGTGAGGCATCCTTTCATCGTATTCCACACAAAACGGTAATACTCGTCCTGATCCCTGGATTCCTGGAATTTTTCCAGGAGAATGATCGAAGACAAAGGTGTCGACCAGTTGCGCAGACAGTCCTGAGGATCGGCATGCATCATTGCTTCCGTACATTCTATGCCGAAGCCGCCTTTCCCGATGAGTCCGCTGATATAGTTCTCTGTCTGCGCTGGACCGCCTGTACAGTTCCAGAGTATGTCACAAGCATTGTTGTCGCTTTCAGTCAGAGTATATTCCATCAGTTCCCGATAGGAGAACCAGCCGCCATCAGGATGCCTGTCCCTCAACGGGCTCCAGGTATCAGGTAAAAGCATCTCCGGAGTCACCTCCACTTTCCCGTCAAGGGGAATCCCATGCTCCCTGAGCCATCCGCAGACAGCCAGAGCCTGATGGAACTTCACGGTACTGAACATTGGGAACTTCATGTCCCCACATGCTTTCTGGAGCTGCCCGGCAGATAGGCAAAGGGTATCCCTGCCGTCAAATACAGCTGCGACACCTATCCTGGCATCAGCCGTATCGGCAATATCAAGGATTCTGGTCCTGATCTTTTCAAGGGGGCCCGCAGGGCAAGGATCCATCCTGTCAGTAAAAAGCACACCGTCAAGATGATCGGTCTCGTGCTGGAAGATCACTGCAGTATAGCCTTCGACAGTGTCTCGTTCCTCCTTCAGGGACAAGGGGTCGATATAGCTGATTACTATCATCTTTGATCTTTCCACATCTCCATATATATCAGGGACGGACAGGCATCCTTCAGGTCCTATCTGCTTCTCTGCCGAACGGTACAGGACACGGATATTGGGATAGACCTCAAACGGCTCTCCAGACTTGTCATATCTCTTGACTGCTACAATCCGCCTGCTTATCCCCACCTGCGGCCCCGCTATCCCCACCCCGTCCTGCGAAGGATCAGTGACAGTACGGATCATCAGGTCTGAGAGTTTCCTGAATGTATTAGAGTGTATGTCCTTAATCCGGAAATCCTGGCATTGGGAGCGGAGCAAAAGCGAATCACTGCGGTCCGTGACCTGAAGCACGCGCATAATCCCGTCGCTTTTCCTGACAAGGGACTTTTCCTCCGCAGAAAGCTTCGGTGGGCAAGAGTCACCTCCTGCAGAACTGCAGCCCTGCAATCCGGCCAGCAAAGATGCCGCCGCCATAAATACCATAAAAAACATTTCCCGATGTTTCATAATCCGCTTACTATATTTACCGTACTTGCCGAAGGTCCCCTGCGTGTGACCTGTATCTGTGTAGGAATCCTGTCTCTCAAGGCCTCGACATGGCTTATTATACCGACTTTCTTTCCACCCATCTGATGCAGGTTCTCAAGAGCTGTCATCACCACGTTGAGATAATCCGAACTGAGGGTGCCGAAGCCTTCGTCTATGAAGATAGTACCGACATTGAGGGCATTGCGCGAGAGTGAAGACAAGCCCAGAGCCATCGAAAGGGACACAAGGAATGTCTCGCCTCCTGAAAGAGTGTTGACCGACCTCTCTGCACCGCCCTGGCTCATGTCCCTGACGGTGATGGCGAGTGAACCGCTCTGGTTGTCAAGCACATATCTGTCAGAAAGATGAGACAGGTAGCCGTTTGCGCTACGTATAAGTTCTGCAAGGACAAAGCCCTGCGCAATCTTCTTGAATCTGTTGCCTGTGGCATCTCCGAATATCTGCGACAGACGTTCCCATTTCTCATACTCGGTCTTCAGGCTTTCAGCCTCTGCCCGAACTTTCTCCGTAAGGGCCGCATCTTCCTGATCCTTTGCAAGCTGCTGCATGATGGCCCCCACTGCCCGGTTGAGTTCATTTGCCTTTGCGTCAAGCCGTACTGTCTCATCTTCAAGATCCTTTACAGATGAGGCGATGTTTTCCGGTTTTACTGATTCAGAAAGTCCTGAAGAGACTATCTCCTCTGTGTGGCGGGCCAGGTCGGCTTCTCTCTGCGACAGTGCAGCCCTGGCCTCCGACAAAGCTGTCTGTCTGCGTGCGATATCAGTTTTTTTCTGAGCTATCGCCTCAGAGGGGTATCGGCTCAGCTCTTCAAGACGCCATTTGCTCATGCCGATTGCTGACAAGGCTTCAGACAGGTCTTGTCTCATGGATGTGATCCGTCCCGATGTCCGGTCCAAAGTCTCTCTGGCAGATGATGTCCAGGCGGAAAGTGATATCCACCGGTCCTGGAGGCTGTCCCAGGCAGGAGCGGCATCTGCATCAGGCCACTTATTGTCCTGATCGGCAATCTGCCGGCTTTCCTCCCATGTCGGGAAGTAGGCAAGCACAGAAGACCTGGATCTAGAGATGCTGTCCATAATTGAAGAATAACGGGACAAGGTATCTGCCACAGTCCGGCTTTCTTCCTTTTCCTTACGGTATCTCTCAGCCCCGGTTTTCAGCCTTGAAATGAATTTCTCAGGAGAAGATCTGAATATCTGCAACCAGTTGCCGGAGGGCATGTATCCTGATGCCTTGTCAAGAGCATCAGCAGCCTTGGACTCAAGCGATTGCATGGTACTCTGCATGGCAGACAAAGACGAGCGGACATCGGACATCTTTAAATTGAGTGCAGCCAGTCCGGATGTACATGTCTCGATATCCTTCTGGAGGCTGTCAGAACTCTTCTGCAGCTCAGCTGCGGCATTTTCCATGGCCGCAATCTCATCGAGTGACTGCTTCAGGGCCTGCATGTCCTTGTCTGTCCTGGCGATTTCTTCGGAAAGACGATCCGTAAGATCCTTGTCATCCTGGGCTATCCCCGTCTCCTTGCACCTGGCTTCAGCTGTCTCTAGAGCTGCGGTATAGCCTTTGACTGCTTCATCCA
>JADIMK010000094.1 GCA_017694785.1 Candidatus Cryptobacteroides intestinigallinarum
GGATGAAGCAGCATCTTCATATCAAGTCATTCTATGGCACATCGGAGAATGCCGTCTATACCCAAATTTGGATTGCTGTCTGCTCTTTCCTGATTCTGGCACTTGCCAAGAAAAAGTTTGGGCTGGAGCAATCATTATATACGATTTCTCAAACGTTAGGCTTTGTGTTATTTGAGAAAGTACCTGATATCCCTTCTCAGCGAGGATATCCAGATGGCCGGGTACTGCATGCTGGGGGGCATAACCGTATGCTTCCCGATAATGTACAGGCTGAAGTTCTTCATGTGCACCAGGGAGCTGTTCTTCGTCTCAGGCATAGGTCTGATCATCTGTACGGCTCTGACAATGGCTGTGCAGATCCCGTGGATAATCTGGATCCTGAGCTTCATATCAGGTTTCTTCAAGATGCTGGGGATGTTCGGATGTACAAGCGCATTCCGCCTCTGCGTGACTCCGTCACGAAATTATGCGGTATTCTTCCCTGTCGTCTATATCATGGTGTGCGGAGGCACATATCTCTCCGGACTCACCACAGCATACCTGACATACTACGGCAACTGGAGGCTCATGAACCTGTTTGTGATAGCGCTTCTGATGATCCACTGCGGCATCGTCTACTTCCTGATGAAGCCTGACCACCGCCCGGGGCCTTTCCTTCCGCTTGACGGAGTGGATTTCTTCGGACTGCTGCTCTGGAGCGCCTTCCTGATGTCCGGAATATGGCTCTTCACATACGGGGAGCACTTCGACTGGTGGACAAGCCGGCCGATATGGATTGCAACCGGGATAACCGTAGCCCTGCTGGCCGCGGCCCTGAGCCGGTCAAAGTTCCATGACAAGCCATATCTGCCTCTGACGATATTCTCATACCGGTCGGTCAAGCATCTCATGGTGCTGCTTCTCGGAGCCTGTACCCTGCAGGCTGCACCTAAGCTGCTGCAGTCCATCTACATGAACTCCATCCTCGGATATGACCAGCTCAATATCATATCGCTCAACTGGCCTATATTGTACGGTGTGATCGTCGGGGCGATGATCGCATTCTCTGCTTTCGTCAAATGGCACTGGGGCTTCAAGAAATACTTTGTGGTCGCCTTCTTTCTGCTCACACTCTACGAAGCCTCGATGTATTTCCTGATAGGAGAAGACACAAACATAGAGGCATTCGTCATTCCTCTCTTCATGATAGGGCTGTCGGAGGTAATGATAGGCTCAGGTGCCAACGTATACCTCTCCCAGACCCTGCCGTTCTCAAACTTCTTCTTCGGACTGAATTCGATAGGATACATCCGATGCGGCATCGGCACAGCGGCCGGCTCAGCCATCGTGCAGAGGATGTACAACTGGACAATAGCCAAGAACAACATGAGCGCATCGACCAATCTCGACGGGACCATCCTTCCATTCGAGATGCCGTCATGGAGCGACACCATGGCGATAGTCTCCAAGCAGGCAGCCATGATCTCAATCAAGGAATGCTACGGATATATGACACTGATAGGCATGTCGATTATCCTTCTGATCATGCTGCACCACTACCGCACCACCGTGACCCGTCTGTTGCCTCGCATGTCATCCATAAGGATCTGGCTCAGCTCCGGCGCCACAGGCGATCCGAAAGGCTCCGTGATCAGGAAAAGACGTCCCTGAAGAAACTTTCCTGCCCGGGGAGAATCACTTTCTTACGGTATCAGAATTCTGGTTATATGCCTTGGCGACACATTTCCACTGACCGTCCATCTTGAGCATGAGGAGATAGTCCGTAAAGTCGATGCTTCCGCCCCAGTTCTCTTCGAGGACCCGGACGACAGCCAGGCTCTACTCTATGTCAAGGACATCTACTCTCGCCCGGAATCCGCTGTCCGGTCCTACAGTATCGACGTTCTTGTAGAACTGGCTGATGCTGCCGTGTTCAAGTTCCCCGTTGAGATAGCCGAAAACAGCCTCATGAAACACAGCCATACTGAAAGTCAAATAAAGTATGGCATTGAAGAAAAACAGATAAAAAAAGGGCCGGTCTTCCAGCCGGTCCAATTTTCAAGTCCTACACCTCAGGGACATCAGCACCTCCGGCTTTCGCCTTTGCATACCATTCCCTCGCCTTCAGAAGGTTCCTGGCTGTATGGATTCCTCCCGAATACCAGTCCCCGAGCATCTTCATAGCCGGTACATAACCGTATGATGCGGATTTTTCCATTGCTCCTATGATAGAATAGCCCCAGTTCATCTGATAATCTATATCATTGTGCTCATGGGCGAACATTCCGTATATATAGAACATTTCACCTAATTCGGATGCCGGGTAATCATACCTTGAAGCGTCCTTTACCACAGTATAGACAAAAAGCTTCTGAGGTCTCATATAGCTGCACCATAATACCGCGATATTGTATTTGCGCATGAGGCATGCAGCTTCATAATACTTCCTGCCCTTGTAGAGCAGTTCGCACGCCACTTTGACTGCATCCTTGTTGCGGTCAAGTACCTTACCGTTTTCATGAAGGAATACACAATACATGGCAGCCAGATAGAGGACATTCCTGTCATTGCTCCATGCAGCCTCATCAAAAGAAGATCCTATCAGTTCAAAAGCCTTTGCCTCATCAGGCTTTCCGCCTATAGACTCGGCCAGATCGGAATAAAAGCTGTACATGGCGATACGTGGGACAGCTCCGGTCCTCTTGTTGTCATAAGCGAGCTTATACATCTCAAGAGCCTTCGGATAATCTTCATACGAATAGAAGTAGAGATCTCCCAATTCTATTTCACCCTTGTCATATCCGAACTCAAGCCCACGTCTGAACATCCGTTCCGAAATCGTCAGGTTCTTTTCTGTCCCCATGCCGTAATAATACATCCGGCCGAGCAGGTAACAGGCTTCTCCATATCCCTCTTTTGCTGCAGCCTGCAGATAAGGAAGCGCACTGGAGTAACTTTCATAATTGTAGTAACGCCGTCCTGTCTCAAGGTTTACTTGTGCAAAAGCGCCGGCACAGCATAAAGTACTCAGGACAACAAATATCAGTTTCAACATATTTTCCGGAATCTAAGGCCTGCTACTCTGTCTTTATATTGAACACCATTCCTCCATCAGGTATAACAACACCAAATACCATAGGATATCCTGGAATCGTAAAAGTACCGTTCTCCTCATCATAAGGATACTTTTCTGTAAGCTTGCCGAATATCTTGTCAACGAAACGCCAGGCTTTGCCCCATGATGAGAATCCGACGCTGAGAGTATAGTTGTCCACAGGCACATCCGGAAGGAATGTATAGTTATAGCCGAACCATCCGTCAGATTCCCTGCTCCATGCGTTGACATCAGATATCTTGACAGATATTTCCATGTCCAGCATAGCATTTACTGTCGTCAGAGTCATTGTCTTGTCTGATTTAGGGAATCTGGACTCAGACAGTCCATATTCCTTCAGAAGTCCGCCTGTAGTCGATGACTTGAGTCTGCAGATCTGTTCATCTATAATCTTGGCATATGCATCGATATCAACATAATCACTGGTTGCAGAGTATTTCCCGCTTATGCCTGAAATGTTGTCCGTAAGTTCTTCAGGAGCAGTCTTATAGTTAGGGGAAATCAAATATTTGCCTTTCGAGTCGATGATTCCGAAATTCAAGGACTGGTCCATCACCAGCACATTTTCCGCAGATCCATAGTTGTACATCATCCTGAACTGCGGATTGATCACCCATTTCCCGGACTTGTCGACAGCTCCATAATCATCGCTGTTTTCGTCTACGGTCAAGGCTATTCCGCTCGGCATGAACGCCTCTGCATCATAGAACTGAGGGGTGATCACCCATTCGCCTTTCCTGTCGATAAATCCGCAATAGCCTTTTTCATCCAAAGCCGGTGTAATATTGTTGTCTCCGAACGGCTTGGCTTCATCAAACTGTGGATTGATTATATATTGGCCGTCCTTGTCACACCAGCCATAAGCATCACCTTTGCAGAAAAGATAGTTCTTCCCGTCCAGGATTATCTCATCGAACTGAGGATTGATCACGACATTTCCTTTCTTGTCCACGATTCCACAATTGCCGCGGTCGTCCTTGACCGGTATCCTGCCTTCCCTAAGAGCCTGCACATAATTCTTCTGGAAACTGTTCTCTGTATCAATCATACATATATCATCATAATATCCTGTCACGGCATTTCCGTCTACATTGGCGATACACCAACCTTTCTTATAGTCCTTAACGGCAATCAGACCGTCCACTACCATAGGGATGACTTCCTCCCACTTCGGAGCCACGACTACATTTCCCTTCTTATCCACTATACCCCAAAGACCATCAGCATCGGAAAATGCTGCATATCCGTCATGGAAAGCATAGGCTGTCTCTCCTTTCTTTAGTTCGAAAAGGACCTTCCCGGACTTGCTGATGGCTGTCAGCGGTCCGCCCGGCTCTACAGCCCAGGCTATTCCTTCGTGGAATATCGTCACATCACGGAAAACGGAATCCCTCAGGAACTTTCCTTTGTCATCCATGAAATAATAGCCTTCGGAGTCTTTGCTGACAATAGAATAGCCGTCACGGAACAAGGTCGCAAATTCAAATGTCCCCCATGTAGTCTCCGATTTCTTCTCGACATCTACATAATGGTAATTGTCATCCTTATCTATCAACGGGATGTAACGCAGTTCATCTGTTTTCCATCCTGCATCTGAGGATGATGTACCGCAAGAAGCGAACAATGCCGCAGCGGCAATAATCAAAAGTTTTGTTTTCATAAAATTAGAATTAGAGTTATAGGAATTTATGTCTGTACACAAGGATATCAATACCGCAATAGAACATGCGGAGCCGGCCCTGGAAGGATATTCAGGGCTACACCCGGACAATGCCGGTACAAAATCTTACATATGACAGGAATTGGCCTGGCACAGCTAGGATTCGCCAGGACAATAAGATACAATACAAAAGCAAACAGCATCGTTCATCAGTCAATAGGTTAGCCATTGCATACAAAAAACGTGGATCTGCGCCATATTGGTCGTCCCACGCTTAGAGGCCTTCGCATGCCCGGTATAGTAGAAAGAGCAACGCAGAAGTCCACGCCGATATGCAGATCTTGTATGGATACAAGAACTATAGCATACCCATGAACATCTACTGCTGCTTCGGTCCTGACTATACCTAAAAAGTTGCGAAGTTTCTAAGCATCAAGACGAAACGTCAAGTAAACGCTTCTGTATGTATTTATCCGGACTGCCTACTTGTCAGCAAGCCCGAAATCTTGACAAATTTAGCAACAATTTCTTTATCTGCAACATGGATTAAGATGAAGAATGACATTCCGGCATCATGAAGCTTGCCGTAGGATCGGACGGAATGTCTGCTGATATGGCAAATTATATATCAGATATAATGGAATTATTGACATATTTGACAAATAGCATGTATCTTTGTGTCCACTATGGCTATTCAGACAGATTTACCAGAGATTGCGGCACTGAAGGTCGCTGCGGAGAAGCACTTCGGACACAAGGTCGTGAGCCGGTATGACTTCATACGGCTCGGGGCTGAGATTGAAGACATCACGGGTGAACACATAGGAGACAATACACTGCGCCGCCTGTGGGGAAGCATAAGCGGCTACAGTACAGCACATAAACGCACCCTGGATGTACTGAGCCAGTATGCAGGATACGGCAGCTGGGATGACTTCCGTAAAAACCTCACAAAGCAGAGTGGCCGGCAGTCCTACGTACTTGAAGGCAGGCACAGCATCAATGCCGATGACCTTGTGCCTGGAGACAGGCTGCGCATAGGATGGCTTCCTGACAGGGTCTGCGTCATAGAATTTCAGGGCGGCAGGAAATTCACAGCCATAGAATGCCTCAACTCAACAATCAATACCGGCGACAGCTTCGAATGTGCGACATTCATAAGGGACTATCCCCTCTCCGTCGACAATTTCGTCCATGACGGCAAGATTTTCCAGAGATATGTAATGGGGATCGAAAACGGACTGACTCTCCTTGAAAAACTGTAGATACAAGGCAACATCCCCATCAGAACAGAAGGAGACATCCCTATCAAAACTGAAAGAGACATCCCCATCAACTATATGAAGACTTCTTCCATATCAGATGACATCGTCAGCATTCCATCCGGCAACGGACTTGAAATCATAGGCGTGATACGGGAAAGCGGAAGATTCAGGATCCTGAAGGCCCGCATGGGATCGAAATATGTGACCCTGAAGACTCCGGTCTCCCCTGACGCTATGTCCGTTGACATGCTGCGCAGGGAATATGAGCTGTCAGTCCGGCTCAGCCACCCTTGCATTGTCAGTGTCACCGGCTTCGAGAAGGATACCCAAGCCGGTCCTGCCATAGTCATGGAATACATCGACGGAGTCACTCTGGAAGAATTCTGCAGCGGCAGGCTGTCAAAGCCATCGAAAGACAGGCTAAAGGCAGTGCTCCATGACATAATGGACGGGGTCGACTATCTCCACCACCGGGGCATCATCCACAACGACCTTAAGCCTGACAATATCATCGTCACAGGTAACGGCACAGCCCGGATCATAGACTTCGGACTCTCCGCCAGCAACGACAGTGTCTACAGCGGATGCATAGGCGGCACAGAGGGCTTCACCGCTCCGGAAATCCTTGAAGGGAAAGGTTCCTCAGGCACAGTGTCCGATATCTACTCCATCGGGAAGATCATGGAGTTCATGTTCGGAGGGGCATCTTACCGCAGAATAATCCGCAGATGCACGAGCTTGGATCCATCCCTGCGTCCTGCTGACATCAGGGCGCTCAAGGAAATGATCAGCAGGAGAGACAGGATGCCGTACATATTCATCGCAGCCACAGCCTTGCTGGTGCTTGCAGGTGTACTCGCAATCGTACTCCACAGGCAGCGTTCCGGGATTGAGAGCCAGATGGAGGACAGGGTCCAGTCCTACAGTGAGGAACTCGCAGACTCCCTTTCCAGGAAAAAACTCGGGAAGATAGATTCCCTGATGCTCCAGTACGGAAGGCACCTCGGGCCGTTGTACGAAAAGACTATAGACAAGATGAAGGAGCAAAAATACAAGGAGATGGCTCAGGACTTATGCTGTTCGGCATGAACATCAGGACAGAAGCGCCTGACGAAGGGAACGTACAGGACCTTAGACCTGACACGGACAAAAACTACATCGTGTCTGCCACCGCCGCAGGGCCGGACATAAAGGACGGCACCAGAAGCACCGTTGACTACTATGACGGACTCGGAAGACCTGTACAGAGCGTCATGCATGCAGGTACCCAGGATGCATCCGACATTATCCTGTCCTCCATAGCCTATGACATGTTCGGGAGAAAGTCCAGTACCATGTCTCCGGTCCCTTCATCATACGGGACCGGGGCATGGACCAGCTACGGTGATGCCCTTGAGGCAGCTGCGACATTCCATAGGGATGCTGTGCCAGAATCAAGGACCGAATACACTCCGGACCCATTATCAAGAATAGCGGCCGAATCAGGTCCCGGACAGGAATGGTTCGCTGCCGGCAGTAAGGTCAATTACAGAGAATACTCGGAAGGGCTTCAAGGCTATAAAGCAGGAGGGAGCAGGGAAAGGCCCGTACTAGAATATGCCGTATCCGAATTCGTATCTGACCGTATCCTAGTATCATCAGTAACCGACGAGGACGGGAAGGTGACCCGCACCTTCTCAGACGGGGAGGGGAAGGTCCTGTGCAAAGAGGACAACACCGGCAGGACAGACTACGCCTACGACAGATTCGGTAACCTGTGCTTTGTACTGCCACCCCAGATCGGAGGGCCAGTACCGGCACAGGAGGATCTCGACAGGTTCGCATTCATGTACAGATACGACAGCAGGAACAGGTGCATAGGCAAGAAGATGCCCGGTTCCGAATGGGTGGAATACATATTCGACAGCTCTGACCAGGTCATCATGTCACAGGACGGCAACATGAGGTCAAAGGGGGAATGGGCAGTATCGATACCGGATGTGTTCGGACGGGAGGCGGTATCCGGTGTCCTGTCCGGAGAACCCGACAGGGCCGCTGTAGAGGCTGTAGCGGTAAGGGCGACTCCAGATATGGGACACCCATACGGGTACTCGGTGAACATCCCCGTCATGGACAGGATGTCCATAACTGAGGTCACATACTATGACAGCTACGATTTCCTTACTCTCCCTGACTTCACAGACAGCCGGCTGATGTACCATGAGGACAGCTCATACGGCGAGGCATATGGGGACACAGACGACCGGGTAGCGCACAAGGGACTGGTGACAGGGAAAATGACAAGCCTAGAAGACGGGGACGGATGTGCATGGGACGCATTCTACTATGACTACAGGAAAAGGCAGGTGCAGACCAGGAGGGCGACACCTGAAGGAGGGACCGAGGTGCTGCACACCGCCTACGCATACACTGGGGAGGTCCTGGAGGAGCTCATGACTGTGATGCCTAGACCCGGAGCTAAGGTGGATTCCATCCACACGATAAGGTCATATGACAGATGCGGAAGGCTCCTCTCTGAAGCCGTGGAAGTCAACGGAGGAAGTCCAGCCGTTACCAGATACAAATATGATGCAATCGGACGTATGGAATCTGTAGAGTACGGGCTGTGGGGAAAGACTGCCGAGACTTCTTACCTATACAATGTCAGGGACTGGACAACAGGACAGCTAACGGTAGCCATAGGTGACACGCTGTTCGCTTCAAGGACATTATACAACTCCGGGGTATCACTGGAAGGATAGCAGCCGATCTACGGAGGCGACATAAGCGAATGGCACTGGATGGGCTCTGACGGCATCGCTAACGCATACTCCTTCAGATACGACTCTGCCGGAAGGATTGCCGACGCAGTTCTATATTCTGACAGAAATGACGGCAGTTCGTTCTCCGAGGAGGGGTTAAGTTATGACAGGAACGGGAATATCACCGCACTCTCAAGGACCAACGGGGCGGAGAAAGACGGCCTGGTGTTCGAATATGACGGGAACAGACTCGTAAGAGTGGACGGGGACTCCGGCCCTTCCGGGGAATATGAATATGATGCGAACGGGAACATGACCCACGACGGGATGCACGGAATGGATCTCGAATTCAACAGGATGAACCTTATAAAAAAAGTATCCAGAAACAGTTCAGTTATCGCAGATTTTCATTATCCCGCAGACGGGACCAAGATTTGCACTATGACAGGGAACGGGACAGGGCTCGAATATCACGGGCCTCTGACATACAGGAACGGAGGGGACGGTACTGTCCGCCTTCAGGAAGCCGCGTTCTCCGGAGGTCGTTTCGTCTTGGTCAGGGATCAGGACGGGGAGCATATGGAGCCTGTCTATGCATTCAGGGACCATCTCGGCAGCACCAGAGCCCTGGCCGGAGGGGACGGTTCGGTACTGGAGCAGGACTCGTACCTGCCGTTTGGGCTCAGATGGGATGACGGCAGCCCTCAGGACCCGGACAACAGGTTCCGCTTCAGCGGGAAGGAGGAACAGGCTTTCGCCGGACTCCCGTACATAGACTTCGGGGCAAGGATGTACGACCCGGCAACAGGACGATGGCTTACACAAGATCCGTTGGCGGAGAAATACTACGGAGCAAGCCTGTATGCATTCTGCGGGAACAACCCCGTGAACATCATCGACCCTGACGGTAGAAAACTGTTTTATGCTAAAAATGTATCCGAGGATTTCAAGCAGAAATTTGCTGCAGTCATTAAGTTCATGAACGCCAAAGGCACATCCGGCAACATTGCTAGACTCAATGACTCTGAAACCATCTATTATATAGACGAGGCACCTCTAAATCAAAACAGTTACTCCCCAACGCTCAAGACCATATATTGGGATCCTGATCATTTAATACAGTTTGGTAATGGAATGTGGTCTTCTCCTGCTACAATTCTATCCCATGAAGTAGGTCATGCCATATTAGATGAAGATCCAGAATTATACAATCAGGTTATGAATGAATACAAAGCGGATTCAAGTGACAAGGAGGAAGAATATATAATCAATGAAATAGAACAGGATGCTGCACTTAAGCATGGAGAAATAAGGCCAGACCAAAGGAACAGGAAAGGCCATCAAGACCTTCATCTGAAATATTACAATAACGTGAGTTCGATGAAAAGTAACTAAAACAAAGTCAACTGGTTATAATCGTCTATGGTATTACATCTGTCTAAAGCAATCATAGGTTTTTTGGGGAAGAAGCAATAGGCAGAAAGTCCTGCAATGAG
>JADIMK010000009.1 GCA_017694785.1 Candidatus Cryptobacteroides intestinigallinarum
CTTCATTGTATATTATATTTCTCTAAGCTTAATCCATCGACTCTTGATTCAATCAAAAGAATCAACGCTCTCTCTTATTGTTTCGGTACTTTGCTTGTACTTAAGTCTTTCAGTATTTTCAAACAACTTGATTTATTCCATTTCTTTCCGAAACGGGCTGCAAAGATACGGACTTTTTTTATCTCTCCAAATTTTTTTACATTTTTTTTCAATTTTTTTATCACCTTTGTACCCGAAACGTATTCGGAATGGCATCTTACTGGAAAATATTCATCATCTTCGCCAAGATCGGAGCCTTCACAATAGGGGGCGGTTATGCGATGATTCCCATCATCCAGTCTGAAATCGTCAGACGCGGGTGGCTGGAGGAAAAAGATTTTCCGGATATCATAGCCCTGGCACAGTCAGCTCCAGGCCTTCTCGCCGTCAATATATCAATATTCATAGGATACAGGCTCAAGGGGATAAAAGGGAGCATCATCGCCACTCTCGGCAGCATATTGCCTTCATTTCTCATAATACTGATGATTGCCATGCTGTTCTCAGGCTTCCAGGACAATGAGATAGTGCGCCGCATATTCCAGGGCATCCGTCCGGTAGTCGTGGCCCTGATTGCAGTCCCGATGCTGCAGATGGCCCGCAAGACAAACCATAACATATATACATGGTCTGTATGCATTACAGCGATGGTTCTTGTCGCATTCCTTAAAGTATCCCCTATTTATATCCTCGTTATTGTAGCAGTAGTGTCATATACACTCGCCAAATACAGGGAAGACAAAAAGAAGAAGGCAAAGGGTACAATGCCTGAAAATGAAAACAGGGAGGACAGCAAATGATCTACATCGAGCTTTTCACCACCTTCTTCATGATAGGCCTCTTCACCATCGGAGGCGGCTACGCCATGCTGTCCCTTATCCAGGCTCAGGTAGTGACAATCCACGGATGGATAGACGAAAAGACATTTACGGACATAGTGGCCATATCCCAGATGACCCCAGGCCCTGTAGGGATCAACAGCGCCACCTATGTAGGCTATACGGTCCTGCAGCAGGCCGGAGCATCGGAATTCCTGTGCATACTCGGGTCATTCAGCACGACAGTGGCCGTAGTACTGCCTTCATTCATAATAGTCCTCGCCATATGCAGGATGTACTCCAGGTTCAGGAACAATTCGGTATTCGAAGGACTCATGTCGGGGATCAAGCCGGCCGTTGCCGGCCTCATCGGCGCCGCGGCAATAGTGCTGATGACAAAAGACAATTTCCCGGACTGGAAGAGCTGGGTGCTGTTTGCCGCCGCATTCGCAGCTTCCTGGTGGGGGAAAGCCAATCCTATCACAGTGATCATAGCAGGCGGACTCCTGGGGCTGCTGCTCTACTGACGGATGCGTTTATCCCGGGAGGTGGTGGCAAATCACCGAGATCTTCCTATATTTGCACCCATTTTCCACATTTGGATAAATTTAAGATTTAACAGACATTCACGACCATAGCATGAACTGGTTACATGAAATATTGTGTCAGCCCTCGGTCATCCAGACCGTAATCGTCATCTCGGCGGTATCGGCCCTTGGCGTATATCTCGGCAAGATAAAGTTCTTCGGAATATCCCTCGGCATCACGTTCGTATTCTTCTCAGGTATACTTGCCAGCCATTTCGGAGTCAAGGTAAACAAGGATATGCTGGCCTTTGCCCAGAATTTCGGTCTCATAATATTCATCTATACCCTGGGCCTTCAGGTAGGTCCCGGATTCTTTTCCTCATTCAAGAAAGGGGGGATCAAGCTCAATATGCTTTCGCTCGGTGTCGTGTTCATAGGGACGCTGATGGCCCTGATACTTACCTGGATCACGCCTATACCGCTTTCTGACATGATGGGGCTTCTCTCCGGAGCGGTCACGAATACGCCTATGCTCGGAGCCGCCCAGCAGGCTCTTCTCCAGGTCGAGCCGGACAACGCCAAAGGTGTCACAGACATGGCTCTCGCATGTGCGGTCACATACCCGCTCGGAGTAATAGGAGTGATACTGTCAGTGATAATACTAAGGGCAATGTCTGGGAAGAAAACACCTAGACATCATGAAGATGACAACTCATCCAAGACCTATGTGGCGGAATTCCTCGTGAGCAACCCGGCCATATTCGGCAAAAGCATCAAGGAAGCAATGCATATGACCGACAGGCATTTCGTCATATCACGAGTGTGGAGGAACGGAAAAGTATGCATCCCGACGTCAGAGACCAGGCTTGAAAAGGGAGACCAGCTTCTTGTCGTCTCCACCCAGGCCGATGTGGAAAACGCCACGGCACTCTTCGGCGAACAGGAGAATGCAGACTGGAATAAGGAAGGCATAGACTGGAATGCCATAGACAGCCAGCTGATTTCAAGAAGAATACTTGTGACCAGAAACAAGATCAACGGGGTAAAGCTCGGATCGCTGAGGCTCAGGAATCTCTACGGCATCAACATCACCAGGGTCAACAGGGCCGGCATAGACCTGATCGCATCGCCTAATCTCCACCTGCAGGTCGGGGACAAGCTCACCATAGTCGGAGAAGCGAATTCCATCAACAATGTAGGTAAAATACTTGGAGATGAAGCGAAGAGGCTCAACAAGCCCAATCTTCTGGCGATATTCATAGGCCTTGCCGTAGGAGTATTCATCGGAGCAATTCCGTTCTCCATCCCCGGCATGAGCACACCTGTGAAACTAGGCATAGCCGGGGGACCAATAATCATAGGAATACTTATGGGAGCATTCGGCTCGCGGCTCCACCTGACCACCTATACGACTGAAAGTGCCAATCTCATGATGAGGGAATTCGGTCTTGTTGTCTATCTGGCAGGCCTGGGGCTTGATTCAGGAGAACATTTCTTCGAAACGGTATTCCGCACCGAAGGGCTGATATGGCTTGCGATAGGACTTTTCCTTGCAGTAGTGCCGGTTCTTATCGTTGGCTGGGCCGCCTCAAGATTCTTCAATGTCGACTATGCCCACAATGTCGGTATGCTGTGCGGAAGTATGGCCAACCCTATGGCTCTCAACTACGCCAACACCACAGTCACAGGCGATGAACCTTCGGTATCATATGCTACAGTCTATCCTCTCTCCATCTTTGTCAGAGTCATAACGGCACAGCTGATACTGCTGTTCTTCTGAGCCTCGAGATCTTCCTGGTATCCGGCCCAGAAGACAGTACATACAGCATATACATCCGTCCACAGAATGTGCAGAAAAAACATTGCAATCCCGGATTTTGTCCATATCTTTACAAGATGTAGCCCTCCTTGTGAAGGGCTACAGACCACATTTAAACAATAACACATCTTGTCAAAATGAAGAGGACTATTACTATTTTGGCCGCAATTGCAGCTACAGCTGCGGCTATCTCCTGCTCTCCGGCAGACAATGAGCCGCTGAGTATCATCCCTTACCCTAATTCAGTAGCAATGCATGCCGGAAGATTCACTGCTGCAGGTGCTGATTTCTACTGCAGTCCAGGGACAAATACCATGGAGCGGAAAGCAATATCCGGATTTGCAGCAAGCCTTGCCACTGCCAGCGGCACAGAGTGTAATGTTGAAGAAGGAACTTCCGGAAGAGGATTCATATTCCTGGCCGATTCTACCATAGCGAATGAAGCCTATGAGCTTAAGGTAGGCCGGAACAAAGTCATTGTCAAAGCCGGATCATATAACGGATTCCTGTATGCCATAGAGACACTCAGACAGATGCTCCCTGTCGAGATATATGCCGGGACACCGGCTCCGGACAAGGACTGGACTCTTCCTTGCGTCACAATAAATGATGCTCCGAGATTCAGCTACAGGGGCCAGCACCTCGATGTCGCACGGCATTTCTTCGATATCGATGAAGTAAAGAAAGTCCTTGACATGATGGCAATCCACAAGATGAATGTCCTCCACTGGCATCTTACCGATGACCAGGGATGGAGAATCGAAATAAAAAAATATCCGCGTCTTACTGAAATAGGATCAGTCCGCGAAGGGACAGTAATAAAAAAAGACTGGGGCAGTTCCGACAACATACCATACGGGGGCTACTACACCCAGGATGAAATCAGATCAGTGATAGAATACGCTGCCGAAAAAGGTATCAGTGTGATTCCTGAAATAGATCTTCCAGGACATATGCTTGCTGCACTGACAGCTTACCCTGAGCTCGGATGCACCGGAGGACCGTACAAAGTCTGGCAACGGTGGGGAGTAGCCGAAGATGTGCTCTGCGCCGGAAATGAGAAGACCATGGTATTCCTTGAGAATGTACTTTCAGAGGTAGCGGACCTCTTCCCTTCTGAATATATCCACATCGGAGGAGATGAATGTCCTAAGGTGCGCTGGGAGAAATGTCCTGTATGCCAGGCAAAAATCAAGGAACTCGGACTCCAGGACAAGGACGGATACACAGCCGAACACTATCTCCAGAGCTATGTGATGGAAAGGATGGAAAAGTTCCTGGCCGGGAAAGGCAAACGGATCATAGGCTGGGATGAAATACTTGAAGGTACACCTGGTCCTGACGCTACAGTCATGTCATGGAGGGGAAGTGAAGAAGGCGTAAAGGCATCAAAAATGGGACACGATGTAATAATGACACCGACTTCTCATTTCTATTTCGACTATTATCAGGCACCTGATCCATCTACCGAACCTTTCGGCATAGGCGGATATCTGCCGATCGAGAAAGTATATTCATACGAACCTTTCACCGATGACATGGATGAGGCCGCAAGAGCCCATATCCTCGGGGTACAGGCCAACATGTGGACCGAATATGTCAAGGACAATGCACATCTTGAATATATGCTGCTGCCTAGACAGGCCGCTCTTGCGGAAGTTCAGTGGTGCCAGCCTCAGAACAAGGACTGGAACCGCTTCCTTGCAAACCTTACCCACGAAGTTGCAATCTACGACATCCTCGGATACAACTATGCGACTACCGCTTTCCAGATCATCAGCAAGACGCGCCTCAACAAAGACAAGCACTGCGTCGAAGTGGTGCTGACGACACAGGGAGATGCTCCGATAAGATACACCTTGGACGGCTCAGATCCGACACATGAATCAGCACTCTATACTGCACCTATCGAGGTAACAGGGGCATGTACAGTAAAAGCCAGGGTGGAAAGGGACAACATGAAGACCACCCTGTACTCCCAGGAATTCATAGACAACAAGGCCATCGGACGTGAAGTGACACTCCTCACACAGCCTCGCGAAAAATACAGATACGGAGCTCCGGACTCATTCGTCGACGGCATAAGAGGTGTATTCCAGTACACATCTGGACAGTGGGCAGGATGGTTCGGGGATCCGCTCACAGCAGTGATAGACATGGGTGGGGATCAGAGCTACAGCACAGTAGTCCTCGGCGCCATGGTAATCAAGGATGAAGACATCTTCCCGCCGCTCAGCCTGACTGCAAGCATATCTAACGATGGTGAGAACTACACTGAAGCCGGCAAGATCACAATACCGATGGAGGTACGGGCCAATCCTGACGGTCTCCGGGAATACACGGTATCTTTCCCTGAGACATCGGCAAGATATCTTAAAGTATCAGCCGAAACAGTCCCTGCCATGCCTTCATGGCACGGAAGAGCTGGCTCTCCGGCATTCCTCTTTGTAGATGAAATCATTGTAAAATAGTCTTCGGAACAATTGTAAAACAATACCGGGACATAAAAGATATGCCGTGGCAGAGGTTGATTCTTCTGCCACGGCATATCTTTCAATGGCAATGGATGCTTCAATATATGGCCGGCCATGGGAATGGAAGTTTCAGAGACGGTCCAGAATCCTTCTTGCCGAAACGATGGCATCTGCTGCCGGGTCTTCACCTGAAAGTCCTGAATAATCATGATCTGAAGTGATTTCCCTTATCCTGTCTTTGTCCGGCATCACGAACAGCGACAGGGCCTTGTCCAGACTTGCAAGACCTTTCTTATTACCTGTGGAGGAAAATTCATCACGCAGGGCTGCGATCTTGCGATATGCCGTAATCCCGGCCTTGAGCCTTTCGAACCTGATGGAGGACATGCCGTCCGGATAGACAAGATAGGTATCGCCTGCAGCCCATGCGGTGAACCGGCTGTCGTGCACCGGATCCTCCGGCCAGCTGTTGAGAGCCCATCGCAGATAACCGTCCAGACCGTTTGCAGCGACATACCATCCTATCCATTCGGCTTCAGCCGGCCGGCTGAATGTAAATGTGTTGGGCCACGCTTCTGTACAGCAGGTGTACAATGTGGTCACTTTTCCCTCTGACCTGCGCTTTTCAACAGTCCCTTCCGGGTATTCTGAGCCGATAGGTATACAATAATAGTCAAGTACATCCAGCAGCTGCCCATGGCAATTCCCGGCGAATGCGATGCGGAAATCAGGATCAGCGTTCTTTATCACCTCGACTGCCGCAAGCATCTGGTCCATAGGTCTCTCGTCCATGGCTATCATAGTGATGTCAAACCAGCCTTTCTCCCTCAGATGTGAAGCAAACGAGCGCAGCATGACTGTCCAGAACTGCTCGTACTCAGGATCTCCTGGCGCTGCAGACAGGTATCTGAAACTGTTGCTCGCCTGGTCAAGATACTGGAATGAGAGCTTCCACGGTATCATTGAGTAGCAGTTGATCTGGTCCGTGACTCCAAGTGACATCATGAACTCAACCCAGATGTCAAAGACTGTATAGTCGAACCACCATGTCCCGTCCGCTTTCCTGAGCCAGGTAACCATGCTTTCAAACGGATCGAAGGTCTGGGCATTCCACGGCCAGTGCGCTATTGAGGCTGTAATGACTTTGCCTCCGGCATCGGCATAAAGCTTCATTACCGGCTCCATAAGCGCCAGATGCTCCCTGCTGAACGGTTCCACACCATAATATCTTGCCACAGCATAAGGATTCTGCCACAGATCCAGATGGAATATGTTTTCCTGAGGCATTTCGCGGTCCCTGACCGTAAGTCTGAGTGGAAGAGAAACGCACCTTTCTGCACCGGCATATACTTCAACATTCCCGGCATAGACACCGGCCGGAATGTCCCTTGGTACATCGATGGACAGCCACACAGGCTGCAGGGATTTTTCCTCCAGAGGGCGGTAAGCTGAAATATGGTCTATCGGATCAGCCACATATGAAGAGTCAAAGTCCGCACTGTTCCGGTAGCCGCAGCCTCCGCTGCCGTCCCTATTGAGTTCATCTGTCATGACATAGCCGACAAAACCGGTTCTCAGCACGGAAGCAGGGATAACTGTACGGCCGCGTCCTCCTGTCCTGGATAGAGATGTAGCCCTTACTGCGATGGAATCCGTTTTTCCCGCCATGCAGGCAACCACAGCCTGGGCCTGGACAGTCTCCCCTTTCCATGCCACAAGAGAAACCGTATTTTTCAACGAAAGAGTTCCCTTGAAGACGTCATTTCCATCGAATTCCCGTGGATAACGTATATCCGGGCTGCCCCATCCGGCCGCAATGTCCTGCGAAGCCATAGCAAAGGAAAAAGAAAGAAGAAATGCCGGAACCAGCAAAAGAGTCATCTTATTCATATGTATGTCTGTTGATCATGTGGTCTATATGAAAGCAAATTTAAGCAAAATACACACATAAAAAAGACCGGTCTGGAAATCAATGTGATCTTCAGACCGGTCCTTCAGGTATTATATAGCCTATGGCTTAGTCGTTGAGTGAGAATCTCTTGAATGCAAGGATCTTTGCATCTTTGTCTACGCTTGCAAGGAAAGCCTTTACTGAAGTCTTTCCGTCGCCCATCTGATACTCCTGCTCCTCGAGGGTATTCTCCTTGAAGAACTTGTTCAGACGGCCGTTTGCAATGTTGTTGACCATAGCCTCAGCAAGATTGGCTGCTTTCTCGGCAGACACAGTCTTGATGATCTCACGTGCCTTGTCAGCCTGTTCAGGAGTAAGCCATCCCTTTGCAGTATTTGACTCGATGTGGTCCTCGCTGTCGACATGGGCAGGATTGATGCCTGCTTTTTCGAGAGCTGAATTGACTGCTTTCTTAACGAGTTCCTCTCTTGTCTTCTCTACGGCTACTGTAAGCTCCTTGTCAATTACTTCCTGTGAAACAGACTCTTTGTTGACTGCTACAGGGTTCATTGAAGCGACCTGCATTGCTATGCCTTTGCCGACTTCAGCAGGAACTTCCTTGTTGAAAGCGACGATAGCACCGAGCTTGCCGTTGATCTTGTGGATATAAGAAGAAATATAAGGAGCCTCAAGTCTGGCATAATAAGCGAGAGTGTGCTTCTCACCGGTCTTGCCGGTCTGCTGTGTGATAGCTGCTTCTACTGTCTGTCCATCAGCAAGGGTGCAGGCCTTGAGAGCCTCTGCATCCTCTGGGAAGGCAGCCATCGCAGCATCAGCGATAGCCTGTGCGGTAGCCTGGAACTCAGCGTTCTTTGAGACGAAGTCTGTCTCGCATCCGAGGCTGACAAGGATAGCCTTGCCGCCGTTGACTTCAGCGAGCACAGCGCCTTCGGTAGTCTCGCGGTCAGCTCTCTTTGCTGCAACGAGCTTGCCTTTCTCACGGATGATCTCCTGAGCCCTGGCATAGTCACCGTTTGCCTCTACAAGAGCCTTCTTGCAGTCCATCATGCCGGCACCGGTCATTTGACGCAACTTCATTACGTCAGCTGCTTTGATTTCCATTTTCTCAGAAATTAACTTGTTATACTATCAAAAACGTAACCGTACTGGCAGAGATTATTCTGCCTTGGTCTCTTCTGCAGGTGCAGCTGTTTCTGCTGCCGGTTCTGCAGCTGTTTCCTCAGCCGGAGCCTCAGGAGCGGCAGCCTCGACCTTCACCGCATTCTTGCGGGCGCGGAGCTTCTTTCCTGCAGGAGCCTTGTCCTCAGACTGCTCAGGAGCCTCTTTCTCTTTTTCAAGCTTCCTTTCGTTCAACCCTTCTGCGATGGCACCGCATACTACGTCCATGATAAGAGAGATGGACTTTGCGGCATCATCATTGGCCGGAATCACATAATCAATCGGAGTAGGATCGCAACAAGTATCAACCATAGCGATAACCGGAATGTTGAGACGGTTTGCCTCTTTGACGGCATTCATCTCTTTCTGTACGTCCACTACGAAAAGTGCTGAAGGAAGACGGCTCAGATCCTTGATGGAACCGAGGTTCTTCTCGAGTTTCGCCCTCTGGCGGGTGATCTGGAGACGCTCACGTTTTGCGAGAGTATCGAAAGTACCATCTTCAATCA